>NZ_AP017558.1:1648842-1978611 GCF_002355635.1 Halopenitus persicus | reverse complement strand
GCGTCGACGACATGTACCAGGAGGGCGACCTGATGGTCGTCGAGGGCATCGCGCCGGTCGAGGAGATGATCGGCTTCTCGAGCGACATCCGCTCGGCCACCGAGGGCCGCGCCTCCTGGAACACGGAGAACGCCGGCTTCCGCGTGCTCGTCGACAACCTCCAGCGCGAGAAGATCATGGAGATTCGCGAGCGCAAGGGAATGAAGCTCGAGCTGCCGCAGTCGATCGACTACATCTAACGACGCACCGGCACGCGCCGGTCACCGCGGTCTCCGTTCGCGGACCTTTTTCGGTTCGATGAGGGTCGGCGTCGCGTTCGCCGCCGAGAGCCATCAGTCGGCGGACCGTCGACCGAGGCCGGCGCGGGTGGAAGCGGCTGCCGTGAGGAAGCGGCTGCCGTGAGGAAGCGGCTGCCGTGAGGAAGCGGCTGCCGTGAGGAAACGGCTGCCGGAACGAAGCGGGCGCCGGAACCTAAACGCTGTAGTGTGTCGACCGCGTTTACCCGACCGTGCAAACGATCGACTCACATCCGATCCGCTTCGGCGAACTGGCCGGGCCCCTCGTCCACGGGTCCCTGTTCTTCGATTGGGAGCTGATCTCGACACAGGAGATCACCGGGGCGCTCGGACACCGGTTCCAGGACATCGTCGCGGCCGACGGGATCCCCTACGCACCCGTCGTCGCCAGCACCTCGGTCCACCGCTATCCGACCTTCGAGGACACGGTCTCGGTCGAGACCGTTCCCGTAGACGTCGGCAACTCGAGCGTCGAACTCGTCTACGAGATGACCGACGGCGACGGCGAGCCGGTGGCGACCGGGCGGATCACGCACGTCACGATCGCGCCCGAGGGCGGCGCGCTCGAGCTACCGGACGCGACGCGGGAGGCCTTCGCGGACCGGCTCGTCGACCGGGACCCGGCCGTCGGTCCCGACGCGCCGAGGATGAAAGCCGACGGAGCCGGCGACGGTGCGGCGGCGGAGGCGGCGGACGCGCTCCCGAGCTTCAGCGCGTCGTTCCCGATTCGAAGCCCCCACATCGAGGGGTCGGAGCTGGCGTACTTCGAGGAGTATCCGAGCTTCGCCGACGCCGCGCTCGAGGCGTTCCTGGAGGACGCGGGAACGAGCCGCGCCGCGTTGAGCGGGGACCGACAGCCGTTCCGGCTCGCGGACTGGCGCTGGGAGTTCACGTCACCGGTACCCTTCGAGTCCACCCTGCAGGTCGAGTCGGACGTCCGCGCGGTCGACGACCGTGCGGTCCGCATCGAACACACCCTGCTCAGCGACGGCACGCCGAGCATCGAGGGCGTCACGGAGTACGGCTGCTTCGACCGCTCGGGGGAGCGCGTCGCGTTCGAAGCCGACGCCCTCGAGCCGTTCCGATCCGCCTAGCCGTCTCCGCCGCGGACGCTGACGCGTTCTCGCGGCCTTCGATCGCGAGACGCCACGATCAACCCATATGCCAACTCGGCACAAACCGCCAGACGGCGCCAGATCGGCCGTAGTCCGTATCGAAACCGTTTTAGTGGAATCACACGAAAACATCCTCACAGAGCGCCTTAGCGCGTGATTACCCCATGAGTGACAAACCGCACCAGAATCTGGCCATTATCGGCCACGTCGACCACGGCAAGAGTACGCTCGTGGGCCGACTCCTCTACGAGACGGGGAGCGTCCCCGAGCACGTCATCGAGCAGCACCGCGAGGAAGCCGAAGAGAAGGGCAAGGGCGGGTTCGAGTTCGCCTACGTGATGGACAACCTCGCCGAGGAGCGCGAGCGTGGCGTCACGATCGACATCGCCCACCAGGAGTTCGACACGGACCAGTACTACTTCACCATCGTCGACTGTCCGGGTCACCGTGACTTCGTGAAGAACATGATCACGGGCGCCTCCCAGGCCGACAACGCCGTCCTCGTCGTCGCGGCTGACGACGGCGTCGCGCCCCAGACACGCGAGCACGTCTTCCTGGCCCGCACGCTGGGCATCAACGAGCTCATCATCGGCGTGAACAAGATGGACCTCGTCGACTACGAGGAGTCCACGTACAAGGAGGTCAAGTCCGAGGTTCAGGACCTGCTCAACCAGGTTCGCTTCAACGCGGACGACGCCAAGTACATCCCGATCTCGGCGTTCGAGGGCGACAACATCGCCGACGAGTCCGAGAACACGGACTGGTACGACGGCGAGATCCTCCTTGAGGCCCTCAACAACCTGCCGGAGTCCGAGCCGCCGACGGACGCGCCGCTGCGGCTTCCGATCCAGGACGTCTACACGATCTCCGGCATCGGGACCGTCCCGGTCGGACGGATCGAGACCGGCGTCCTCAACACGGGCGACAACGTCTCCTTCCAGCCGTCGGACGTCGGCGGCGAGGTGAAGACGGTCGAGATGCACCACGAGGAAGTGCCGAAGGCCGAGCCCGGCGACAACGTCGGGTTCAACGTCCGCGGCATCGGCAAGGACGACATCCGCCGCGGCGACGTCTGTGGCCCCGCGGACGACCCGCCGACGGTCGCCGAGACCTTCCAGGCCCAGGTCGTCGTGATGCAGCACCCGAGCGTCATCACCGCCGGGTACACGCCGGTCTTCCACGCCCACACGGCGCAGGTCGCGTGTACGATCGAGTCGATCGACCAGAAGATCGACCCGTCCTCGGGCGAAGTCGCCGAGGAGAACCCGGACTTCATCAAGTCCGGCGACGCCGCAGTCGTCACCGTACGTCCGCAAAAGCCCCTCAGCATCGAGCCGTCCGGCGAGATTCCGGAGCTCGGCAGCTTCGCCATCCGTGACATGGGTCAGACCATCGCGGCCGGCAAGGTGCTGGACGTCAACGAGCGATAATCGATGCAGCAGGCACGCGTCCGCCTCGCCGGCACCCGCCCCGAGGACCTCGACGACATCTGCGACGACGTCCGCGAGATCGCGGACTCGACGGGAGTCTCCCTGTCGGGTCCGATCCCGCTGCCGACGAAGACGCTGGAGATCCCGTCCCGAAAGTCGCCGGACGGAGAAGGCACGGCGACGTGGGAACACTGGGAAATGCGCGTTCACAAGCGTCTGATCGACATCGACGCGGACGAGCGGGCGCTTCGCCAGCTGATGCGCATCCAGGTGCCGAACGACGTCAGCATCGAGATCGTACTCGAGGACTAGCGCTAGGGCGCATTCTCGCGCGCCGCAGTTTCTTTCGTTTTTCGCGTCGACCAGCGGCGCGACCGGCGTGACGGCGGTCACGTTGCTCGTCCGATCGGTGGCCCGTACCACGGAGCCCGCGAAAAGTAAGGTACAAGTACGGCGGTCGGCTGAGTATTGATGTCGGCGGGCTCGTAGATCAGTGGCAGATCGCTTCCTTCGCAAGGAAGAGGCCCGGGGTTCAAATCCCCGCGAGTCCACTCCTTCACTCACTTCGTTCGTTCAGTCGTTCCCTCGCGTGCCCCCGTTCGCTTCGCTCACGGGGACCCCGCGAGTCCATCGGAGCGACCGAGTTTTCGAGGGAACGAGAATGCCGGGTGGAGATTTGAACCCGACCGGTCGCACACAGCGAGCACGTCCGGTTTCGGTTCAAATCACCGCGAGTCCATTCGGCTCGCTTCGCTCGCCTCGTTCCCTCGCGTGGTCCCCCTCGCTCCCGACGGTCGCTCGCGGGACCCCCGCGAGTCCGTTTTTCAACGCGGTGAGGAAACGTCAAGCAGAGCGTTCGCGATAGCGAACGCGGATGTGAATACTGGCCGTCACGGACAACGATCGAAGCATATCGTCTGGGTTCGGTTCGAACCACCGGGTGTCGAGCATCCTTCGGAAGCGAGAGCCGATAGCATCAATAATTCGGAAGCGGCGCTGGCCCACCGCGCTCCCGGAACTCCACCTCGTCGGCGAGGTCTCGCATAAACGGATGGACGGTGTTCGCCATAAATATCACCGGCTGGTTCGTCGCAAGCAGTCGATCGAGGACCTCGCTTGCGCTCGTTGCATCGGTATCGTGCTCCGTCGCTGGAACGGACACGCGTTGCGCGAAGACGCCGGTATACGACCCACCGACGTGAACGCTGTCGATGAGGTCGCGGTCGGCGAGGATGTTGATGTACTCGACGAACGATGCAGTCCGACCACGGCGGTCGTGACGAAGGAACACGAACGGACAGACCAGCTCAGCGTCGTCACCCGTGCCGACCAACTGCCGGCGGAACAGTTCGGTACTCTCGATTTCGTTGACTTTGGCTCCGTTAAACACGCGACCTCCCGGTAGCTCGGTCCATTCCGGCTGGATGTCATCGAGCATCGTCTGGAGTTCAGCATCCGGCAAGGGTGGTTCGTCAAGATAGTCCAGAATGTGATTCAGTGCGTGGACCGTCTCGGCGCCGATGAGGTCACGATGACGGTCGGGGACGTCCACCTGTTCGATCGTGGCCCCTCGTGCTTCGATTTCCTCCGTGAGGTACTCGTGAATGACGCCGTGTTGCTCGCCGTTGATGACGTGACACCCCTCCGGTACCGATCTGGCGAACGAGCGAGCGATCGTTTGCCGTCGCTTGCCGAGCGTGTCGTTGTGGTCCTGACGAACGTTACAGAAAACCAGGATATCGGGTCTGAGAAACTGTTCGTTGACCATCCGCATCGTGTATTCGGTGATCGCCTGGTTCTCCATAATGATGGCATCATCAGGCATCGTACTCGCAAGCTGGGGCACGAACTCCTGAACGAGATTGATGTTCTCGTACAGCGTCACGCGTGGTCCGCGCCGCTGGATCGCGGTCATTCGGCCGTTGGTGTAGGAGGTCGGCCGGTCACCGGTGATCTTCGTATACGTATCGTAGCCCCGCTCGTGTAGAATCTCGCCGAACCGCTTGGCGGTCGATGATTTTCCTCGAATGCCCGAAACGCCGATCCGTACGTCCGCATCTGCAAGGAGTTGTCGGTGTTTCTTCCCCCTGGTGAAAAACGAGCGGACACCGTCCATCACACCGGCACTCGGAAGCAGTTTCCCGCCGTAGGACAACCGACTACGTTCAAACCATCCCATTATCCGTCACCTCCGGAGAGAACCGATGCCGAAAGGATGTCCTCGTCATCAGGTTTCGGGATCCGCAATCGGTACGCAATGCCGAGACAGACCAGAATGACGGCGCTTCCGATGAGCAGATGGACCGTGGTGAATTCCTGGAGGACGCCGCGACGGAAGGGATCGATAAAGACCCGGAGAAGCAGCAGCATTCCGAGAAACACCGCAACGGCCAGGAACGGTTGCTGGCGGCGTTCCAGCGGTGGTGTCACGTGGACGGCGTAGGCATCGACGCCAGCGATGACGCCGACGAACAATGCCGAGAACCCTCGGATGATCGGCAGTTGCGTGGCGAATCCAAGCGCGGCCAGCGTCCCGATCCCACACCCGATACTGATGAGGACGCGACCGTAGAGCAGCGTCGTACGGTGGACGATCCAGACTGCAACGAGCGAGACGACGAACGAGAGGAGAAACAGGACCAGCAGCCAGCGGCTGACGAGCGAGAAGAGTGCTATCAGAGCCATCGAGATGATACCGATCCGGATGCCGAACTCCCGACGGACGAGTTCCGAGAGCGCCATTCCGACCACGAAGAACAGCACGATGTCCGTTCGAATCGCAATGTTCGGAGCCAGGAAGCCCTCGACGACTGACCCGGTGAGGACGGCGATATCCGACGTCCGTGCGAACAGGACCAGCGGCGTCGCATCACCGAGGAGGCGCGCAGTCCACGGGTTGATCAGAACCGCCCCGAGAAGGATGAGACCGACTATGAGCCCGGCAGTGTATCGTAGATCCTGCCGTCGGTACTCGGGCTTCGTCTGTGCGACGTTGTAGGCCGCGAGTCCGGGGAGAATGCTGCCGACGAACACGAGCGGATTGACTTCGAGGAACGCGGGGTAGATCGTCAAGAGGAGGAAGTAGCCGGCGATCGGAACCAGCGACCCGGCTGCGAGCGCGACGAGAAATTCGTCCCGGCCGTACACGAGCGTACGCTCTTTAGCTTGCCAGAGGATGAGGTAGGCGACGACGGTACTGACGACGAACACCGGAAGCGTCGTGAAGTCTTTGAGAGCGTATACGACCAGCGTCGGGATGAGTATCGAACCGCCGAGCCGGAGGCCCTTGGTCTGTGTGACAGCAGCGGTCAGGAAAAACCCGAGTACCGATAAGGTGCTGGCAACGATCACAACTCGATACGACTGGCTACCGGTGTTGGGTGAATAAAGGTTGTTGTTATTCTAGTGACACTACTTCCGGTTCGATCCGTCCGGGGTTGATTCCCTCGACCCTCGGTGACCAACGTGTCGTCACTCGATCAGGTGGCCGCGGCACCTCCCTCCTCCATCCCTGAGTCGAGTGAGCGGAGCAAACGATGGTCCGCAGATGGGTCGAAGATGGTGATTGGCGCCGATGGTTGCTCACCGTGCGCCGCGACATCCGCCACGGAGCCGGCTACACTCGGCGCTGCGGGTCCGGACGCAGACGTTTCGGTCGGCGTACTCCTCCTCGACGATCTCCTCGAGGAGGTCGAGCTCGCGCTGTCCGTGCTGATCGCTGGCGAGGAAGTAGGGGCCGAGCCGCTGTTCCACGACGCGACGACCACAGAGACCCTCCGCCTGTAGCGACCGAACGGCCTCGCGGATCGCCGCCGCCGACGGGGTCGGTTCGAACTCGAAGTCCGCACCCCGCTCGCTCGAGAGCCGCTCAAGCAGCCGTTTCGTGTCGATCATACCGGAGCAACGGGCCTGGCATACTTCAATGATGACCCGAACCCGTTCGAGACGAGGTCGTGATCGCCGGATAGCGTGGAATCTTTTCGTCCGGACCGGGTCGGCCGTCGTGACGAAACCGGTCGTCACTTCGGCTCGACGTCGATCGGGAGCGACTCGCGGTCGGCTTCGCGGCGGCGGAACGCGTGCACCAGCCGGAGCGCGATCGCGTAGGCGATCACGGCGAAGACGACGGCGAGGACCAGGTTCCCCACCCAGAGCCGGAGCAGGTGGTGTGACCCCGCGATCGGGGTGAACGTACCCACGGCGTCCGTGGGGATCGGACCGAGCAGGCGCCGACCCAGCCAGTAGCTCGTCCCGTAGACGCCCCACTTCACGGCCGGGTTGAGGACGATGACCGACGCGAACAGGGCGATCTTGCTCAGCTGCTTGAAGAGGTACGCCAGCGCGAGGAAGACGGCGACGCCGAACCCCAGCGTCGGCAGGGCGGTGATGAAGACGCCGAGGCTGAAGCTGAACGCGACCTCCCGCGGCGAGTGGTCCTCGATGAAGGCGGCCTCCAGCCGCGACCGTACCCGATCGCGGGCGTCGGCGACCCGTCCCCGAATCATCACCGTCCCGTACCGTGGGTGTCCGTATCAATGCTTCGGCGCGGACGGCGGAATGCTTCGGCGCGGACGGCGGACGGGAACACGTGGGATGTCAGGCCGTCGCCGTGAGTGCCACCGAAACGCCGATGACTCCGTCGATGGACCGCTCGGCGGCGCCGAGGACGACGGCCACGACGACCAGGAGGGTAACCAACACCACGCCGGCAAGCAGGACGGCGATGAGCTTCTTCGAACTGGCCCGAGTATCCGCGATCATCGGTCTCGTCCGAACGAGGCGGCGCATCCGACATATACCTTCGGCCGAGAGGGTGAAAGGGTCGCACCGGCGCGGGGATGGCGGAACCGGCCGCAGCAGTCGGCTCGTTCGGTGCGAACCGCTTCCTCGATCCGCTCCGTCACACGCCGTACTCGGCCTCGTCGGGATCCTCGACGACCTCCACGCCGCGGTTGTTGACCGCGTAGGGGTCGACGCCGACCTCCTGGAGGAACTGCTTGTAGAGCCGCTCGGCGGTCTCGCCGTCCTTCTGGTTATCCGAGGCGCGGTCACAGAGCTTGATCAGCGTCTCGGGGACGTCGTTCGTGTGGACGATCCAGTGGTTGATCAGGTCGGAGAGCCGCCGGATCGGCGAGGTGAAGTGGCCGTAGATGTCGAAGTTGAGCGCGTGGTGGCCGCCGAAGGGGTCGTTCATGTACTTGGCGCGCGGCATCACCTTGAGGACGGCCCGCTGGATCTTGTTGAGCTGGCGGTCGGGCGACTGCTCGAGGGCGGCGTTGACGGCCTTTCGCGGATCGTCCCAGGAGGATCCCGGGATCGACACGGAGTCGAGCTCCTGGATCTCCCGCAGCGCGTCGTTCCACTGGTCAGGGGTCGGCTGCGGGTGGACGCGGTACATCGCCTCGACGCCGCGGTCCCACATCAGCGTGTGCGTGACGGCCTTGTTCGCCTTGAGCATCGACTCCTCGATGATCGTGTGCGCCCGGTCGCGGCGGGGGTTCAACACGAGCGAGCCGTCCGCCTTGCGCTGTTCGTGCATCCGGTCGGCCAGCTCGAACGCGAGCACGTTCTCGTCGTGCAACGGCGCGTCCTCGTCCTCGAGGCGGTTCTCACACTCCGAGTAGGTGAGCCGCTCGTCGGAGTTGATGACGGACTTGTAGATGTCGACGTCCTCGAAGGAGAGCGTCTCGTCGTCGATCTCCATCTCGACGGTGTGGGCGAGCCGGTCCTCCTGGGGGACGAGCGAACAGACCGTCTCCGCGAGGATCGGCGGCAGCATATGAACCGTATAACCGGGGAGGTAGACCGTGTTACACCGCTTGACGGCTTCCTCCCACATCGACGTCTCGGGGGTCACGTAGTGGGTGACGTCGGCGATGTGGACCCACAGCCGGTAGGCGTCCTCCTCGCGTCGGATCGAGATGGCGTCGTCGAAGTCCTGCGCATCGACCGGGTCGGTCGTCCAGGTCGTCAGATCCCGGAGGTCCTCGCGCTCGTCGATCTCCGCCTGGATCTCCGATCCGACGTCCTCCGTGCGGGCTTTTGCCTCCGAGAGGACCTCGGCGGGGAACTCGTCGCGGATCCCGAACTCCTCGAAGAGCTCCTCGCGTTTGTTCGCCATGTGCCGGGCCAACTCCTCCGTGACCCGAACGGGCCCCTCCTCGTCGTCCGACTCCGACTGCGCGTCCGGTGACATACGCGACACAACGCGTGTCGGGTAGAAAGGCGTGTCGGGGTCGGTGGCGCGGGGTGGGTCGGGTCGCCGATCCCGGACGGACCGAACGCCGGTTTCGAATGGGGACGATTTATGCGCGTGCCCGCCGCACCCGATGGTATGCAGGTGAAATCCCGCCACCACCTCCGAAGCGACGCCATCGACGAGATCCGGGCGGCGCTGGCCGACGGGCTCGGCGTCGAGATCGACGGGGACGCCTTCGAGCTCGTCGAGCTGACCGACTCCGCGTTCGACCTCGTGCTCGTCGACGGGGAGCCGCTGGTGTTCTACACCGACGAGGAACCGTTCGTGACGGTTCGCGGCGCCAACGAGACCAACCCCGACTCCGGGGTCGTCACGGTCGACGCGGGCGCGATCTCGTTCGTCTCGAACGGGGCGGACGTGATGCGACCGGGGATCGTCGAGGCCGATCCCGACGTCGAGGCCGGCGACCTGGTCGCGATCGCCGAGGAGACCCACGGGAAGGTGCTCGCGATCGGCCGCGCGCTCGTCGACGGCCCGGAGATGGTCGGCGAGGAGGGAAAGGTCGTCGAGTCGGTCCACCACGTCGGGGACGATCTCTACGAGTTCGAACCCTAATCCGGGACACGGCCCGGACCGTCACACCTTTGCGCAGGGGGAACAGTTATATGGCCGATGGAGTACCTGGAACGGCGGGTCACGCTCGTCGACGAGCGGATCGAGGAGGTCCTCGCGGCGGTCGATCCCCCGGAGCTCGCCGACGAACTCGAACACGTCGTTCTCGCGGGCGGCAAGCGGGTGCGGCCGGCGGTGACGATCCTCGCCTGCGAGGCCGTCGGCGGCGACCCGGACGCAGCGGTCGATTTCGCCGCCGGGATCGAGCTCGTGCACAACGCCTCGCTGGTCATCGACGACATCATCGACCGCTCGGACGTCAGGCGCGGGACGCCCTCAGCGTGGGCCGAATACGGCTACGGCCCGGCGATCGTCGCCTCCGACGGCCTGCTCGGCGAGGCGTTCGCGCTGTTCTCGTCGAACGAACGGGCGATGGGGATCGTCGCGGAGGCGATGGTCGAGCTCGGCGAGGGCGAGGCCACGGAGCTCGTCGATCGCCCGACCGACGAGGCGGAATACAAGACGCTCGCGCGTCGCAAGACCGGCGCGCTGTTCCGCGCGGCGGCCGAGCTCGGCGCCGTCGCCGCCGAGGCAGACCCCTTCGTCGTCGAGTCGTTCGGCGAGTACGCCGAGCGCGTCGGCGTCGCCTTCCAGATGCGCGACGACGTTCTCGACACGACGGCCGACCCCGACTCGCTGGGCAAGCCGACCGGCCAGGACGCCGAGATGGACCGCCCGTCGGTGGTGCAGGTCACCCGACTCAGTCCCGCGGAGGCGACCCAGGAGGCGCGTGCGCAGTCCGACGCCGCCCTCGAGGCGCTCGATGCGACCGATCTCCCCGACACCGAGGCGATGCAGTACCTCCGCGACCTCGCCGAGTTCGTGGTCGTCCGCGAGCGATAGACGAGCCGCCGGCGTCGACCGAGCGGCCGCGAGTGTACCACGTTCGTGAATATCTACTTGGTTTTTAATATCGATATATTCATACATACGCATTTACGATCGACTCTATGAACCGTGCAGAGAAGGCAGCCCTCCAGCTGCAGGCGGTCGCCGTGCTCCGGATGTTGAAACGCCCCCGGACCTACGACGAGCTGGCCGAGACGACGGGCCTGCCGGCGGGGGACCTGAACCGCTACGTCAACGGACACGTCCTCCCGGGTCCCGACCGCGCCCGCGAGATCGTCAACGGCGTCGGCCACGACGCCCTCGCGGACGAGCTGCAGTCGCGGATCGCCTTCGACGAGGAGGGCTACGTCGACAACTCGGCCGTCGTCTTCGATCAGTCGTTTCTGGATCTGGTCGCGCCGGTGGCCGCCGAATCGTTCGCCTTCGAGACGCCGGACGTGGTCCTGACGGCCGCGACGGACGGAATCACCCTCGGCGCGGCGATGGCGTCCTTCTTCGACGCCCGGCTCGCGTACGCGAAGAAGTCGAAGGAAACCGCCGTCGAGGAGTTCATCGAATCCCGACAGCGGCTCGCGTCCGGCATCGAGCTGACCTACTACCTGCCGGCCAGCGCGATCGACGCCGGGGAGACCGTCCTCATCGTCGACGACCTCATCCGGTCGGGCGAGACCCAGGAGCTGCTGTTGGACATCGCGCTCCAGGCCGACGCCGAGGTCACCGGCGTCTTCGCGCTCATCGCGGTCGGCGAGGAGGGACTCGACCGCGCCCGCGGGATCACCGACGCGCCGGTGGGGGCGCTCGAGACGGTCGAGTAGTCCGAGTCACTCACCTGCTTCGAGCGTCTCGCAGTGGTTTCACCGTCGTTGTATCCACGTCCGTGATCAACACTATCAGTAACCCTTATAATCCAACCGTGAGAGACGCACAATCATCCAATGGGACTCACGGAAACGCTCGCCGACCGGTTCGACGTCGCGGCACGGGGCTCCGACGTCAAGACGGAACTGATCGCGGGGATCACCACGTTCCTCGCGATGTCGTACATCATCGTCGTCAACCCGTTCATTCTGGCGGAGGCGATCCAGATACCCGGGTACGAGTTCTTCGAGGTCGTCCAGATGATCGCGATCGCGACGGTCCTCGCCTCCGCGGCCGCGACGCTGGTGATGGCGCTGTACGCCAACCGGCCGTTCGGCCTCGCGCCCGGCATGGGGCTCAACGCCTTCTTCGCGTTCTCGGTCGTCCTCGGGCTCGGCATCCCGTGGCAGACGGCGCTCGCGGCGGTGTTCGTCGAGGGCGTGGTCTTCATGCTGCTCACGCTCGTCGGAGCGCGCAAGTACGTGATCCAGCTCTTCCCGGAGCCGGTCAAGCGTGCGGTCGGCGCCGGGATCGGGCTGTTCCTGCTGTTCATCGGGCTCCAGGAGCTGCAGATCGTCGTCCCCGACGAGGCGACGCTCGTCACCCTCGGCGGCGTCTTCGGCAATCCGTGGGCGATCCTCGGCGTCTTCGGACTCGTTCTTACCTTCGCCCTGTGGGCCCGCGGTATCACCGGATCGATCGTCCTCGGGATCCTCGCGACGTCGCTGGTCGGCTGGGGCCTGACGTTCGCCGGTGCCTTCGAACGCGGCGCCATCACGCCCGAGACGTTGCCCGCAGCGCAGTACGACATCACGCCGCTTGCGGGCGCGTTCGTGGACGGATTCGCCGAGATCGAACCGCTCACCTTCGTGTTGGTCGTGTTCACCTTCTTCTTCGTCGACTTCTTCGACACCGCCGGCACGCTGATCGGCGTTTCGCAGTACGGCGACTTCCTCGACGAGGACGGCGACCTTCCCGAGATGGACAAGCCGCTGATGGCCGACGCGGTCGGAACAACGGTCGGCGCGATGGTCGGCACCTCGACGGTGACCACCTACATCGAGTCCTCAACCGGCGTCGAGGAGGGCGGTCGAACCGGACTCACCGCACTCGTCGTCGCGCTCTGCTTTCTGGCGTCCCTCGTGGTGATCCCCGTCGTCGCCGCGATTCCCGGATACGCCTCCTTCATCGCGCTGGTCGTCGTCGGCGTGATGATGCTGCAGGGGCTCACCGAGGTCGACTGGAGCGATCCCGCGTGGACCGTCTCGGCGGGGCTCACGGTCACCGTGATGCCGTTCGCCTACTCGATCGCCGACGGCCTGGCCGCCGGCATCGTCGCCTACCCGATCATCAAGCTCGCCGTCGGCGAGCCCGGCGACGTCTCGCCCGGACAGTACGTCCTCGCCGTCCTGGTGGCCGCCTACTACGTCCTCCAGACGAGCGGCGTGATCCTCTAGGCCCGGACGAACGACCGGATCAGCGCAGTCTCCGCCACTATCCTCGCGCTCGATCCCGACCCGCGCCCGTGGGCCTGCGGAACACACACACCACGACCTTAATTTGCTGGCGCACGTATCCTTCGTCGATGTCGAACATCATCCTCTACGAACTCGAAGGGTGTCCGTACTGCGCGAAGGTCAAGGAGAAGCTCGCCGACCTCGATCTGAAGTACGAATCGCGGATGGTGCCGCAGTCGCACGCCGAGCGCGAGGAGGTCGAGGCGGTAAGCGGACAGACCGGCGTGCCCGTGCTCGTCGACGAGGACCACGACGTCGAGGGAATGCCGGAAAGCGACGACATCGTCGAGTATCTCGAAGAGACGTACGGCGCGGCGGCCTGAACCGGACGATCGGTCCGGTCGGCCGAACGGGGAACGAAAACCGCAACGCGAGCGCTTCAGGCCTCGGCCGGCTTCTCGGCGCGCTCCTCGATCAGCTCGCGGATCGCGTCGGGGTCGTTCATCTCCGCGAGCTCCTCACAGGAGACGAGCCCGGTGCCGTCGACCCGCTCGCGCTTTCGGCGGTTCTCGGTGAAGTAGACGGACCGCGTTTGTGCGACCGTCCCGATCGAGGACATGATGCGGGCGCGCTTCTCGGCCGCCTCGGTGAACGGCGAGTGGCCGGTGAGCACGCGCATCTCCGGGCGGTCGTCCTCGGACTCCGAGACCGCCTTGAACGGCGCCCGCGAGGTCGGATGAACGGTGAACCCGGCCGCGGTGAGCACGTGGAGGACGTGCTCGTCGTCGGGGTCGGCGTCCGGCGGGGACGGCGTCGGGTCGGCCTCGCGAACGTCCTCGGCGCCCTCCAGCACCTCGACGGGACTCGAGAACGGTTGGTCGAACAGCTCCTCGAGCTGGATCGCGACCTCGACGGAGGCGTTCATCCCGTCCTCGTACTTCGAAACGGTCCGGCGGGAGACGCCCAGCTCCGTGGCGAGCCGTCCGAGCGACCAGCCGCGCTCCTCGCGCTCGTCAGCCAGCAGGTCGCCGTCGAGGCTGACGTAGAGGCCGCCCGGGGCCGCGTAGATGAGCGGAGGGACCTCCTCGACGAAGAGGTCGTAGGCCGTGTCGGGGTTGAGCACCGGAACGCCGTGGCGGAAGTAGACGACGCCGGGCTTGAGGTCCTCGTCGCGCGTCCGCATCCCGATCACCATCGGGGTGGCGTCGAGGTACTCCCCGAGCCGGCGCATCTCCGCGCCCGTCTCCGCGTCGAGCGCGTCGATGTTCCCCAGGATCTTCAAGAGCAGTAGGTCCTCGCCGCGCCGGGCCGCGAGGTCGAAGCTCTTCGGGCGGACCGCACAGCGATCGCTGACGAGGAACGAGGCGTCCTCCAGCATCGCCGTGAGGTTGCCGATCAAGGCTGCCCGTGACATATTCGTGAATACCCTCTCACCACGTAAATACGTTGTGCCGGCGGGACGACCACAGGGACGCCGCCATCGGGTGGTTTTCTGGTGACCCGGCGAAGCCTTTTAAATATCACTCCGACCGCGAAACCGGCTTATTCGTTCGGGGCGAACTGCGCCCGTGACCATCGTCGGCCTCGACGACACCGACTCCCGGTCCCACGGGATGTGTACGACCTATCTCGCGACCCGCGTCGCCGAGCGGATCGAGGCGACGGGCGCGACGGTACATCGGCGGCTGCTGGTCCGGCTCAATCCCGCCGTGAAACACAAGACTCGCGGCAACGCCGCGCTCGCGCTCCATACCGACCTCGAGCCGGATCGGGCGCTCGAGATCGCTACCGCCGCGATCCGCGAGTGGTCGATCGGCGAGGACCCGCGGACCTCCCCCGGCGTCGTCGTCGCCGACGTCTCGCCGGAGGTCGAGGCGGATGCCCCGGATCCGACCGACGAAGCGAACGCCGTCCCGAATCCGCTCCCTGCAGCGGCCGCCATCCCGAACCCGATCGCCGAGTTCGCCCGCGGCGCGTTGCGGCGACGCTACGACCTGGCGGACGCGATCTCGCTGATCGAGGAGCACGGCCTCCGCCACGCCGGCTTCGCCGCCGAGGGGTGTCCGGTCGAGGGACGGGGGCGGATCGGCGCGCTGGCGGCCGTCGGGGCGGCCGCCGCCTTCGAGGAGTGGACCCACGAACACATCGCCTATCGCGAGTTCGACCGCTGTGGCACCCCGCGGTCGGTCGACCACGACTCGGTGTTCACCGCCGCCGACGCCGGCTATCCGACGGTCTGGGACACCGTCGACCGCGGCACCGACGCGGCCGTCTGCGTCCCGAACGCGCCCGGCCCGATCCTCTACGGGATCCGCGGCGACGACCCCGACGCGTGTCGCGCGGTCGCGGAGCGGATCGACTCGGAACCGGTCGATCGGGCGACGACGTTCCTGACGAACCAGGGAACCGACGCGCATCTCCGAACGGGCGAGATCGGGTCGCTCCGTGCCGGTGCCGGCTACCGCGTGGACTGCGCGGTCGCGACCGTGCCCGAGACGCGACGCGGCGGCCACGTGTTCCTCGAGCTCGCCGCGCCGGAAGCGGGAGCAGAAACGAAAGCGGGAGCGGAAGCGGACGACGACCGCGACCGCCTGCTGGCGGCCGCCTTCGCCCCGACCGAGCGGTTCCGGGACCGCGTTCGCGCCCTCCGACCCGGCGACCGGATCACCGTCTGTGGGGAGGTCGCGGCCGGCCGGGAGGGGGACGCGAACGCGCCCGATCGGACGATCAAGCTCGAGAAGTTCGCGGTTCGAGCGCTCGTCCGGACCGAACGCGTCACGCCGACGTGTCCCGATTGCGGCCGCTCGATGTCCTCGGCGGGCCGCGGGCAGGGCTACCGGTGTCGGGACTGTGGAACCGATGCGCCCGGAAAGGAGACGCGGCGGATCGACCGGGACCTCGAGCCGGGCTGGTACGAGGTGCCGCCGTGTGCCCGTCGCCACGTGGCCAAGCCGTTGGTCCGTGGCGAGTTCGACGCACCGGTCCATCCCGAGCGATGAGTCCGATCCACCCGAAACGGAACGCGTCGGACGGAGCGAATCCGGCGGGGACGATCAGTACGTCGCGAGGTTCGTTCCGACCGAGCAGACGTACTCGCCGGCCGCGACCTGCGGGAGCCGGCGCGACCGCCAGAAGATCCCGTCGCTGTCGGCGGTCACGCGGGCGCGCTGGTCGCCGAAGACCCCGGTCACCTCGAAGAGGACGTCCCCGACCGAGACGCGCTCGCCGAGCTCGCGCTCGAAGTGAACAAGCCCCCCGGACGGCGAGCGGTACTGCTCGAAGCCGCGAGCGCGCGTCTGCTTGACGACGGACACCTCCCGGTCGAGGAAGCCGTAGTAGCCGAGGACGTTGAAGACGCCCTCGACGCCCTTCCGGATCGACTCCTCGTCCCAGCCGACGCAGCCGCCGAGCTCGGGATCGACCGTCGGGATTCCCTTGTTGGGGGCGATCCGGGCGAGCTGTCCGTCCGGGCCCTTCTGGTCGAGGACGTAGCCGCAGCCGAAGACCTTCGCGAGCCGGAGGCAGTCGCCGTGCAGGCGATGTCTGGGGCCACACCGGACGCGGACCTCGTCGATCATTCGGCTCGTCGACCCCTGATGAAGGTCGAGGATCAGGTCGGCGCGCGTCGCCGCGTCGAAGGTGGCGTGGGCGATCCGTTCGGAGGTCGTCCCGTTCGCGCTGCCGGGGTACGCCCGGTTCGTCTTCGTGTCGTCGATCGGGTTCCGGTGTTCGGCGGCCTGGAAGCCGTAGTAGTTGACGATCCCCACGACGAGAACGGCCCCGGACAGGGCCGTGGGGTCGATCCGGGGGACGACGCGGTTGACGACGCCGAGCCCGTTGAGCTCGTCCCCGTCGCTGACGGCCTGCAGGTAGAGCGTCTTCCCGTCGTCGGCACCGTTGATGACCGCCACCGGCAGTCGGACGGGCGAGCCGTCGCGCGCCTCGCCGACCTCGAGCCGCCCCGTCGCCGCCTCACCCGGGGCCGCGCTCGCCGTTCCGAGCGTGAGCATTACCGTAGCCACGACCGGCCCCGCCTAAACCGGTTCGATCCGGGACGGGCTCGATCCGCGACGGGGCTCCGCGGTCGGGAGCGGAAACAGCTGGCGGGGGCCGGCGCCGCTAGTCCGCCTCGATCGCGCAGCCGCCCGAGTAGTCGATGCCCTCCATCGTCTCGATCGCCTCATCCCCACAGACCGGGCAGCCGGGATTTCGCGCGTACTCGACCGTCTCGAAGGTCATCTCCATCGCGTCGTAGAACAGCATTCGTCCCGCCAGCGGCTCGCCCGAGTCGAGCAGGACCTTGACCGCCTCGGTCGCCTGGATGCAGCCGACCGTTCCGGGAAGGACGCCGAGAACGCCCGTGGAGGCGCAGTCGGGGACGGTTCCCGGCTCCGGTGCCTCCGGGAACAGACACCGATAACACGGACCCTCGGGCAGCAGCGTCGTGGCCTGGCCCTCGAACTTGTAGATCGCGCCGTGGGCGACCGGGACCGACTCCAGCCGGGCGGCGTCGTTGACGAGGTATCGGGTTCGGAAGTTGTCCGAGCAGTCGACGATCACGTCGCGACCCGCCACCAGTTCGCGCGCGTTGGCCGCGTCGAGACGGATCTCGTGGGTCTCGACGTCGACGTCGGGGTTGAGCGCCTCGACGTACCGGCGGGCCGACTCGACCTTCGGCTCGCCGACGTCGGCGTCGGCGTGGATGACCTGCCGCTGGAGGTTCGACCGCTCGACCACGTCGTCGTCGACGATCCCGATCGTCCCCACGCCCGCGGCGGCGAGATACTGGATGACCGGCGCGCCGAGTCCGCCCGCGCCGACCACGAGCGCGTCGCCCTCGAGCAGCCGGCTCTGACCCTCGGGGCCGACCTCGTCCAGAATGATGTGTCTGGAGTAGCGGTCCAGCTGTGTCGCGTCCAGCGAGAGGCTCATACCCGACGTTGGCCGGTGACGGGCATAAGGCTACGGGGCCGGACACGGCCCGTCAACGCGACCGAGCGGGATGCCGGCGCGGTGGCTGCCGGACGGGACGAGTCGGTCGAAAAACGGTCGATCGGGCGCCGACGTGTCGGCGCTTACTTGCCGCGACGTCGGTCGCCGCCGATCGACGGTCGCGTGTGCTCGGTACCCTTGCCGC
This sequence comes from Halopenitus persicus, assembly GCF_002355635.1. Lineage (GTDB taxonomy): Archaea > Halobacteriota > Halobacteria > Halobacteriales > Haloferacaceae > Halopenitus > Halopenitus persicus_A. Next base: position 1,960,598 of record NZ_AP017558.1, on the reverse strand, counting down.
GCGTGCGCTGGCCGCGGCCCTTGGTGCCGGCGGAGGTGAGTCCGCGGAACGCCCGACCCCGGTGCTGGTCCTCGCAGATCCAGTTCAGGTCGTCGTCGTTCTCGATCGCGGGGTGGTTCGGGTCCACCAGGATCACCTCGTGCCACTTCTGGGAGCCGTCCTCGCCGACCCAGTAGGAGTTGAGCACGCGCAGGTTGCGGAACTTCCGCGAGGCGCGCTCCTCGGCGATCCGCTGGATCGACTTCCGGCGGGAGAGCCGGTTGACGCCCTGGCGCTTCGACCGGCGGCCGGCCGTGAAGCGCTGCTTGCGCGAGCCGCCCTTGCGGACGCTCACGCGGGCGACGACGACGCCCTGCTTGGCCTTGTAGCCGAGTTCGCGGGCCTTGTCGAGGCGGGTGGGGCGCTCGATCCGCTCGATCGCGCCCTGTTCGCGCCATTCCTGCTTGCGCTGCCACTGGAGCTCGGCGAGTTTCCCCTCCTTGGGGGACTGCCAGGCGTCCTTGATGTGCGAGTAGAAGCTTCGTGCCATGGGTTGTCCACGGACGCTTGCGATTCAGCCCCGCGACGACGCCGCGGGACCACATTTCGTCCCGTCCCCGGCCGGCGTCGGCCGGGCGGCGGGTGCCCGCTGGAGGTCCGTCCCAGCGAGTTGTCGTTCCTTCCGGACGGATTCGCTTAAAAACGTCGGTCGGCAGTCGGCGGTGTGAGGTTCTCACACGGTGGATCGCCCGATGGGCTCTCGGTTTGTGGTATAAATGGACGGGCGTCCGCGTCGCAGGAATTCGACCGTCTGCGCTGCCGAAATTCGGCCGTCTGCACCCCAGGGACGAAAGCGCCTGCGTCGCAGAGATTAGGCCGTCTGTCGGTCGATGGCGTCGGCGATGATCGTCATCGCCGTGTCGGCCAGTTCCTCGGTGAGTACCAGCGGCGGCACGAGCCGCAACACGTTCCCGTGGGGGCCGGCCTTCCAGACGAGGACGCCGTGTTCGAAACAGTCCGTCTGGATCGCGTCGACCGTCTCGTCGTCCGGCTGGCCGTTCTCGCCGGTGAATTCCACGCCGATGAACAGGCCCTTCCCGCGGATCTCCGCGATCGCGTCGTTCGAGTCGGCGATCTCGGCAAAGCGGCCGCGGATCTCCGCGCCCAGATCGCGGGCGTGGGACAACAGGTTATGGTCCTGAATGTACTCGATCGCGCGGACGCCCGCCCGCATCGCCACCACGTGGCCGCGGTACGTGCCCGCGTGGTCGCCCGACCCCCACGTGTCCAGGTCCTCGTGATACATCAGCCCCGACAGCGGGAAGCCCACCCCGCCCAGCGCCTTCGCGGTCGTCATCGCGTCCGGCGTCACGTCGTACCACTCGCTCGCCCACCACTCGCCCGTCCGGCCGAAGCCGGACTGGATCTCGTCGAACACCAGCGGCACGTCGTTGTCCGTCGCCAGATCCCGCAGCCCTTGTAAAAAGCCCTCCGGCGGCGCGACGATCCCGCCCTCGCCCTGGATCGGCTCGACGATGATCCCCGCCGGATTCGCCAGGCCACCATAGGGGTCCTCGAGGATCGCTTTGACCTCCTCGAGGGAGTGCTCGACCGCCTCCTGGGGCGGCTTCTCCTGGTGCAACGGATTCGGATACGGCGCGTGCACCACGTCCGCCAACAGCGGCGTGTAATGATCCTTGAGCTTTTTATTGCCCGTGACGCTCATCGCCCCCGAGGACGTGCCGTGGTAGGCCCCCCGGAACGAGATCAGCCCGTCACCGCCCGAGTTGTACTTCGCCAGCTTGATCGCGGCTTCGATGGCGTCGGAACCGGTCGGACCGCCGAAGACGAAGCGGTTCTGGTCCTTGAGTCCGGGCGGCGCGATCTCGTTGAGCCGCTCGATCAGATCGAGGCGAGCCTCGGTCGGGAAGTCGATGGTGTGAACGAGCTTGTCGGCCTGCTCGTGGACGGCCTCGAGCACGTAGGGATTCGAATGGCCGACGTTCAACACGCCGATGCCGCCGAATAGATCGATGTAGGTGTTGCCGTCGGGGTCGCGAACGGTGGCGCCCTTCCCCGCCTCGAAGGCGACGGGAATGTCCTCGGGATACGCGACCGCGCTGGAATCGATCTCGCGCTGTTTCTCGAGCAGCTCGCGTGAGCGCGGCCCGGGGACGTCCCCGACTGACGGTGCGTCGTCGAAATGTAACTCCGCTATCGGTGGTCCGGCCATACACGAATATTTGACCACTATCCTATAATTCTTACTCAAATCCGACGTCGAGTGGATGATATGGATACTATCCAATTATATTAAAATATATCCAACCATATCTAACTACTCGGTCTTCCGGGACGAAGACGAGGGAGAGACCCCAAGCGAGTAATTGAGAGGCTTCGAACGAATGACACGAGGTCCAATTGTTGAGAGGAGCATAAAACGAAGTTCCATTTTTACAGTATTAATGCGACATCCGCTAACCACTTCCAGAACGCATAAGTATGTCGACCATATCCACGATAGTGGTTGACAGACATATGGGATCAAACACCAATTCGGGATCGAGCGAACGCGGGACCGACTCCACGACGGGACGCGACGGGAACGACGGCAGTCGCCGGGCCTTCCTCAAAACGACCGGCGCCGGGATCGCGATCGCCTCCGTGGCCGGGTGCCTCGGCAACGGCGGCGGCAATGGAAACGGTGGCGGCAACGGCAATGGCGGCGGTAATGGAAACGGTGGCGGCAACGGCAATGGCGGCGGTAATGGAAACGGCGGCGGCAGCGGCGACGGGCTCAAGATCGGGTTCTACAACCCGTTCTCGGGACCTACCTCCAACATCGGCGAACAGAAGCGGATCGGCGCCGAGATGTCACGGGACATGATCAACGAGGCGGGCGGCGTCCACGGTCAGGACATCGAGCTCGTCTTCGGCGACTCGGAGTCGCAGCCCTCCGCGGGGCGCAACGAGGTCAACCGGCTGATCCAACAGGAGAACGTCGACGTGATCGGCGGCGGCTTCCACAGCGACGTCGCGCTCGCGACCATCGAGGTCACCGCCCAACACGACGTCCCGCAGATCATCGACGAGGCGGTGTCCAGCGCGATCGTCGACAAGATCAACGAACAGGAGCTGTGGAACGTCTTCAAGACGACGCCGCCGTCGGAGGCCTACGCGGTGGGGTGGCGCAAGCTGATCAACCAGTTCCAGGAGGAGGGGACGGGCTATTTCCCCTACGAGGACCAGACGATCGCCCTCATCGGCGAGGACACCTCCTACGGCCTGACGATCATGGACCTGATGGAGCCCGAGCTCGAGGAGATCGGCTGGGAGATCATCTCCACGGACGAGGTCAGCCTCGATGCGACCGACTTCACCTCGCTGCTTTCGCGGATCCAGTCCAACGACCCCGACGTCGTCTGGGCGGTCCAGACGTCCTCCTCGGGCGCCGGCAACCTCACGCGACAGTTCTCCGAGGCCGGCTTCGAGGAGACGCACTTCTTCCACAACTACGGGCTCACGATCGGGGACGCGCTCGAGACCGCCGGCAGCGCCGCCGACGGAGCGTTCACGATGTTGAACGCGGGCCGCGTCGACTCGCTGCTGGAGGAACAGGGCGCCCTGGCGGCGTGGAACGAGCGCACCGACCTGGACATGACCGGCAGCGCGGCGCTGTCCTACCAGAACATCAAGGTGATCTCGGAGTACGTGTCGTCCTTCGAGAGCCTCGAGGCCTTCCGGTCGGCAAGCGTCGAGGAGTGGGAGTCGACGGTCCTCGAACACGACCCGATCCCGGGCGGCACCGGCTACATCAGCTACCAGGATAACCACCAGGCCGCCTGGGGCAGCGTCGACACCCAGCCCGCCCCCGGCTACCAGGTCATCGACCAGGAGCTCAACCTCGTGTGGCCCTCCGAGATCGCCACCGCCGACATCGACACCTCGGTCTACTGATCACGGATGGCAGGACACGACACGGAAGCTGACCGCGGCTCGAGCGGATTCGGAGCCGGCACCCTCGCCGGGTCGGAACCGAGCCGGCCGAACGGGGAGCGATGCGGATAGCGCGCGTCACCTCGGCGGACGAGCGTGACGCGGTCTTCCCCGTCCTGCAACAGCTCCGCGACCACCTCGACCGCGAGGCGTTCGCGGAGCTGTACGAGCCGATGGCGGAGGAGGGCTACCGGCTCTTCGCCGGCTACGTCGACGGGGAGCCGGTGGCTGTCGCCGGCGTCACGATCTCGACGAACCTCTACCTCGGCCGGCACGCGTACGTCTACGACCTCGTCGTCGACGAGGACCACCGGTCCGAGGGCCACGGCGCCGAGATGCTCGAGCACGTTCACGACTGGGCCGCCGAGGAGGACTGTGCGGCCGTCGAGCTCGAGTCCGGCTTGTGGCGGGAGGACGCCCATCGGTTCTACCTCGACCTGGGGTACGAGAAGTACTGCTACTCGTTCAAGTATGACCTCGAGTGACGACGCGGCGGACGCCTCGCGCGCCGACACGACGGACGTCTGTTACACGTCGGCGACGACCCTCGCCGCGGAGATCCGACGCGGGGAGCGCTCGCCGGTCGCGGTCGTCGACGCGTTCCTGGAGCGCATCGACCGGGTGAACCCCGAGATCAACGCGTACGTGACCGTCTGCGAGGAGTTTGCCCGGGAGGCCGCCGCGGCGGCCGAACGCGCCGTCGAGCGCGGCGATGACCTCGGCCCGCTGCACGGCGTGCCGGTCGCGATCAAGGATCTCAATCACGTCGCGGGCGTGCGGACCACGTTCGGCTCGCCAGCCTTCGCCGACCACGTCCCCGAGGAGGACGACGTGGTCGTCTCCCGGCTCCGTGAGGCGGGAGCGATAATCCTCGGAAAGACGAACACGCCCGAGTTCGGCCGAAAGACGATGACGGACAACCCCGTCTTCGGCGCCTCGGGGAACCCGTGGGACCCGAGCCGGACGACCGGCGGGTCCTCGGGCGGCAGCGCGGCGGCGGTCGCCGCCGGGTTGGCCCCGATCGCGCTCGGCTCGGACGCGGCCGGGTCGATCCGGATCCCCTCGAGCGCCTGCGGCGTGGTCGGGCTGCTTCCGGACTTCGGGCGCGTGCCCGCGGGCCCGGTTCGATCCGACGCGTTTCAGGAGATCCTCCCGTACACGTTCTTCGGACCGATCGCCCGCACCGTCTCGGACGCGGCGCTGATGCTCGAGGCGATGGCGGGTCCCGACGCGAGCGACCCGTACGGACTTCCCGAGCCGGAGTGGTCCTACCGCGAGGCGGCCGATCACGGGATCGACCTCTCCGACCTCCGGATCGGCTACTCGCCGACCTTCGGCGATTTCGTCGTCTCGAACGCCGTCTCGAGCGCGGTCGAATCCGCCCTCGATGAGCTTTCGGCGGCCGGCGCGACCGTCGAGGAGATCGATATCCACTTCGAGGGAAGTTGGGAGGAGCGCCACGACGCGATCGAGTGGATCCTCCAGTCCCGATACGTCGGCCTGTACGAGAACCTCAAGCGCGACGCCGACGTCGACCTGCTGGCGACCGACGAGCCGATAACGCCCGAGGTCCGGTCGCGGATCCGGGCCGGGCTCGAGATCGATACGACGACGCTTTCGACGGCGCGCCGCCGACGGACGGCGGTATACGATGCGATCACGACGGCGCTTGCGGACGTCGACGTCCTCGTGACGCCGACGCTCGGGCGAACCGCGTTCGAACTCGACGTCACGGAGCCGACCGTCGACGGCGAGTCCGTACACCGGATGCACGGCTGGACGCTCACCTGGCCGTTGAACCTCAGCGGTCACCCCGCCGCTTCGATCCCGGCCGGGTTCGACGACGACGGGCTCCCGATCGGGATGCAGGTGGTCGGCGACCGGCTGGCTGACCGCGAGGTCGTCACGGCGGCAGCGGCGATCGAGGACGCGAATCCCTGGGCGAATGCGTACCCCCCGACGGCGATCGGAGGTGACCGATGACCACAGTACTCTCAGTCGACGACGTGACGAAACGGTTCGGCGGCATCGTCGCGGTCGACGGGCTCGACCTGGCGATCGAGGCGGGCGAGCTCGTCGGCCTGATCGGGCCCAACGGGGCCGGAAAAACGACCACGCTCAACCTCATCACCGGATTCCTGGACCCGGACGAGGGGACGGTCTCCCTCAACGGGGAGGACGTCACGGGCGCCTCGCCCGACGCGGTCTCGAAGCGCGGGATCGGGCGAACGTTCCAGATATCGAAGCCGTTCGGCCGCCTCTCGGTCTACGAGAACCTGCTCGTGCCGAACGTCTCGTGTGGACCGACCGAACAGGAGGCGCGCATCGAGCGACTGCTCAAGGAGCTTCACCTCGAGGAAGTGCGGGAGAACCGCGCCGACGAGCTCAGCGGTGGCCAGAAGAAGCTGCTCGAGCTCGCCCGCGTGCTGATGCTCGAACCGGACCTCATCCTGCTGGATGAGCCCGCGGCGGGCGTTAATCCGGCGTTGATGGACGACATCATCGAGGACATCCGCCGCATCAACGAGGGGGGAACCGCCATCCTCGTCATCGAACACGACATGTCCGTGATAAGTGAACTGTGTGAACGCGTCGTCGTGATGAACGCCGGTCGCAACATCGCCTCGGGAACCTTCGAGGAGATTCGCGACGATGAGAAGGTCCGTGAGGCCTACCTCGGGGGGACCTGAGATGAGCCTCATCGAACTCGACAGCGTCGACGCCGGGTACGGCGAGAACCAGGTCCTCCACGACCTCTCGGCGACGATCGCTGAGGACCGCGTGAACTGCGTCATCGGCCCGAACGGGTCCGGCAAATCCACGATGATGAAGGCCATCCTCGGGATGGTCGACGTCTGGGACGGCACGATCACGATACGGGGCGAGGACGTGACGAACGACCATCCACGGGAGGTCCTCGAACGCGGCGTCGTGATGCTCCCGCAGGGCGGCAGCGTCTTCCCGGACATGACCGTCAAGGAGAACCTCCGGATGGGCGGCTACCTGATCGACGACGATGACCTGCTCGACCGACAGTACGAGGAGGTCTACGACATGTTCCCCGTCCTCGAGGAGAAGCGCTCCCAGCAGGCCGGGGACCTCTCCGGCGGACAACAGATGATGGTCGCGTTCGGCCGGGCGATGATGCCCGATCCCGACATCCTCCTGTTGGACGAGCCGAGCGCGGGACTGGCGCCCCACCTGGTCGACGACGTCTTCGAGCAGATAGCGGCCCTGAAGGAACGCGGTCGGGACATGCTCATCATCGAACAGAACGTCCGACGGGTGCTCGAGATCGCCGAGTACGTCTACGTCCTCGACCAGGGACGGCTGGAGTACGAGGGCGATACCGAGTCCCTGCGGAACGAGGACGACATAATGGAGATGTACATCGGAGAACGACACGGATGACGGTGGCACCGACACCCACGAACCGCACCGTGTTCCGGCGGAGGACGCCGGGGCGGGAGGTAACCGATGGTTAGCGTCGCCCTGCTCGCGCAGCAGATCGTCAACGGACTGTTGTTCGGCGGCCAGCTCGCGCTGATCGCCGTCGGTCTCACGCTCATCTGGGGCGTCGCGCGCGTGTTGAACTTCGGCCACGGGGCGATGTTCATGGTCGGCGGCTTCGTCGGCTTCTTCACGCTCGGCGCGACGGGAAGTCTCGTTGCGGCGGTGGTCGCCGCCGGGCTCGTGGTGTTCGCGCTCGGCTACGTGACCGAGGTGGTGCTCATCCGACCGCTCCGTGACCGCGAGGAGTTCGGGATCCCGTCGATGGTCGTCACGCTCGGGCTCGCGTTCTTCCTCGAGAACGCGTTCATCGTCTGGATCGGCTCACAACGCCAGTCGTTCCCGCGGTTCACCGACGTGATCTGGAACGTCGCCGGGATCACGCTGAGCGCACAGCGCGTGCTGATCTTCATCATCTCGCTCGTCGCGCTCGGACTGCTCTTCGTCGTCATCTCGCGAACCGAACTCGGACTGGCCATCCGCGCCGTCTCACAGGACCACGACACGGCCCTGTTGATGGGCGTCCGCCCGAACCGCGTGTACGCGATCACCTTCGGTATCAGCGCCGCGCTCGCGGGACTTGCCGGCGTCCTGTTGGCCCCGCTGTTCGCGGTCTATCCCTCCGTGGGATGGTACCCGTTCCTCCTCTCGTTCGTCGTCGTGATGGTCGGCGGACTCGGGAGCGTTCGCGGAACGCTGCTGGCGGCGATGGGACTGGCGGTCGTTCGCAGCATCAGCATCATCTGGGTGTCAAGCCAGATGGCGATGGTCATCCTCTTCACGATCATGATAGTCGTGCTCGTCGCGTATCCCGACGGTATCGGGGGGTATCTCGAATGACTGTGCTCGAGACGCTCCGGTCCGGGATCGCCCGGACCGGCGACCGGCTCGTCGAGGACGCCCGATCGCGAAACGGGGTCGTCTTCGCGGTGCTGGCGTTGCTGGCGCTGCTGGCGCCGCAACTGGTCGGGGGCTACACCCTCGACCTGCTGACGCAGCTCATCATCGCGATCCTCGTGGTCACGAGCTGGATCTTCATCGCCGGCTACTTCGGGATGTTCAGCTTCGCGCACGCCGCGCTCTACGGGATCGGCGCGTACGCGACCGCCCTGCTCGCCGGCCAGGCGGGCGTGCATCCGGTCCTGGCGGTGCTGCTCGGCGGCGTCGTCGCAGGGATCTTCGCGATCCCGATCGCCCTTCCGGTGTTGCGCCTCTCCGGCGCCTACGTCGGGATGGCGACGCTCGCGTTCGCGGAGATCGTCTACCGGTTGACGATCCATTTCCGCGAGCTCACCGGCGGGCCCACCGGATACACGGGATTCCCGTCGCTGTTCGGCGGAAACCGCCTCGCGCTGTATTATTTCGTGTTCGTGCTCGTGGTCGTCCTGCTGGTCGTCCAGTACGGGCTGTTGGTCAACCGGTTCGGCCTCGTCGCGCGGGCGATCCGCGAGGCCCCCGACGCGGCACGGATGCTGGGGAACAACGTCCCGCGATACAAGCTCGTCGGGTTCGTCGTCGGGTCCGCCATCGCCGGCGTCGCCGGCGGACTGCAGATATACACCGTCCTGATCATCTCGCCCCCGATGATCGAGGTCAACCGGATGATCGAGTTCATGGCGATGGGAATCATCGGCGGCCTCCGGACGATCGGCGGCGGGATCTTCGGTGCGGTGATCGTCTTCGGGCTCAACGAGGGGCTCCGTGACCTCGGAGAGCTCCGGCTCGTCATCTGGGGCGCGATGCTGATCGTCGTGACGATCTACTTCCCGAACGGGCTCGCCGACAGCTCGCTCGACCCACGGGACCGGCTCCGCGAGCTGTTCGAGCGGGAGTGATCGGCCGGAGACGAAGCATCCGGTCGGCAGTGGCCGGAGACGAAGCATCCGGTCGGCAGTGGCCGGAGACGAAGCACCCGGTCGGCAGTGGCCGGGATGAAGCACCCGGTCGGCAGTGGCCGGGTGACGACGGATCTCCCGGTCGAACGTAACCGGTTGAGGAAAACTCCGGACCGAAGCGCGAGACGTATCGACGACCGACCACGATGCCGGGACGGCATCACTCGAGCCCACGCCGAATCACTCGAGACCCACACCGACACCGAACACACGCAATGACGACTCAGGACACGCTCACCGACGCGATCGAATCGAACGAATCCGACCTCATCGACCTGGTCGGCGACCTCGTGGAGGCGCCGACCGTCACCGGCGACGAGGCGCCCGCCCAGGAGGTCATCATCGACCGGCTCGAGGCAATGGGCCTCGAGCCCGACGTCTTCGAGCCGTCGGCCGACGACCTGGCCGACCACGAGGCGTACTTCGAGACCTCCTCCTACGAGGAGTACGGCTACGAGGGACGACCGAACGTCGTCGCCCGCCGCGAGGGTGGCGACGGACCCACGCTCACGCTGGGCGGCCACATCGACGTGGTCGACGTGACGGAGGCGGAGTGGGACCGCGAGCCGTGGTCGCTGACGCAGGAGGGTGAGACCCTCTACGGCCGCGGGGTCGCGGACATGAAGGGCGGACTCGCGGCGACCCTGATCGCGATGGAGACGCTCGACGAGCTCGGGGTCGACCTCGGCGGCGACCTCCTCTTCCAGTCGGTCATCGAGGAGGAGGACGGCGGCGTCGGCGGGGCGCTGGCGGTCCTCGAGCGGGGCTACGTTCCCGACGCGGCGGTCATCGCCGAGCCATTCGGCGTGCCGAACGTCGGCGTCGCCAGCGCCGGCGTGATGTACTTCCGCGTGATAGTGCCGGGCAAGAGCGTCCACGCGGCGTGGGGCCACGAGGGCGTCAACGCCATCGGCAACGCCGCCACGGTCTACCGCGCTCTCGAGGAGCTCGATGCCGAGCGGAAGGCGCGGATCGACTACGAGCCGGCCTACCGGGCGAACCCCTCCCTCGAGGGGAACGTCACGAACCTCAACGTCGGGACGATCGAGGCCGGGGACTGGCCCTCGACGCTCCCCTCGCGGGCGGTCCTCCAGGGACGGATCGGCTGGCCGCCGGGCGAGACCCGCGCCGAGGTCCGCGCACAGATCGAGGACGCCGTCGCCGAGGCGGCGGCGAACGACGAGTGGCTCGCCGAGCATCCGCCCGAGGTCGAGTGGTTCGGCTGGCAGGCCGAGCCCCACGAGGTCGACCCGAGCGGCGAGATCGCGACGCTCGCGAAGCGTGTGGGCGAGGACGTCACCGGCCGCTCCGGCTCGTTCGTCGGCGGCAACGCCGGCCTCGACGAGCGGTTCTACCCGCTGTATTACGACGTGGACGCCGTCTCGGTCGGTCCCGAGGGAGCGAACCTCCACGGTGCTGACGAACACACCACGGTCCCCTCGCTGCTCGAGGCCGCGGCGACGATCGCCGCGATCGCCGTCGAGTACTGCGGGATCGAGGAGTAATCCGACGGCGGTCGGTCCGGTCACGGTACGATGGTCGGTCCGGCCGCATCACGGCAACGGCCCGAATCCGCCGCGGCGGCCGGTTCGATCGCGTCGCAACGACCGATTCGATCACGTCGCGGCGGCCGAACCGACGCCACCACATCGACGGAACGAATATCGACTACGACACACGACACCATACCACCGATGACAGCCGACATCACCGTCTACTGGGACGACCGCATGCTCGACCACGAACCGCCGAGGGGCGCCTTCAAGTTCCCCGACACGCCCATCGTCGCGACCCCCGAGGTGCACCCGGACCGCCGGGAGCGCGTCGAGAACGTCCGGGCGATGATCGACCACGCCTTCGACGACGTCGCCGAGACCGTCTCGCCGTCGCGTGCGAGCCGGACCGCGCTCGAACGCGTTCACGACCCCGACTACCTCGACTGGCTCGAGGCGTTCTGTGCCGACGGCGGCGGCCGGATCGAGGACACGACGACCGGGATGAACGAGCACACCTACGACGCCGCCCGGGTGTCGGCCGGCGCCGCCATCGCCGCCGCCGGGCACGCGCTCGATGAACCGAGCCCCGTATCCGGACCCGAGGCCCCCCTCCCGTACGCCCTCTGCCGCCCGAGCGGTCACCACGCCCAACCCGACTGCGCGGACGGGTTCTGTTTCCTCAACAACGCGGCGCTGGCGGCCGAGGCGGCGCTGGCCGACGACGGCCCCGCCGACGTCGCGGCCGACCGGGTCGCGATCGTCGACTGGGACGTCCACCACGGCAACGGGACCCAGGAAGCGTTCGTCGACCGCGAGGACGTGCTGTTCGTGAGCGCACACAACGACCACGGCTCCTGGCATCCCGAGTACCACCCCCAGGAGGGATCGCTCGACGAGGTCGGCACCGGCGACGGCGAGGGATACACCGTCAACGTTCCGCTGCCGCCGGGCACCGGGAACCGCGGCTACGAGGCCGTCTTCGACCGGATCGTCGAACCGGTCGTCGCGGAGTTCGACCCGGACCTGCTGCTCGTCAGCGCCGGACAGGACGCCGGACCCTCGGACATGAACGGACGAAACATCGTGACTCGAGCGGGGTTCCGCGAGATGGGCGCCCGCGTCCGGCGGCTCGCCGACGAGACGGCCGACGGCGCGCTGGCGCTGATCCAGGAGGGCGGCTACCAGCCTTCGCACCTCTCGTTCGCCACGCTGGGCGTCTTCGAGGGCGTTCTCGATCGGACGGTCGAACTGGAAGGGTACGGGACCGGCGATCCCTTCACGTTCCTCGACGAGCCGACCGACCTGGTCGAAGAGTGGATCGACGAGGCGGTCGCCCGCCACCGGGAATACTGGCCGGTCGAATGAACTGAAGTGAGCTGAACCGGCCCACACGTCGTCCGGCGGCGGACGTTACTTCTCGATGATGCTCTCCTCGACCGACTCGCCGAAGTGGCGCGCGACGTCCTCGTAGTAGAGCGCGATCTCGTCGCCCGCCTCGAGGTCGGTGACCGCGGTCCGACCCTCGCTGGTGGCGACCTTGATCGTCTCGGCGTTCTGCAGCAGGGTCTCGACGCGGTCGACGCCGTCGTCGGTCTCGACCTCCGCCTCCACGCGGAACATCGGCCGCTTCTCGATCTTCACGCGGCCGACGATCGCCTCCCGTGTGCGCCCCTCCGTGTCGACGACCTGGACCTCGTCGCCCGACTTCAGCCCGGCGAGGTACTTCGTTCCGCCGTCCGGGGTTCGGACGTAGGCATGGACCGCGCCCGCGTTGACCCGGAACGGCCGCGAGGCGACGTAGGGACTCTCGGCGGTCTCGGCGTGGACGAAGAAGAGCCCGCGCGACATCGAGCCGACGAGCATCCCCTCGTCGTGGTCCATCAGGCTCCCGGTGTCGATGCAGACGCGGTCAGCCATCCCGGCCTGTTCGACCTCGGTGACGGTCGCGTACGAGAGCTCGAGCCGCTCCCGCTCGGCCGCGTCGCGAGCCTCGACGGCGCCGCGGATCGCGTCCGGCGAGTCGGCGTCGACGAGCACGCCGTCGGAGCCGGACTCCAGCGTCTCGAAGGCGGTCTGCGCCTCCGCGGCCGACGTGACGCCCGCGACGAGGTGGGTCTCCTCGCCGACGCGGGCGATCAGGTTCTCCAGCGGGATGATCGTCCAGTCCTCGCCGACCACGATCGTGTACTCGGCGTCCGCGGCGGCCGCCTCGGCGAACGCTTCGTACCGCTCGTCGAGGATCCTGGTGTACACGCCCTGCGCCCGGTCGTCACGGCGGCGGAGCGTCGACAGGTCGGCGGACCCCGAGAGGTCCTCCGGCATCGAGATCGTCCCGTCGCCCTCGCCGTCCTTGCCGACGATGTAGGCGTCGGCGCGGGCCGCGTCCGCGTCGTCCTCGGGCTCGGCCTCGTCGACGACGTCGGCGTCGGCGCGGAACGCCGCCACGTTCACGTCACCGAGCTCCCGTACCCGCGGAACGTCGCTCTCGTCGACGAGCACCCAGTCGACCCCGGCCTCGATTCCGGCGGTGATCCGGCGCTTTCGCTGCTCCCAGTCGCCGACCGCGTCGTCGGCCTTGACCCAGACGGTGCGTGTCATTGCCGAAGGGTCGTGCTCTCGGTGCTTGAAAACTGCGAAAGCGCGGTCGGTTGCGGACGCGTCAGCACGATCGATGGTCGATCGCGGCTGCGGTCAGCGCGAGTCCGCGGTGACGTCGGCCGTCAGCGCGAGTCCGCTGTCGACCACGAGACCGGTCAGCGCGAGTCGGCGACCGACGACCGCGCCTGATAACCGCGGTCGGCGCCCTCGACGAGCTCCCGCGAGAGCGACTCGAGCTGGTCGGCGACCGCCTCGGTCGAGCGGTCCGACTCGACGCCCGCTGCGACGATGTCGACCAGCGCCGACCCGACGATGATCCCGTCCGCGCCGGCCTCGACGATCCGCTCGGCGTGTTCGCCCGACGAGATCCCGAACCCGACCGCCTTCGGGACGTCGTACTCCCGAAGCCGGTCGAGGCTGGCCGCCGTGTGGTCCGAGACGTCGTCCTGTGCGCCGGTCGTTCCGAGCCGGGCCTGGACGTAGACGTATCCGGAGACCCGGCTCATGATCCGGTCGAGTCGGTCGCCCTCGGTGGTCGGGGCGACGATGAACACCAGATCGAGGCCGAACTCGTCGCAGGCGTCCCGCAGGGGATCGGCCTCCTCGGCCGGGAGGTCGGGCACGACGAATCCCTCCAACCCCGCGTCGGCGGCGCGCTCGACGAACGGACGCGGTCCCTCCGCATCGCCCCACTGGTAGATGAGGTTGTAGTAGGTCATACAGACGAGCGGAACGTCGACGTCGAGGTCCTCGACGAACTCGAAGAAGCGGTCCGGGGTCATACCGCCCTCGAGCGCGCGGACGACGGCACCCTGGATGGTCGGCCCCTCAGCGATCGGCTCCGAGAAGGGCAGCCCGAGCTCGATGAGGTCGGCGCCGCCGCGCTCGAGCGCCTCGACGTACTCGAGGGAGGACTCGTAGTCCGGGTCGCCGACCGCGAGGTACGGGACGTACGCCGGGCCGTCCGCGAACGCCCGCGCGATCGCCTCGCTGTTGCCGGTCGCCGTCGCGGCGTCGGTCTCCCGGTCGGCCGTCACGGCCTCCGCCTCGCGGTCCGCCGCGGCGACATCGGTCTCCCGGTCGGCCGTCGGCTCCGTCATCTAGATCCCCCCCGTGAACGCGGACATGTCCGGCGCGCCGTCGATGTCGCGGTCGGCGGTCTCCTCAATCACGGTTTCGAGGTCCTTGTCGCCGCGTCCGGAGACGGTGACGACCACCGTCTCGCCGAGCGCGTCCGCCTCCTGATCGGCCGTCCCGTTCCCGCCCCCGGCGTCTGCGTCGGCGTCGGGGCCCGCAACGTCCTCGAGGTACGCGAGCGCGTGAGCGGACTCGAGCGCCGGAATGATCCCCTCGGTGCGCGAGAGGAGATGGAACGCCTCCAGCGCTTGGTCGTCGTCCACGGCGGCCGGGGTGACGCGTCCCTCATCGACGAGGTGCGCGAGCTCGGGGCCGACGCCGGCGTAATCGAGTCCGGCTGAGACCGAGTGGCTCTCGACGATCTGGCCGTGTGCGTCCTGGAGCAGCTTCGTGCGCGCGCCGTGGAGGACGCCCTCCTCGCCGGCGTACAGCGACGCCGAGTTGGGCGCGACGCCCGCCGCCTCGTCGATCGAGAGATCCGCGCCGCCCGCCTCGACGGCGTGTAACGAGACGCGTTCGTCCTCGAGGAAGGCGGCGAACGAGCCCATCGTGTTCGAGCCGCCGCCGGCGCACGCGACCACGTCGGTCGGAAGTTCGCCGATCGTCTCCAGCGCCTGCCGGCGCGCCTCCTCCGAGACGACCGACTGGAAGTCACGGACCATCGCCGGGAAGGGATGCGGTCCGACGACGCTGCCGATGACGTAGTGGGTGTCCTCGACGGACCCCGCCCAGTCGCGCATCGTCTCGGAGATCGCCTCCTTGAGCGTGCCGCGGCCGGCCGTTACCGGGGTCACCGTCGCCCCGTTGAGCGTCATTCGGAAGACGTTGGGCCGCTGGCGGTTGATGTCGCGTTCGCCCATGTACACCTCACAGGGCATGTCGAGGTGGGCGGCCGCCATCGCCGTGGCGGTCCCGTGCTGGCCGGCGCCGGTCTCCGCGATGACCCGTTCTTTGCCCATATACTTCGCCAGCAGTACCTGCCCGAGCGCGTTGTTGAGCTTGTGCGCGCCGCCGTGGAGCAGGTCCTCCCGCTTCAGATAGACGTCCCGGTCGTACCGATCGGAGAGGCGCTCGGCGTGCTGGAGCGGCGTCGGGCGCCCGCCGAACTCCCGGAGGCAGCGGCGGAACTCGTCCATGAAGCCGTCCTGGTTCTCGAGGACGTACCGCTCGTAGGCGTCGGTCAGCTCCTCGATCGCGGGCATCAGCGCCTCGGGAACGTACTGGCCGCCGTAGCGGCCGAACTTCCCGTCAGTCTCGCCGGGGACCGGGGTCGGGTCGGCCGGATCGGCCGGATTCATCGCGGTCGATCGCTTCGTCTCCTCGTCGTCGGTGGTCGGTGTCATCTCGCTCATAGGGTGGCTGTGGGTTCGATCATCGTGAGGGTTGGCGTTCGA
Organism: Halopenitus persicus; assembly: GCF_002355635.1. Classification (GTDB taxonomy): domain Archaea; phylum Halobacteriota; class Halobacteria; order Halobacteriales; family Haloferacaceae; genus Halopenitus; species Halopenitus persicus_A. The sequence continues at coordinate 1,944,593 of NZ_AP017558.1, read as the reverse complement.
ATGGCGTCGTCGCCGCACATCACTCGTCGGCGACGGTGCGGGTTGCGGTGCTGTCGTCGATCGTTCCGCCAGCATCGGCGTCGGTCGTCTCGCAAGCATCGGCGTCGTTTGCGCTGGCGTCGGTGCTGGCGTCGGCGGTCACGAATCGGTGGACGTTCGAACGAACGTCCCCGTCCATTATGGCGCTCCCGATCAACAGCGCGTCCGCGCCGGCCGCGCGCATCCGGCGCGCGTCCGCGGCGGTCGTGACGCCGCTTTCCGCGATCAGGGTGACGTCCTCGGGAGCCTGGGGCGCGACGTCCTCGAAGGTCCCGAGGTCGACCTCGAGCTTCGCCAGATCGCGGTTGTTGACGCCGACGAAACGCGCCCCGGCGGCGATCGCCCGGTCCAGTTCCGCGCGGTCGTGGACCTCGACGAGAACCTGGAAGCCGCGGTCGCGAGCGGCCGCGAGCATCGGCTCGAGGTCGTCGCCGAGGAATCGGGCGATCAGCAGGACGACGTCGCTGGCGACGGCATCCAGCTGCCCCTCGTGCACGAGGAAGTCCTTGCGAAGAACGGGGACGTCGACCGCCTCGCGAACGCGCTCGAGCGTCCCGGTCGACCCGCCGAAGTGCTCGGGTTCGGTCAACACCGAGAGCGCGGCCGCCCCGCCCGCGACCATTTGCGTCGCGAGATCGACCGGGTCGTCCTCGCGTGTTCCATCGGTGGTTGGACTGGTCGGCTTGACTTCCGCGATCACCGGCGTTCCGTCGGGTTCGGCCGCCGCGAACGCCGCCTCGAGATCGCGGGGGTCGACGTCGATGCGTCCGTCGCCGCCCGATCGAGACGCGGACGCCTCCAGGATCGACCGGACCGCCGGCGCGAGATCGTTCATCCCATCGTCCTTCATCCCATCGTCCATTACTGATCACTAATGTACGTATCTGTTCATAAGGCTTGCGCACCCGGCGAGGAGCGGACACGGTCGGCGGTGGCGTTTTTCATTCGGCGAAGCCGGCCGTCGAGCTCGGTTTTATATAAATGAAAGCGAAACCCCTTATAAACGGACGCCGTACGAACGGCTATGAGATCGATCGACCGTCGTGAGAATCGCGACCGAAGCGACGAACGGCGGAGGGTGTCCGACCGGAACGACGGACGGCGACCGCGGTCGAATCGAGGGCGGCCGGACCGGAGGCGGTCGAGATGGTGAGCTTCGGCGGGACGACGGGCGTCTACGCGCGCTCGTACTCGGCCCTCGACCGGGCCGTCGAGGTGGGGTTCGCGAGCGGCCACGTCATCTCCGTCTCGTTCCCGGCCGACGTCCCCGAGGACGCCGAGGAGGATCACGAGCTGCTCGACCGGATCGACGCGTACCTGGCCGGGGAAGAGGAGTCGTTCGCGGACGTCGATCTGGGCCTCACCCTTCCGACCGACCGCCGCGAGGTCCTCGAGGCGGCCCGGAACCTGCCGTACGGCGAATCGGCGTCGCTCAGCCGGCTCACCCGGCTGGCCGGTCGGGACGACAACGACCCGGAGGACCTCGAGTTCGTGCGGGCGGCGCTGAACGAGAATCCGGCGCCGTTGGTGATCCCCGATCACCGCGTCGAGGGCGGCCCGTACGCGACGCCCGGGTCCGTCCGCGGGACGTTTCGTGACGTCGAGGGGCTTCGCTGACCGAACTCGGAACGACGAGGGGCTTCGCTGACCGGGCGGGCGAGTGACGATCGCCACGATCGATGGAACACTTTTAAACGACGGTCCCCGAAGCCGGGGTATGACCGACGCCGAGATCCCCGAGGATCACCCGCGATACGAGTCGTTGCTGACGCGACACCGGATCGAGGCGGGCGTCGACGAGGGGATCACCTCGAGACAGGGCCTGATCGCGCAAGGGCGCGGCGAGGCCTTCGACTACCTGCTCGGCGAGGAGACGATCCCGTCGGCCGGCGACGCCGAACGCGCCGCGGCCGCCCACCTGCTCGCCGCCGACCATCCCGTGCTCTCGGTCAACGGGAACGTCGCCGCCCTCGTGCCCGAGGCGATCGTCGAGCTGGCGGCGACGACCGGGGCCGACATCGAGGTCAACCTGTTCAACCGCACGACCGAGCGGATGGAGCGGATCGCCGCCCATCTCCGCGATCACGGAGCTGAGGAGGTCAAGGGATTGACTGCCGACGGCCGGATCCCGGGGCTGTCCCACGAGCGCGCGACGGTCGACGCCGACGGGATCGGCGCCGCCGACGTCGTGCTCGTCCCCCTGGAGGACGGGGACCGCGCCGAGGCGCTCGGGGAGACCGGGAAGACGGAGATCGTGATCGACTTGAATCCCGGCTCCCGGTCGGCGCGGGCCGCGACGGTGCCGATCATCGACAACGTCCTCCGGGCGGTGCCCAACATCACCCACCACGCCCGCCGGCTGGCCGACGCGCCGCCGGAGGAGCTGGCGTACGTCATCGACTCCTTCGACCGCGAGGAGGCGCTCGCCGCCGCCGAGGCGGCGATCCGACGGGGATCGTTCGCGGACGAGGATGAGGTGAGAACGGACACGGATGAGGCGGACGAAACGGACGCGCGAAAAGCGGACGAAACGGACCCGGACGAAAACGACCGATAGCGCCCCGGACGAAAACGACCGGTCCTCGGCTCGATCGTTACTCGGCTCGATCGTTACTCGGCCTCGACCGGTTCGACCGGCGTCCGATCGTCGGCGAGCTGCTCCCGATCGTGGGGAGCCTCGAAGTCGAGGTCCGGGCCGCGGGCGATGATCCCGGAGGGAGTGACGTCGGGATGGGTCGTGTAGTAGTGTTCCGTGATGTGGTCCAGGTCGACGGTCTCGGCCACGCCGGGCAGCTGATAGAGGTCGCGCAGGTACGGCCAGAGGTGCTCGTACTCGTGGATCGCCCGAACGTTGCACATGAAGTGGGTGTGGTAGACGTGGTCGAATCTGATCAGGGTGGTGAACATACAGAGGTCGGCCTCGGTGAGCTCGTCGCCGGCGAGGAACCGACTATCGGCCAGCACCTCGTCCCAGTGGTCGAGCGCGTCGAAGAGCTCGTCGATGGCCTCGTCGTAGGCCGACTGGGAGGTGGCGAAGCCGGCGCGGTAGACGCCGTTGTTGATCGGCTCGTAGATGGCCGTGATGATCTCGTCGACGCGCTCGATGGCTTCGTCGTCCTCGGGGAGGAGGCGGCGGCCGTTCCCGAGGTCGGTGAAGGCCGTATCGAGCATCCGGAGGATCTCGCGCGACTCGTTGTTGACGATGGTGTCCTCGACGGTGTCGTAGAGGACCGGGACGGTCACCCGGCAGGTCGCGTCGGGGTCCGCGCGGACGTACAGCTCCCGGAGGTAGTCGCTGCCGTGGACGCGGTCGGGGGTACACCCCTCCTTTTCGGGCGTGAACTGCCAGCCGTCCTCGCCACGCCAGGGGTCGACGACCGAGACGTCGATGACGTCCTCGAGCCCGAGGATCGACCGCGCGAGAAGGGCCCGGTGGGCCCACGGACACGCGTAGGAAACGTAGAGGTGATACCGCCCCGGCTCCGGCTCGAAGCGCTCGTCGGGCTCGGCGTCGACGTGGGCGGGGATCTCCGACCCGACCATCCAGTTCCGGAACGTGGTGGTCTGCCGTTCGAAGGCGCCCGACTCGTCGGTCGTCTCGTAGGCGTCGGTCCGCCACTCGCCGTTCACGAGTTGGTTCATACGCGCTCATAGGGACGCGATCCGGATAACGGTTCCTGGAGGTGACGGACGCGTCACCGGGTGAGACGCCGGTTATCGGGAGACGAGTGGTACCACGGAACGAACGTCCCCGGCGGCGCTCCCCGCACGGTGGTCCGATCGTCGGCGACGTCGGTGACGGTCCGCGAGCGCGTGCAGGAGTTGAATGACGCCGGCTCCACCGTCCTTAAGCCGGCGGCGACCCAATCGACGGATATGCCCGCGACCAAGGAGATCACCTGCGACGACCCGGACTGCGAGCTCGACATGTTCGAGAACCACTACACCTACGACGTCCCGGAGGACCACACCGTCGAGGACCTCCGCTGTCCCTACTGCGGCGGCCGGGACCTCTCGCTCATCGAGGTGTGAGATGACGGGGGTGCTCGGCGTCGGCCGCACGGCCCTCCGGAGCGCGCTCGAACGAGTCGGTCGCGGCTGGGGATCGATCCAGGAGCGTCGACCCCTCGATCACGACCTGCTCGAGGGCCCCGACGCCTACATCGTCGTCTTCGACGCGCCCGGCGTTCGCGGTGCGGACGTCGACGTCCGGTTCGTCGACCGGACCGTCGAGGTGCGGTTGGAGCGTGACCGCGAGGAGCGAGACGAACTGGAGTGGGTCTTCCCCGGCCGCGGTCGGGAGCTCGCGGGGTCGGCCACGCTGCCGGCCGACGCCGAGGTGACGCCGACCGGGGCGGACGCGACCCTCACACGGTCGGGAACGCTCGAGGTCAGGATCCCGAAGGACACCGCCGAGGGATCGGTCCGCGTGACCGAGGAGGAGTCGACCGTGGAACCCGACGACGCGGAGTAACCCGTTTCAGGTTCCGACTTCCGAATCGTCCGGCGAGTCGTCCGGCGAATCCCCGCGTGGGTCGTCCGCCCGCGTCGAGTCGTTCGCTCCCGAATCCGAGTCCTCTCCCGCGCCGTCGTTCGCTCCCGAATCCGAGCCGTCGTCCGACTCCGGACCCGACTCGTCTCCCTCGGGCCGGACGACGACCGTCGAGACGCGCATTCCCTCGACGTCGGTCACCTCGAAGTCGTAGCCGGCGAGCGTGACGCGGTCGCCGACCGCGGGTTGGCGGTCGAGCTGCGATAACACGATCCCGCCGATCGTTTCGACCGCGTCGTGGTCGAGGTCGGTCCCGAGTTCCGCGTTGACCGCGGCGATCGTGACCCCGCCGTCGACCGCGATCGAGCCGTCCTCGCGGCGCTCGAGTCCGGGTTCGGACTCGTCGCCGGCGACGTCGAACTCGTCGCGGATGTCGCCGACGACGACCTCCACGATGTCCTCGATGGTGACGATACCCGCGAGGACGCCCCACTCGTCGATCACGGCCGCCATCTGGACGTTGCGGCCCTGCAGGTCCGACAGGAGCGTGGCGACGTCGGTGGTCTCCGGGACGGCGTGGATGTCGCGGGAGATGTCGCCCGCGGTCGGCCCCGCGTCGGTCGCTCCCGTGGTCTCGGTCGCGCGGAGGACGTCCTTGGCGTCCACGAGGCCGACGACCTGGTCGGGGTCGTCGGCGTCCACGACCGGGTATCGGGTGTGTCCGGCGTCCACGATCACCGACCGCAGGGCCGGGATCGTGAGGTCGTCCGTCACGGTCCGGACGTCGGGACGAGGGACCATCACCTCACGAACGGTGACGTCGTCGAGCTCGAAGACGCGGTCGATCATCTCGACCTCCTCGGCGGCGACGTGGCCCTCCGCACCGGCGTGGGACAGCGCCATCCGGAGTTCGCGTTCGGTGAGCGTCTCGTCGGTCTCGGAGGCCGGGGGCACGCCGATCAGACTGGTGAAGGCGTTTGCCGTGCCGTTGAAGACGACGATGCCGGGCAGGAAGACGTAGTAGAAGAACTGCATCGGCGCGGCCACGAGCAGCGCGATCCGCTCGGCCTGCGCGATCGCGATCGTCTTCGGCGCCAGTTCGCCGAAGACCACGTGGAGGAACGTGATCACGCCGAACCCGATCGCGAACGCGACCAGGTGAACGATCTCGGCCGGCAGAAAGCCGCCGAGAACCGGTTCGATGAGCGCCGCCACCGCTGGCTCGCCGATCCACCCCAGCCCCAGCGAGGCGATCGTGATGCCGAGCTGGGTGACCGCGAGGTAGTCGTCGAGGCTCTCCATCGCGTCCTGCAGCAGCGTCGCACCGGTTTTCCCCTGGTCGACCATCGAGTCGACCGCGGTCGCACGGACGCGAACGTACGCGAACTCCGCGGCGACGAAGAAGCCGTTCAATCCCACGAGCACCAGCGCGAGGAGGACGCGGCCGACCGAGAGCGCGACGTCTACCATTGCTCCTCCGTCGGACCTTCGCGTTCGGGATGCTGATCGCGATCATTCCGCGAAACCGTCGGTGACGGCGATACCGATTGCGGCGGCGGTTCGTGGTTCATACCCAACCTATTCCCGGTCGTCACTAAACGCTACTGTCCGCGAACCGGCAGCCCGGCGCGTCGGATGACGCCCTCGACGGTCCGGAGGTCCTCCCGAACGACTTTCGGTCCCCGACGAAAACGGAGCGATATGTCACCACTCGACGCCCTCATCCAGGCCGACGGATCGATCAGCGGACGGGTCCTCGCCGAGTTCGTCGACGGACTGATCGCCGCGATCCCGCGGATCGTCTCGGGGGCTGTCTTCCTGCTGTTCGCATACCTCGTCATCAGGGTCGTCCTGACGATCACCCGGACCGTACTCGGCCGGATCTACCCGGACGAGGAGCGGCTCATCGTGGACCTTTCGGTGGCGGTCGTCGGGCTGTTTCTCTGGTTCGGGGCCGCGCTCGCGCTGTTGACGATCGTCGGGCTGGGGGAGGTGGCGGCCAGCCTCGGGACGGCCGGCGGGTTCATCGGGCTCGGCGTCGCCTTCGCGCTGAAGGAGATGATCGCGGACACGGTCGCCGGCGTCTACCTGTTGAAGGACCCGGATTTTACCCCGGGCGACCGCGTCGAGACGGCCTCGGTGTCGGGGACGGTCACGGAGATCGGCCTCCGAAAGACCCGGATCCGTGACGACGAGGGAGAGCTCGTCGTCCTCGCGAACCGCGACGTCGAGAAGAAGTGGACGAACCGCTCGCGAACCGCGACGTCGACGACCGAAGGTGCGTCGGAATCGACGTCATCGGGCGCCGAGTAGCGCCCGGGGGCATTCGGGGACCGTCCAAACGCGAACCACGCATCCGCGCCGTTTTACCGTCTCGGGCGAGTACCACGACCCATGACCGATCCGTCCACGCGCGGCGGGGGTCCGGCCGACCCCGCCGACCTCGCCGTCACGATCGTCGACGGGTACGTGGACGAGCCGGCGCACTTCGGCGTGCCGCCGTACCTCTCCACGTATCCCCGCTACACGGCCGGCGCACTCGTCGACGCCGGCGTGCCGGAATCGTCGATCACCTACCACACGATCGACGAGCTTCGCGAGGACCGACGCAAGCGGGCCGACGTCGCGAACGCGGACCTGTTCGTCTACGTCGGCGGAATGACCGTCCCCGGCAAGTACGTCGGCGGCACGCCGGCGGAGCCGGACGAGGTTCGCGAGCTCGGCTGGACCGCCGACGGGGTCACCCTGCTGGGCGGTCCGGTCCGGTTCGGCGTCGGCGAGGAGAACGCCGGCGCCCAGGAGACCGAGCGCGACGACCTCGATTACGACTTCGTCGCGAAGGGGGACGTCGAGGCGGCCGCCCACGACCTCGTGGCCAACGGGCTCGAGGGATTCGGCAACCGGATGCGCGAGACGCAGGAGGGTGATCGCTGGGCCCGCCGCGGGGCGTTCGTGGTCGAACAGCATCCGAACCACCCCGACTACCTCATCTGCGAGCTGGAGACGTCCCGGGGCTGTGCCTACCGCTGCTCGTTCTGCACCGAGCCCCTGTACGGCAACCCGTCGTTCCGCGAGGCGGACGGGGTGGTCGCGGAAGTGGACGCCCTCTCGAACCGCGGCGTCGACCACTTCCGGCTGGGACGACAGGCGGACATCCTCGCGTTCGGCGGCGACGGGGAGGCGCCGAATCCGGACGCGCTCCGCCGGCTCTACGGCGGCATTCGCGAGGCCGCGCCGGGCCTGGAGACGCTGCACCTCGACAACATGAATCCGGTGACGATCGTCGACTATCCGGAGCGCTCCCGGGAGGCGATCCGGATCATCGCCGAGCACAACACGCCCGGGGACACGGCGGCGTTCGGTCTGGAGTCCGCCGATCCGGTCGTCCGGGAGGAGAACGACCTGCTCGTCTCCGCGGAGGAGTGTCTGGAGGCCGTCCGGGTCGTCAACGAGGAGGGCGGCTGGCGGCCGGGCGACGAGCCCGAGACGACGCCCGGGGGCGACGACCGCGTCCGCGGCCCCTCGGCCGGACCGAACGCCTCGCCGCGGCTTCCGAAGCTGCTGCCCGGGATCAACCTCGTGCACGGGCTGCAGGGGGAGCGCGAGGAGACCTTCGAGCACAACCGACGATTCCTCCAGCGCGTGTACGACGAGGGGCTGCTGCTCCGCCGGATCAACATCCGGCAGGTGATGGCGTTCGCCGGCACCGAGATGTCGGAGACGGGCGCCGAGATCGCCGAGGACCACAAACGGCAGTTCAAGCGATACAAACGGGAGGTTCGGGAGACGATCGACAACCCGATGCTCGAGCGCGTCGCCCCGCGCGGGACGGTCCTGCCCGACGTCCACCTGGAGTACCACCAGGACGGGATGACCTTCGGCAGACAGATCGGGACCTACGCGCTGCTGGTCGGGATCCCCGGCGAGCGCGAGCTCGGCCGGACGCTCGACGTCGCGGTCGTCGACCACGGCTACCGGTCGGTCACCGGCGTGCCCTATCCGCTGGACGTGAACGAGGCCTCGATGGACGAGCTGACGACGATCCCCGGGATCGCGAAGTCCACTGCGGGCGACGTGGTCGTGGGGCGTCCTCACGCGAGCCTCGAGGAGGTTCCCGTCGACACGATCGACCTCTCGGCGTACTGCGTCGCCAACGAGTCCGAGCCGGCGACGATCCCCGGACGTGAGGGCTCCGGAAGTCCGGCCGCCGGCAGGAGCGACTGACGATGGCTGGAGACGGGGCCGACGGGCGGCCGTCCGGCGCAACTAACGATCAACCGGCCGGCGCAACTAACGATCAACCGGCCGGCACGACCGACACGCCGGATCGGGTCCACCGGATCCCCATCGAGGTCCCGACGCGCGCGCCGAGCGGCGCGACCAACGCGTACGTCGTCGACGACCTCCTCGTCGACCCCGCCGCCCGGGATCCGGAACTCGATCGGCTCGCCGAATCGGGGCGGATCGACCACGTCGCGGTCACGCACACGCACGCCGACCACATCGGCGCGGTCGCCGACTACGCCGATCGTTCGGACGCGACGGTCTGGACGCCCGAGGCGTTCGCCGATCGGTTCGCCGACGTGACCGGAGTGGCCCCCGACGCGACGTTCACCGACGGCGACCCGATCGGGGATGACGGACCGATCGCGCTGGAAACGCCCGGCCACGCGGTCGACCACGTCGCGTTCGCGGTCCGGGACCACCGAGGCGCTGAAGCGGGCGAGGCGATCCTCTGCGGGGACCTCGCCGTCGCCGAGGGCAGCGTCGTGGTCGGCCCGGGCGGCGGCGGACTGAGCGCATACCTCGAGAGCCTCCGCCGGCTCCGTGACCGAGCGCCGGCCGCCATCCATCCCGGACACGGCCCCGCCATCGAGGGGACGGAGTCGGTCACGGCGACCCTCGATCGGCTGATCGACCACCGGCTCGACCGGGAGGCGTCAGTTCTCGAGGCGGTCGAGGCGGGCGCGAGCGACCTGGACGCCGTGGTCGACGCCGCGTACGAGAAGGACCTCACGGGCGTGGCCGACCTCGCCCGCGCGACCGTTCGGGCCCACCTCGAGAAGCTCCTCGCGGAGGGCCGGATCGGTGAGGAGTGGCGGGACCGGATCCGGTGATGAGCGTGCAGCGGTCGGACCCGGAGAGGAAGTGTGCAACGATCGAGCGGCAGCCATCGAGCGTGAGACGGAGCAAGCGATCAGGACCGTTCGGCATCACTCCCGGGTGTCGACGGATCGGGACGCAGGCTGGGGATCCGCGTCGGGATCGGGAGTCCGACGGTGGAGGACGTACTCGAGGACGGTCCGGGCGAGGACGGCCACGAGGACGAGCAGTCCGAGCGCGACGCCGACGAACAGGACGCCGATCGCGCCCGGACCGGGCAGGTTCTCCGGCAGGGTCCAGATCAATACGACGAAGGCGCCGCCGGCGGTCACGGTGAGAACCACCTCGAGCACGCGGAGGACCAGATAAACCGGGCGATCGCCAAATCGACCAAGCGGTTCCTCGTCCGTCAGCAGCGCCCGATAGCCGGCGACGAGCGTCTCCACGAGCACCACGAGGCCGAGGAGCGGTCCGATGAAGGCGACGATCAGGAGGACCCGAAGCGGTCCGACGGGACTGAGACCGGTCAGTGCCGCGATCGCGGCGAGGACGGTCACGAGAACGGCGGCGAGCTTGCAGGCCTGGAGGGGCGCGGCAGCGAGGAACTGACGTGACATTCCGGATCGGCGTACACGTCGGTGCATATTAATATGGATCACGGTCGGCCTCCGGGATCGACCTCACCGCCGCGCAGCCGTCGGTCACGACCCCGTGCTCGGCGTCCGCGACGGCGGTCGGAATCCCGTCAGTGAAGCCTTCCGAATCCCCGGATCCGCCGGAATACCGCGATCGAAGCGAGGCCGCGAGTGCGTCGCGCACGCAGACGCGCGTCGCCCGCCCGACCGGCGTGGCGCTTCCCGAAAAGGTCGCCGGCTGCCCGTCGGGATCGTCGGCGACGACGACCGCGTCGGAGGTCGTTCCCGGGAAGCCGGTCAACGCGAGCAGCGTCGCCGCCTTCGCCTCGGCGACGACCGTGAGCAGGTTCGCGAGCGCGCCGTCCGCGAGCGACCGCGTCGTCACGGCGACGAGGTTGACCGTGCCGGCGTGGCCGCGATCGTCGACGGCGGCTTCGCCAACGGCGGTTTCGTCGGCGTCTCCGGTTCCGGCGGCGTCTCCGGTTCCGGCGGCGTCTCCGGTTCCGGCGGCGTCTCCGGTTCCGGCGGCGTCTTCGGTTCCGACGACGTCCGCGTCGATCGGCAGGGCGGCCGGGTTCGAGAGCCCGGCGGTCGCGAGGACTGCGACCGATCCGCGCCGCGCGATCCGGGCGTGAGTCTGGTCGACGCCGGTGAGGAGGGCCGGAGCGGCATCCGGGCCGACCGGCCCCTCGAAGCCCGCGCGGTCGAGCCGGTCCGCGACGTACGTGCGCAGGTCGCGGGCGTCGAACCCCTCGGGCACGGTGACGTTGTAGGCGGCGTCGGCAACGCGCCGGCCGCCGTCGAAGCCGGTTGACAGGAACCGCGTCCCCGGCCGTGCCAGCCGACAGACGCCGTCGGAGACGGCCGTCTCGAAGACTAAATCGGCATCCGACCCCACAGCCGGACGGTGTGAATCGGAGCGTCGGTCAGACATCGAGCGCCTCGAGGACGCCGTCGTTTTCCGCCGGGCGCCGAACGGCGATCCGAACGTGGCTCTCGAGCGTGCGGAACGTGCGGGCGTCACGAAGCGCGTACCCGGCCGCTCGAGCGTCCGCGAGCAGCGTGTCCACGGTGACGGAGTCGACAGCCATCTCCGCCCCGCCGGCGGCCGAGACGTCGACGAGGAGGAATGGCGAGTCGGACGGAAGGACCGCGAACCGCGACGCGAGCCGGTCGGCCATCCGGTCGCGCTCGGTCGCGACGCGCTCGCGCGTTCGCTCGAGAAACGCCGTTTTGCCGAGACAGTGTGCCCCGACCGCTGCGGCGGGCGTCGAGAGCCCCCACGCCGGCCGCGCGGTCTCCAGGGCATCCCGCCACTCGCCGGTCGCGACGAGAAACCCCGCGCGCAGCCCGGGGAGTCCGAAGACCTTCGTCAGCGACCGGGCGACGACCACGCCCGGCTGGGGGGCAAGGCTCGACGCGTCGGTGAAGTCGAGAAACGCCTCGTCGACCAGCAGCGGCGTGTCGGCGGCGCGACAGCGCGCGGCGAACGCCTCGCGGTCGCAGCGGGCGGGGAGTTCGCCGGTCGGATTGTTCGGGGTGCAGATGATCGCGAGCGCGTAGCCGGCCGGGTCGGCCTCGAGAACGGCGTCGTGCGGGACGAACTCGGGCGTCCCGCCCTGCAGTCGGACCTCCCGAGCGTACTCGCCGAAGGAGGGCTCCGGGAGGAGAACGCGGTCGCCGGGATCGACCGCGATCGAGCAGACGAGTCGGATGCCGGCGAGCGCGCCGGCGGTCGGGATCACCTGTCGCGGGTCACAGCCGAGGTACTCGCCGGCCGCCGTCCGGAACTCAGCGTAGCCGTCGGAGGGATATCGGCGTGCGGCGGCGCGAGCGGCGTCGTACACCGGGGCGACGCCGGCGGGTGATTCCGGGTTCGTGTTCGCGCTGAAGTCGACGACCGACCGGTCGGTCGTCCCGCCGTGGGGGACGCGATCGGTCCGCGCGAGGGCGTCGCGGTCCATACGCCCGGAACCGACGCCGTGGACACAAAGGTTCCGTTCGCGGGGATGGCGGCGACGGGCGACAGCGGTAGGCAACGGGCGGCGACGGGCGGACGAAAACCGCCCAGCTCCCGCCCGTCACGACCGCCGCCGGGCGACCGCCAAGTCGCCAGGACGGTTGACGTTGACCGCGAGGGCGGGATCGTCGACGATCCGGACGTCCTCGCCCGCATCCGTGCACCCGACGACGTTCAGCCCGGTCGGCGCCACCCGCGTGCCGTCGACCGTCATCGTCGTGTCGAGGCTGACGCCGAGGTCGCGTTTCGTCGCGGCCGGCACGCAGACGGTGAGCGATTCGCGCTCGGGGTTCCGACGCGCGTGGTCGACCGCCGCGGAGACGTGCTCCGCACGGAGCAACGGGAGATCGGCCACGACGGTGACCGCCGGCCGGCCGACGTCCGCGAGGGCCGCTTGGAGGTCGGCGACGTAGCCGTCACCGGACCCCTCAAGCGCAGTCAGGGTCGTCCGATCGGCTCCGCCCACGCCGCGATCGGCGACCGATCGGAGGTGCTCGAGCGTCTCCGATGTGTGGGGCGACGCAACCGCGTGAATCGTTCCAACGGTATCCGACCGCCGAAGCGCCCGAATCACTCGGTCGACCATCGGTTCGTCGTCAACCCGAACCAGGGGTTTTTCCGCGGTCACCGTGGTCGCGTCGGCCGGATCGCCGGTTGGGGTGGTCGGATCAGCCGACGCGTCGACCGAGGCAGGCGACGGAGCGTCGGCGAGTCGGGTCCCTCGGCCGCCACACAGGAGGATCGCGGGGAGGGGAGCGGAGACGCGATCGGCCGGGGCTACGCGATCGTCCACGCGATCACCCCCGCGTGAAGCGCCAGCGCGCGACCGAGCTCGTTGACCGCCCCGAAGACGTCGCCGCTGACGCCGCCGAGCCACGTGCGGGTCCGAATGACGACCCAGATCGCGACGGCGGGGCCGGCACACAGCGCAGCGAGGACGACGGGCAGAGCGCCTTCCGGAACGCCGATCAGGACCGGAAGCGCGACCGTGACCGCCGGGAGCGCGTCGGCGGGCGTCGCCGGGTCGGTCAGGCCGGATCCCAGTCCCTCGTGGGCCGCCGTGCCGAAGCAGGCCGATAGCGCCATCCCGAGCTTCGCGCCGACCTCGGCCGCGAGGACGATCCGGGCAGCCACGGCGGGGGGCATCGTCGGGAGCGCGACCGCAGCGATCCCGAGCGTCAACGCGAGCAACGTCACTCCGAGGGCGAGGACGCCGCCGACGCCCAGGTCGGCGTCGGCCAACACCGCCCGTCGGCGATCGGGATCGTGAGCCGCGACCGCGTCGCCGAGGTCCGCCAACCCGTCCGCGTGCGTGACCCCCGAGAGGACGTACAGGAGGCAGAGGTAGCCGGCGACGACCGTCGGCCAGGGGACTGACCCACGGCCGGCCACCAGGACGAGCGCGGCGAGCGGGAGCCCGAGGACCCATCCAACGGCGGGAATCGTCCACGGAGCGGCCCGGAAATCGTGCCAGTCGCTCCGGCGGCCGCCGGGCACCGGGATCCGGGTCAAAAACGTCACCGCGCCGCGGAGCGCGCCGATCCGTCCGCGGAGCGGTTCGGTCGCAGGCTCCGGAGACGGACCGCTCGAATCGGTCATCCGGCGATCCACACCCCCGTCCCCGTCGCGATCGCCTCGACGGCCAGACAGCACCCGACTGACAGGGCGATCCCGAGCCAGGCCGCACGATTCACGACGCGGACGCCACGGCGCGCCGCGGACGTGGACGGAAGGTCGGCGGCGGACCGAAGGGTGTAGGTCCCGGGCTTCTCGAGACGAACGTCGAGGACCGCGGCGAGCGTCGCCATCGGCCAGCCGGAGTTGGGCGAGTCGGGAACGCGAGCCCACCGACGAGCCGCGAAGACCGCCGCCGGTCGACCGGCGGCGACCGCGATCAGCAGCGCCGAGAGGCGGGCGGGAATCCACATCACGACGTCGTCGAGACGCGCCGGCGCCCACCCGACCCGGCGCGTTCGGTAGCCGAGCATCGAGTCGAGGGTGTTGACGCCCTTGATCCACGCCGCGGCGCCGATCGCGACTGCGAGGGGAAACGCCGGTATACGCGGCGCCGCGGGACCGAGCACGACCGCAGCGCCGACCGTGAAGGCGGCGAGAGGGGCGATCAGTCCGTCGGCGAGGTTCTCGGCCGTGCTCTCGACCGCTGCGGACCGAACTTGGCCGGACGAGAGCGCGTCGGCGTCCCGGCCGGCGAGTGCACGGAGTTCCTTGCGGGCCGCCGGGAGATCGGAGTCGACGAGCGAACGGACGCGCTCCGCGGTCTCGACGAGCAGCCGTCGGCTGAGACATGTGTACAGAACGAGCCCCGCGAGAACGGCCGCCAGCAGCGGATCCGCGCGTCCGGCGAGCGCGACGAGGACCGCCGCGGAGGCCGCGAATCCGAGAGGAACGACGACGGCGATCACGACGCCGATCGATCGGGAATCCGGGAGCGCCCGGTCGAGTCCGTCGACGAGGGATCCGAGAACGGCGATCGGATGGACGCGCCCGGGCGGTTCGGCGAACGTCGAGTCGAGAGCGGCCGCCACCGACACGGCGAGGGCGGCCGCCCCGATCACCGCCTGGCCTCCAGCCGGGTCGGAAGGTCCGTGAGGGACGTTTCGGTGACGTCGATGAACCGGCCGCCGAGGGCCTCGATCGCGCCGTCGGCGGCCGGGTCGTCGCCGACGTGCGTGAGGTCCTCGAGGGACGCATCGAGCGCCTCGGCGGCCGCCTCGAAGGCGCGGCGATCGGGCTTTCGCCAGCCACAGCCGATGCTCGTCGTGACGGCGTCGAACTCCCCGCGGAGGCCGCTCCGGATGAGGGTCCGCGGAACGAGCTCCGGGACCGAGCAGTTCGAGAGAACGCCGACGGGGCCACGGTCGCCGGCGGCCCGAACCGCCTCGCGAGCGCCCGGGCGGAGGGTCACGTCCGGATCGAAGGCCGCGACGACCGCGTGGCGGGCGACGTTGTCCGACGCCTCGACGTCGCGGGAGGCCAACGCGGCGGCGACGTGGGCGGGCAGGGGGACCTCGGCTCCCTCGGGCGCGTCGACGTGCACCTCGCCGTAGGCAACGTGCCAATCGTCCGGCACCGGGACGTCTCGCGACTCAAGTTCGCGGGCGACGGCCTCGGCCGGGTCGATCGGATAGTCGATGTCGACGAGCGTGCCGAAGAGATCGAAAGTGAGCGCCACGTTGGCGGCCGTACGACGAGGACCGGATTGAACCTGTCGGTCGCTTCGATCGACGGACCGGGGATCGGGATTCGATCGACGGTCGTCTATTCGATCGACGGTCGTCTAGACCTGGCGGGCGAACGCGAGGTTGCCGGAAACGTTCTCGATGTAGGCTCGAACGGTGTCGCCCTCCTGTGCACCGGGAACGAAGATGGTGTACTCGCCGCGCTCCGCGACGCCGTCGCCCTTCCGGCCGGTGCCGACGATCTCGACCTCGTAGGTGGTTCCCTCCTCGACGGTCTCGGTGCGGCGCTGGGTCGTGGACGTCTGCTTGGCGACGGGACGGAAGGCGCCGCAGGCCTCACAGCGAAGCATCGGCGTGCGGTCCTCGGTGACGAGCCGCGTGTCCGGGAGGCCACACTCCGAGCAGGTCACGTAGGAGGCGACGTAGGCGTCGATGGCGGCCTGAAAGTCGTCGGCTCGGAAGTTGCCGTTGTATCGGGCGACGCCGTTCTCGTACTGACCCGCGGTCCCCAGCTCGCGCTGGATGTTGGAGTGCACGTGCTCGGGGTCACGCGAGAGCGCGTCGGCGATGGCCGAGAGGTTCGTCAGTCGGGTGAACGCCCCGTCCTTCTGTGCGGTCGGGTCCGGGACCTGAAGGCGCTCGTCCGAGCCGCCGAGATCCGGCAACTCGTCGATCGCGCGGTCGAGACTGGCCTGGTAGTCCATACGGCCGGGAGACGGGCGCGACGGAAAGCGCTTCCGGGTTCGGCGATCCGTCGTCTCACGATCGCGTGTCGGACGGTTCGTGCTGGACGGTTCGTGCTGGACGGTTGCGTGTCGGACGATCGTGCGGCGACCGACTGACGATCGTCAGACACGGAGGAAGATACTTATAGGACCCGGAGATATCCGTAATCGAGCGATGAGCAAGATCACGTTCCGCGCCGACGACGACCTCGTCGAGCGGCTGGAGGAGTACGACGCCTCCAAAAGCGAGGTGATGCGCGAGGCGCTGCGCACCTACCTCGAATCGGTTGCCCCCGAAGACGGGAGAGCCGGCCGGAACGTGACGACGGGGTCCGACGCTGGAACGGACGGATCGGCGGATCCGGCGGCCGGGATCGACGCCGCGATCGCCGACCGCGTCGACGAGCTGATCGACGAGCTGATCGACGCGCGGCTGGAGGCGGCGCTCGACGACCGCCTCGACGGGAAGGGACGGGCTCGGCGCGGTGCGTATACGCCCGAATCCGGGCGTGAAATCAACGTAAACGTCACCCTGGACGGGGTTCGCGCCGACGAGCCGGTCGTCGAGACTGACGACGAAACCGCAGCGTCGACTGACGCCGAGGATCGTAAGACACGCGAGGATCCCGTCCCTGACGGGGCGCAAACGGACCGTAAAACGTGCACGAGCTGCGGCGAGGAAATGCCCGGAGAGCACGTTTACTGCCCGAACTGTGGGGAGAAGCGGTCCCACCGGGTGTTCTGCGAGTGCGGCGACGAGATCCGGTCGGACTGGTCGTTCTGTCCCGGCTGCGGCCGCCGGACCCCGGCAGCGGACGTCCTTGACAACCCATAACACCGCGTAAACGGACGTTTCAGACGAGTATACGCGGGTTTTCGGGATACGTCTTACAATGGCCGGTACTTTTAAG
Organism: Halopenitus persicus; assembly: GCF_002355635.1. Lineage (GTDB taxonomy): Archaea > Halobacteriota > Halobacteria > Halobacteriales > Haloferacaceae > Halopenitus > Halopenitus persicus_A. The sequence continues at coordinate 1,927,468 of NZ_AP017558.1, read as the reverse complement.
TACCTCGCATCTGTGAGTTCATCTGCGTAAGACGGTCGTCTTACAGACGGTCGCCAGGGCGGGAATGCAGACGCCGTCCGGCGGTTTTCGTGTGTAAGACGGGATGGCACGCCGTGTCACCGTCTTACCGGGGGAATGACAATGGAGCGTGTGACACTACGAATCCCGAAACAGCAGATCGAGGAGGTCGAACAGATGGTCGAAACGGGCGAGTTCCCGAACCGGAGCGAGGCGATCCGGTCGGCGGTCCGTGAGATGTTGAACGAACAGGACGGCGAATACAACGGCCGTCGGCGCACCGAGCGCAGCTGGGCGAAGGTGTAACGATGCAGGACATCGTTCAGGACGCCCTCGCCAACGCGGAAGCCGAACAGCGCGAGATGGACGTCGACGCGGACGAGGACGACGAGTTCGGCGACCCGCGGATCGTCATCGTCGGCGCCGGCGGTGCCGGGAACAACACGATCAACCGGCTGTACAACATCGGCGTCGACGGCGCCGACACCGTCGCCATCAACACGGACAAGCAGCATCTGAAGATGATCGAGGCCGACACGAAGATCCTCGTCGGCAAGTCCCTCACGCAGGGGCTCGGCGCCGGCGGCGACCCCAAGATGGGCGAGCGCGCCACCGAGATGGCCCAGGGGACGATCAAGGACGTCCTCGGCGACGCGGACCTCGTGTTCGTCACCGCCGGGATGGGCGGCGGGACCGGCACCGGCGCCGCACCCGTCGTCTCGAAGATCGCCAAGGAGCAGGGCGCGATCGTCGTTGGGATGGTCTCGACGCCGTTCAACGTCGAGCGTGCCCGGACCGTCAAGGCGGAGGAGGGGCTCGAATCCCTCCGCAACGAGGCCGACTCGATCATCGTGCTCGACAACAACCGCCTCCTCGATTACGTCCCGAACCTGCCGATCGGGAAGGCGTTCTCGGTGATGGACCAGATCATCGCCGAGACCGTCAAGGGGATCTCCGAGACGATCACCCAGCCGTCGCTCATCAATCTGGACTACGCGGACATGTCCACGATCATGAACCAGGGCGGCGTCGCGGTGATGCTGGTCGGCGAGACCCAGGACAAAAACAAGACCCAGGAGGTCGTCAACGACGCGATGAACCATCCCCTGTTGGACGTCGACTACCGCGGCGCCTCGGGCGGACTGGTCCACATCACCGGCGGCCCGGACCTGACGCTCAAGGAGGCCGAGGGGATCGCGAACAACATCACCGAACGCCTGGAGGCCAGCGCCAACGTCATCTGGGGCGCGCGCATCCAGGAGGAGTACAAGGGGAAGGTCCGCGTGATGGCCATCATGACCGGCGTACAGAGCGCCCAGGTCCTGGGGCCCTCGACCCAGAAGCAGGCCGACCGGTCCCGCGCCAGCCTCGACGGGGCGGACGTGAGCGACGTGCCCGGCGGCGCGAACGCGAACGCGAACGGCGGCGCCGACGCCGCCAGCTGGGAGTCGGACGGCGGCGTGGAGCCGACCGAGAAACAGAACGGCCTGGACGTCATTCGGTAACCCGGGCGGCGATTCCACGACCGCGACGACGAACCGGGGCACACGATCGACGTGCCGCCCGCCCCGCCTTTTTATATCATCACCCCACGAGCAGCGCGAACGGATCCGAGTCACGTGAACGATCGACAGACACAGGTGGACGGGGACGGAGGTACGGACGATGCTCGGGTTGGAACACGGATTCCGGATCGTCGACGTGCACGCGACGCTCGATCCGGACGAGGAGTCCGTGGCGACCCACGGCCGCGACATCACGCCCGAGCGGCTCGAACGGGAGATGCACCAGGCCGGCGTGGTTCGCGCGATCGTCTCCTCCGGCAAGCGTCCGGCCGGGGAGAGCTACCTCCGCGTGAACAACGCCGTCGCCCGGCTGAGCGTGGACCGGCCGTTTCTCGCGTTCGCCCGGCTCAATGGACCCCGCGATCCGGGGGCGACGCCGGTCGGACGCCTTCGAAATCTGCGGACTGAACGCCGAGACCACCATACTCGTCCCGACGACATCGAGCAGTACGCCTACGACGACCGGTTTCACGGCTTCACGCTGGCGCCCGCCGCGGACGGGATCCCGGAAGATGACGTCCTCGAACGACTCGCGGACGCCGGCCAGCCGGTGCTCGTCGACGGTGGCGTCTCCTTCCCGCCCGAACGGCTCGAGGAGACGCTGCTCCCGTACGGGTTCCCGGTGGTGCTTGGCAGCTTCGGGGGCTACCCGCTCGAGGAGCCGCTGATGCGCGAGGCCTTCGAGCTGCTCGGGGAGTACGACCAGCTGTACCTCGACACGAACGCCGTTCGGTTCCGGGACGTTCTCGAGACGGGCCTGCTCGAACACCCCGACCGAATCCTGTTCGGAAGCGGCGTGCCCGACGTTCATCCGAACGTCGCAGTGATGGAGATCCTCACCCTCGACGTCTCGGAGGACTTCATGCGTCGCGTGTTCACGAAGAATCCCTCGCGGGTGATCCCCGAGCTGGCGGCCGGCGCGAACCTGTAGCGGACACGAGAATGATCCACGATAGTGGATCAAGGCATCGATGAGACAGTCAAAAATACCACGTTCCTGGGGTTCCGTTCCGATCCGTTTTTGAGTCGGTCGCTCCAAATCGGCGTATGACGCGCATCGTCGTGATCGACAACCACGGACAGTTCACGCACCTGGAGCGGCGCGCGCTCCGGGACCTCGGCGTGGACACCGAGTTGATCGACAACGACACCCCGCCCGCGGAGATCGACGCCGACGGCATCGTGCTCTCGGGCGGCCCCGACATCGACCGCATCGGCCGCTGTCCCGACTACCTCGATCTGGACGTCCCCGTCTTCGGGATCTGCCTGGGGATGCAGATCATCGCCGACGAGCTCGGCGGCGCCGTGGGCGACGGCGAGTACGGCGGCTACGCCGACGTCGACGTCGATATCACCGACTCGGAGGACCCGCTCGTGGGATCGCTCGCGCCGAAAACGCGCGTGTGGGCCTCACACGCCGACGAGGTGACGGCCCTCCCCGACGGCTTCACGCGGACCGCCAGTTCCGACGTCTGTTCGATCGAGGCGATATCGAACGCGAAGACCGACCGGTACGGCGTGCAGTGGCATCCGGAGGTCGCCCACACCGAACGCGGCGAGGAGGTCTTCGAGAACTTCATCGCGGTCTGCGAATCGGCCTGACGGCTTCCGGCTGCGTACCGCGAGGCCGGTCGTCCCACGCACCCAACGATCGCCCGGCCGCGACGCCGCACGTCGCCGACCGAGGATCCTACAGTCGGTAGGTCCGTCGGGCGAGCGCGCCGCAGCTATCACATCGCCGACGGTACTGGATCCGGTCCCCGGACGTGACTGCCTCCCAGGACGGGTCCGGGTGGACGTACCCGCACGACGAACAGACGTGGTCATCCCGATCGAGACGGTCACGCAGCCGATCGAGCGCCGTCGTCCCGCGTGCCGTTTTTGACATACGTTACCAATTGGCACTCAAGGGACAAATACGTATCGGCGGCCGTGGAGGTCCGTACTCGGATCGACGAAACGGAGAACCCGACGATTCTCGGTCGGCTGGCGTAAACGAGCCGACGACCGTGGTTACGCGTCGAAGAGGTCGTCGACGGCATCGCCGGCGGCCGCGACGGCCTCCTCGACGACCGCCTCGGGATCGACCTCGTCGTCGGGCGCGTTCAGATAAACGTCGACGTCGAGCACGCCGTCCTCGAAGGTCACGGTGACGTCGAGGTCATCGACCGTCGACTGGCGATAGTGGGAGAAGACGACGCCCTCGGCCGCCTCGGCGGCGGTGCGGACGACCTCGTCGTCGGACGGGTCCGACGACCGGTCCACGTCGTCCCGGTCGACCATCTACGCGCCGCCCGCACCCGGTCCGCCGGGACCCATCGGGCCGCCGCCGGCGCCGCCCTGCAGGAGCTGCTGGAGCTCCTCCTGGAGGCTCTCGAACTGCTGTTGGACGCGCTGTTCCTGCTTTTTGAGCTGCTCGACGCGAACCTCGAGGGAGTCGACCTTCTCCTCGAGGTCGTCGTGGGCGCTCTCGTAGTCCGTCTCGACGAGGATCTCGCCGACCTCACGGTACATCGTGGCGTCCTCCTCGACGTCCTCGAGCGCCTCGAGGGCGGTCTTGGAGTCGTTGAGCGCTGACTGGGACTGCTCCTTCTGTTGGGCGACCTGCTGGGCGGTCTCCTGTAGGTCCTGCAGCTCCTCGATCTTCTCCTGTGCCTCCGGCGGCATATTACCCTGCATGGACGGAAGGAGACGGTCCGGACTGAAAAACCCCCGTCTTTGTCCTTCACCGAACTACTCGCCCGGTCGAGTCGCCGAGCGGTCCGTTGCGGCCGTCTCTGCGACGGACTCCGCCACGTCGACGAGCCGCATCCAGCTGTTGGTGCCGGCGCGGAGCGCGACCGGATCCCGGGCGCGAACGCGAACGGTCACCGTGTCCCCGTCACGGTCGAGGGACGCCCGCGATCGGGGGTCGTCAACCCCGTCGATCTCGGGCGCGAGCGCGTTCGCGACCGCTCGCGATCGGTCTCGCGAGGGATATCGAAAGCGGAGCGTGACCGAGTGAACCAACGGCGAGTCCGATCGGGACGTGGAGTCGTCCGGCGTGGGCGTGGATCGGTCGGCCATCGGTTCGGAGAAGGGACTCGGGATCGCGGCGCTATTCGACGGAGACTTCCTTGACGTCGCCGCCGCGTTCCTTCAGGAGTACGCGGTGGCCGCAGTAGGGACAGCGGACGCCGCCGTACTCGTCGAGCGTGACGTCTCGCTTGCAGCGGGAACACCGGTAGCTCATCGGGTCACTCCTCGTCCGACAGCGCCGCGCGAATCGACCGTCGGACGGTGCGGCCGCCGGGCGTCTCGGGACGGTAGGCACCGCCCGTGAACGTCTCGCCCGTCTCCTCGTTGACCCAGATGCCGGTCCCGATACGCTTGACGGAGTCCCCGTCGACGGTCGCGGAGCGCATGTCTCCCTCGATCTCCTTGACGCGCTTCCGGGCGACGCGTCCGTAGCGTGCGCCGAAACGACCCGAACTGCCGGTCGATCGTGCCTTCTGCTCAGCCATAGTACCGTTCGGTACTGCCAGCACGATTAAAAAGGCTACGAGTCGACACCGACGGGCTGACAAAGCCGGCGCGCGAGTCGCCGGTATGGACGATATCGCCGTCGAGCCGGTCGAGAGCGTCGAGCCGGAGTCGCGGACCGACGTCGAACCGGAGTCGCGGACCGACGTCGACGCCGACCTTCCGGCCGGGATCGACGCACCGGAGTACGTGCTCTACGGGGGCAAAGGTGGAGTCGGAAAGACGACGATGGCGGCCGCCACGGGCCTCTCCTCGGCCGCCGGCGGGGTCGACACGCTCGTCGTCTCGACCGATCCAGCACACTCGTTGTCGGACACGTACGGCGTCGACGTGCCCGCGAAGCCGGCCCGGATCCGCGAGGACGTTCCGCTGTACGCCGCCGAGATCGATCCCGACGACGCGGTGGAGGACGGCGTGTTCGGCGCCGAGGGCGACCCGCTCGGCGGGCTCGGCGATCTCGGCGAGATGGCGGGCGGAACCGGCCCGATGGCGGGCGGCGGGAGCAACGGCGGGTCGGAATCCGGCGGCCCCGGTGGCGGGCCGGCAGGTGGACTTCTGGGCGGGACGATGCCCGGCGCCGACGAGGCGGCGGCGATGCGCCAGCTGCTCGAGTACCTCGACGACCCCCGGTTCGACCGCGTGATCGTCGACACCGCGCCCACGGGACACACCCTCCGGCTGCTGGAGCTGCCCGATCTGATGGACTCGATGATCGGCCGAGTGATGCAGCTCCGGCAGCGGTTCTCCGGGATGATGGACGGCCTCACGGGACTGTTCGGCGGCGAGGCCGACGACGATCCGAGCGAGGACCTCGACGCGCTTCGCGAGCGGATCGAACGCCTGCGGAGCGTCCTGCGTGACCCCGACCGGACCGACTTCCGCGTCGTGATGATCCCCGAGGAGATGAGCGTGGTGGAGTCCGAGCGGCTCCTCGACCGGCTCACGGAGTTCGGGATCCCGGTCACCACGCTGGTCGTCAACCGGGTGATGGAGGACCTCGACGACGTGGCCGACGTCGATCCCGAGTGGGTCGTCTCGCCGAACCTGGCGGACTGCGAGTTCTGCCAGCGCCGGTGGGAGGTCCAGCAGAACGCGCTCGAGCGGGCCAGCGACCTGTTCCGCGGCCGCGAGGTGAAGCGCGTCCCGCTGCTTGGCGACGCGGTCCGCGGGGACGCCGCCCTGCGCGTCGTGGCCGCCTGTCTCGAGTAGCGGCCACGGAGGAACCGACCACGGGGCCGGCGACCGCGACTGACCTCACCGGGCCGGCGACCGCGACTGACCTCACCGGGCCGGCGACCGCGACTGACCTCGCCGGGCCGGCGACGTCACCGGCCGGCGACGTCACCAGTCTACGACGTCACCCGAGTGAGAAGGTCGTACGCCGCATCGAGCATCGGGTCGGGAAGGAACCTGGCGAGAACCGCAAACCGGGGAAGCGTCCCCGGCTGGACGCGAGCCGGCGGCTGGGTCGCGCACGCGGCGTTACAGATGGCGTCGGCGACCACCTCCGGCTCGACCGACCCGGGACCGTCGCCGGCGACGAGTTGGGTGTCCTCGAAGACGCGGTAGAACTCCTCGTAGGCGCCCGACCGGTCGATCCCGTCGTCGTCCCGTTCACCGCCGCCACCGCGGCCGGCGGTCTGCTCACTTCCATCACCGTCGGCATCCTGTTTACCCCCGTCATCGCCGTCGACCTCGCGGCTCGCGCGGTCGGAGAAGTTCGTCCGCACGGGACCGGGTTCGACGACCACGACGTCGACGTCGTACTCGGCGACCTCGTTCCGGAGCGCGTCCGACATCGCCTCGACCGCGTGTTTCGATCCGGCGTAGACGCCGGTTCCGGGCAGGGAGATCCGGCCGAGCACCGAGGAGACGTTGATGATCGTGCCGTCGCGCTCGCGGCGCATCGCCGGCAGGACGGCCCTGATCAGCCGGTGGAGTCCGTAGACGTTCACGTCGAACTGCTCGTGGACGCGGTCCGTGGAGACGTCCTCGAGGGGGCCGAACTGCCCGTATCCGGCGTTGTTCACGAGACAGTCGATCGCTCCCTCCTCGTCGAGGATCCGGTCGACGACGCGCTCGACGTCGTCGCCGTCGGTCACGTCGAGGGTGGCGAGCTCGCACCCGTCCTCGCCGAGCGTCTGGATGTCGGCCGGGTTCCGCGCCGTCGCGTACACGGTCCAGTCCTCCTCGAGGAACGCCCGCGCCGTCGCGCGCCCGATGCCCGAGGAACACCCCGTGATGAGTACCGTCCGTTGCACACCGGACGTCTCGGACGGGAGCGTCATAACTTCCACCGTTCCGTCCCGCGGGACGACCGGCCATCGATCGTGTGAACGTCGGCCGGGAGGCCGTGGTCTCGATCGAAGTCCCCCCGAAGCCGGGTCGACTTCCCCCGTCAGCGGGTGAAGCGACGTCGAAAGCCAACGATCGGCCGTCTCAGGAGTCGGCGACCGACCGTTTGACCGCGTCCGCGTACGCGTCCGCGAGCCGCGTCGGCTCGGGAAGCTTGTACCCGGCACACAGCGCGTCGACGATCGCGACCGTGGTCGCGGCCGACACCCGGTGTCCCGGGCTGACGTAGAGGGGGTTCACCCGCCGGCTGTTCGGGTACTGTCGCGACTGGAACGCGTGTCCGATCACGGTCCCGGCGACGTCGTCGGTGGTCCCCGCGGGGGATTCCACGCGCCCGTCGGCGCGGATCGGGGTCGACCACCCCGCCGGCCGCTCGTCGACGTGCGCATCGGGCGTCCCGCAGAGGAGGCTTTTCGCGACGCCGACGCTCGGCAGGTCGAGCATGACGCCGAGGTGGGTCGCGATCCCCGCCTGCCGAAAGTGGATGCGGCCCGACCCGTCCAGAACTGCGAGGTCGGGTTCGACCGACAGGGTCGCCAGCGCGTCGAGGATCGGCCCGCCCTCACGGAACGCGAGCAGTCCCGGAACGTACGGGATCGAGAGCGGCGAGACGGCGTGCGTCCGTTCGACGATCCGCCCGCCCTGAAGCGCGACGACCGCCGAGACGACGGCGTCCTCGAGGAACGCCTGATCGATCCCGACGACGACCGGCGGAGTCGATCCCGACGAATCGGGCGACTCGGTGGATCCAAACGTTCCAAGCGTGCTCTCGACCGCGTCGCCACGCTCGGGACCCGGAACCCCATCGGTGAGATCGAACGGGTCGTCGATCGCGACCGCAGCCGGGTCGAAGGGGGGTCGATCCCGACCGCCGAGGTCGTCCTCGAAGGCAGCGACGGCGGCGATCTCGCGCTGGAGGTCCTCCATTTCCTGGCGGGACAGATCGGGGTCGGGGACGAACTCGGGACGCGCGAGCTCGAGTACGGACCGAGAACGGTCGGCTGCGGAGGATGGATCGTCGTCCGTGGAGGATGGATCGTCGTCCGTGGAGGATGGATCGTCGTCCGTGGAGGATGGATCGTCGTCCGGCGGCGGCGAGGACCCCACGGCGATCACCGCCGACGTCCGGGGCCGCCGGGGCCACCCGGCCCGCCCGGCCCGCCGGGACCGCCCGGCCCGCCGAACTGAAGCCGCGTCGGCGCGCGCATCTCGTCCTTGACGTGCTTGCCGTACGCGAGCCCGACGAGGAGACCGGCGAGGTGCGCCCAGTGGGCGATCCCGCCGGCCACGCCGCCGAGCCCGAGGAAGACGCTGACGACCGCGAACCCGATCGTCAACAGCCACAGCGGCATCGGGATGAAGAAGTAGAGATAGACGCGGAGCTTCGGGTTCAACACGGTGAGGACGCCCATGATCGCCATGATCGCCCCGGAGGCGCCGACGACGCCGGGGCCGACCGGGCCGACCAGAAAGCCCATTCCGATCTGGGCGAGCCCGGCGAGGACGCCGGCGCCGAGGAACAGCGCGGCGAACCGCTTCGGCCCGATACGCTCCTCGACCGGCGGGCCGAAGAAGTAGAGGACGATCGAGTTGAGCGCGATGTGGGTGAAGTTGCCGTGGGCGAAGACCGCGGTGACCCAGGTCCAGACGTACTCGAGGCGTTCCGGGCGGAGCACGAACAACGACCGCGAGAGCTCCTGGCCGAGGAACCCGCCGACGAGCACCTGCAGGAGGAACGTCGTCCACATCAACCCGAGGAACAGGAACGTCAGATTCCCGCGGAAGTAACCGAGGAACCCGCCGGTCGACGTCGCGCGGTCGACCCGTTCTCGGAGCCGGTCGGTCATCGAACCGGACGATGACGGCGATGACTCGCCCGAGAGGGAGTCGTCGAACCCGCTTTCGAACACCCCGGAGGGGTCCTCCCAGTCGCCGAGTCCGGGACAATCGTGATTCTCCGGCAGCCGGTGGTCCGCACAGAACGTTTGCCCGCACCGGTGACACTGGTACGGGAGGTTCTCGTAGGCACCACACTCGTCGCACGTCGCCATTGCCGTGGCTTGTGGGGGCGCGGGTAAAGCGGTTTGGCCTCGTGGCGACGTCCGGCAGCCCGGTTCCGCGATGAACGGGGTTCCATGGCCAGTCCGATCCGCGGTCCGATCGCCCGTACCGAAGTCAGTCCGATCGCCCGTACCGAAGCCGGTTCGATCGCCCGTATCGAAGCGATTAAGCGGCGGACACGCGAACCGCGACCTATGCAGCACCTCATCATCCGTGGCGACCCCGGGATCCGCCGCGACGCGGTGATCAACTACGACGGCCGGGAGATGATCTGCTTCTCGGTGAACCGGCAGGGCGACTGGCACGGCCCCGATGAGCCCCAGCTGTGGTGTACTATCGGCACCGAGGACGAGTACGAGACCTACGCGAAACGCGAGTACGTACCCCACCGGCTGGAGACCGAGTCGATCGACGCCGAGGACCTGGACGTCGTCAAGGCGAAGGGCGACCTCGCGGTCTGACGTCGGTCCCCCGACCCCACGATCCAATAGCGGTCGCCGATCCCGCGGTCCGACGTCGGTCGCCAGCCTCGCAACCGACGGCGGAGGACGACGGCAAGCCGGGTCCTACAGCAGGTCGTCCAGATCGTCGTTGTCGAACGCCGAGACCCGATCGATGCGGTCGCGCTCCTCCGTTTCGGTCTCGGCCGCCGCCTGTCGCGCACGTTCGAGGAACCGCTCCACCCGAGACGACCGCTGCACGCCGCCCAGTAAGACGATCGCCGCGAGCCGGTCCGACTGCAGCGGGAAGTCGCCGCCGCGGACCGCCATCGATCCCGTCTCGTCCTCGAGCCAGCGTCGCGACTTCTCGACGCCCTTTCGGGGGATCCGGTCCACGTCGCCGGCAGCGATCAGCAGCGCCCGGTCGGCGTCGGTCGCCTCGGGGAGGCTGAGTCCGGTCATCACCGCCTTCCGCGTCGTGCTCATCAGGGTGGTAATGTTCTCGGCGGGGTCCTCGGCGGCGGGGGCGCTCGCGTAGCCGACCGCCGCGATCCCGCCGGCGCCGAGCGTGTTGATCACCTCGCTGGTGTCGACGACCGACTCCCCGACGCCCTGGGTCGCCTCGCCGGCGGCCAGCAGCAGCCCGACGCGTTTGGCCAGCTTGCGGTTGAGGTTCCCGTAACCCCCCTCGACGCTCTCGTCCGCCGAGCGCCACGCGTCGTTGTCGAGCAGGATCGTGGCGTCAGCCTCTCGGAGGAGCGTCTTCAGCGATCGCCCCGCGTTGACCTGGGAGAGCGCTCCCTCGTCCCGGGCAGGGAGCACGCCGAGCGCGTACACGGGGACGTCGTAGATGCGCCGCAGCTCGCGTACGAGCACCGGTGCGCCGCCGGACCCGGTTCCGCCGCCCAACCCGGCGATGACCACGATCGCCTCCGCCTCGGCGGTGACGCGGTTCGTCAACGCGTCCACGACCTCGACCGAGTCCTCGGCCATCACCGTCGCGCCGAGCTCGTTGTCGCCGCCGACGCCGTGCCCGTTGACGCGCGACTGGCCGATCAGGATCGTGTCGACGGGAAGGGGCTCGAGATCGGCCACCGCCGTGTTGACCGCGAGGGCCTCACGCACCGCGTCGAACCCCATTTCGGCGTCGAACTCGGCCAGTGCGGTCGTCACCTTCCCGCCCGCCTGCCCGACGCCGACGAGGACGGCCTTCATACCTCGTACGATGAACGCACCGGCGTATGAAGGTTTCCCCGGTGGCGTCCCGCGATTCCGTCGAAACGGCGAGCAAGCGGAGCCGAAACGGAGACGGGGTCCGTACCGACCGCTCCCCGATTTTTATATACGGATCCGACACAGCGACCCCATGTCCGAACACGGTCCGGCGACGGGTGACCGTCACGCCACCGCAAGCACCGGGCAGGATCAGGAACGGGCGATCGAAGCCGACGGGAGCGTCGTTAACGGAGACGGCGGCTTCGGCGGGATGTGTAAGCCCGACGAGACGCACGAGAGCGATGGGGTGAACGAAGTCGACCGGATTCACGAGGGAAACGAGGATACCCTGGCGGAGCGCGTGGACGCGATCGAGCGCGCCATCACCGGTGACGTCGCGGCGACCGATCTCTCCGATCGAGCCGCGATGGATGCTCGGATCACGGAGCTCGAGGCGACGATCGAGTCGATGGATCGTCGCCTCGAGGAACTGGACGCGGCGACCCAAGCGGTTCGCGGGTACGTGGGCGGCGTCCGAGCCGTCAATCGGGAGGTCGAGCGCCGGGCCGACCTCGCGCTCGCGAAGGCCAGCCGCCTCGAGCGTGATCGGCCCGCAACCGGTCGAAGCGCGGATCACGATCGTGACCCGCCGAACGACGCCGGGTCCGACGAACCCATCGCCGAGGTAACCGAGGACGACGCGCCGTGGAGGGCGGACGACGGTGCCGGAACCGTCGACGGAAGGAACGACCATACCGGAACCGTCGACGGAATGGATGGTCCGACGACGGGACCGGGGAATCGGTCGGCCGCGAGACGTGCCGACGGCGGCGCACTCCGAACCGATCGACCGCCGGCGGCCGCTGCCGCGGTGCCGAACGCGGACGAGATCGGTCGGATACCCGATGCCGCAACCGATCACGCTGGTTCCGCATCCGACCGTCCCGATGCCGGCGTCCTCGCGAAGCTCCGTGACGTGTTGTGATCCGAACGGTCCTCGCCGTCGTGGTCGCCGTGGTGCTGCTGGCGACGGCGTCGCCGGCGCTGTCGGACGCCGGCCACCAGACGACGCGAACCGAACTCGGGACCGTCGCGGAGCGGCTCGACCGGATCGCGACCGGGCTCGCGAGCGACTCGACGGCGCTCGCCGACCCGACGCTGGCCGCTCGAACGACCGTCTCGATCGCCGTTCCCTCGGGGTTCGGGTCGGCCCCGGTGGAGCGGGCACGCATCGGGTGTCTGCGGGACGACGAATCCGCGATCGACGTCGGAGCGCGTTCCGAGGAGACCTGCCGGCTACTGCTCGCGTACCGGTTCACCGGCGGGTCGACCGAAGCACACGCCATCCCGGGTGCCACGCTGGCACCGGCAACGCCGCCGATCGAGCTGTCGACGACGGGAACGACCGTCCAGCTCCGGTACGTTCGGCGCGACGGGACGTCCGCGGTCGAACTCCTGCCGATCGAGCCGGACCAGCCGTGACCGGGACCGAGTCCACGGCGGCCGTCGATTTATATACGATACCGCGGCAGCCGACGTATGTCACCGCTCGATCGCCTCGGCGACCGTCTTCCCGACGACGTCGTCGACGGTCTCGGAAGCGTCCACGACCGGCTCGTCGGATCGGCCGACGGGCCGAGGCCGATCGTTCCGGCCAGCGAGGGCTGTGCGTGCCGAACCGCGATCCCCGAACCGGACGTCGGCAGCCGTTCCGACCGAACGGTTCTGACGGTCGACGCACGCGGCTGCCCCGGCGACGGTGGACTGGCGACCGAGCCGGCGTGTCGGTCGACCGTCGTCCGCGCTATAGCCGACCGCGACGTCGACGTGATCCGCGTGCGTGCCCGCGGGCGTCGATTCACCTACCGCGATCGAGCGGCAGCACTCCTTCTCGCCGCCGGTCGGTTCCACGAGCGCGTCCGCGGGTTCGAGCCGCGAACGGCCGCCATCGCGGCGCGGGATCCGATACGGACCGCGGTCGATGCCATCGGGCGTTCCGGGCCGGTCGTGGAGGCGGCCGCCGAAACCGGACTGATCGAGACGACGCGATCGGCGGACGGGTACGAGGAGGTGCTTCGGCCGTCCGTGATGCCGGAGATCGCGACCGCCGAGGTCACGACCCGGCCGCCGCCCGGAGCTCAGCTTGCGGACCGGTGGGACACGGAGACCGGAGCGACGATCCGGATCTACGACCACGCCGGCGCGTTCCGGACCTACCACCTCACGCCGCCGGAGGCGTCGCTGTCGACGCGGGAATTGGGGATCGTCGCCGCAGCCAGACGACGGCTCCTCGAGGACGAGACGGACGGGGCACGGGAACCCGCACGAGCGATCAGGGCGGCCGTTCGTGAACGCGAAGCGGACCGCGATCGTGCTCCCGGAACGGACCGTAACCGTGCTCCCGGAACGGACCGTAACCGTGCTCCCGGAACGGACCGTAACCGTGCTCCCGGAACCGATCTCGGCGAGCAAAAAATCCTCGTTGACGTACTTCGTCGACACACCCGAGGCTACGGCGTGTTGGAGGACGTCTTCGCCGACGACCACGTCTCCGACGCGTTCCTCACGCCGCCGGTCGCGGAGACGCCGCTCCGGGTCGTCATCGACGGGGAACGATTCCCGACGAACGTCCGGCTGCCGCCACGCGGCGCCGGAACGCTGGCCTCCCGACTCCGTCGGGTGTCCGGCGAGGGGTTCTCGCGGGCGTCTCCCACGCTCGATGCGACCATCGAGACCGAGCACGGTCCCGTGCGTGTCGCGGCGACGACCCGACCCGCGAGCGACGGCTACGGGTTCACGTTCCGCCGCGGCGGCACGGAGGCGTGGACGCTCCCGCGGCTGCTCGAGTGCGGAACGATGACGCCGGCCGCCGCGGGCCTGCTCTCGGTGGCGGTCGAGCGCGGGGTCGCCGGACTGGTCGCCGGCGGGCGAGGGGCCGGAAAGACGTCGACGCTCGGCGCACTGTTGTGGGAGCTTCCGGCGTCGACACGCGGGGTACTGATCGAGGACACCCCGGAACTCCCGGTCGATCAGCTCCGAACGGCGGGGCGTGACGTCCAACGCCTCTCGGTCGGAAACGGCCGCGAGCTGGCGCCGGCAGAGGCCGTCCATACCGCGCTCCGGCTCGGCGACGGTGCGATCGTCGTCGGGGAGGTGCGCGGGGAGGAGGCCGCCGCGCTCTACGAGGCGATGCGCGTCGGCGCCAGCGGCGAGACGGTGTTGGGAACCATCCACGGCACCGATCCGGAGGCGGTCCGCGAACGGGTCGTCACCGATCTCGGCGTTCCCTCGACCGCGTTCGCGAGCACGGACCTCCTCGTCCTGCTCGATTCCCATCGCGTGGTCACGATCGCCGAACTCCGGACCGGACGGAACGGCGTCGTCTTCGATCGCCTGTTCGAGCGGGACGGCGACGACCTCGTCGCGACCGGCCGGATCGACCGGGGGACGAGCCGGCTCGTTGAGGAATTGGCACGCGGATCCGAGTCGTACGCGGACGTACGGGCGACGATCCGGACGCGGGCGGAGACGATCGCCGCACACGCCGCAGCGGGACGAACGTCCCCGGACGCGATCGGTGACCGAGAAACGGGACCCGACGGGAGGAAGCAATGACCCCGGAACCTCGAAGCGCTGACCGACTCGGTGGTGGGTCGGAATCGGCCAATCCGACCGATCCGACGGACTCGACCGAAACGGCGGCCGACGCGGATCTCGAGCGGGCGCTGTCCTTTCTCGACGACGACCGGACGCCAGCGGAGATCGAGGGATCCGCGCGACGATGGGGACTGGCGGTCGGAGCTGCCGTGATGCTGCTCGGAACCGGGGTGCTCCGGGGCCCGGGCGGCGTCCCGATCGCGGCGATGATCGGCTACGGGACCTACGAGGTACGGCGCCGGTTTCCGTGCTGGTTGGCGGTCCTCCGGCGAACGCGAGCGCTCGGGGCTGCGCCAGGCATCGTGGGACGGATCGTGCTCCGGATGCGGTTGGAGCCGTCGACCGAGCGGGCGGTCACGTTCGCCGCGGAGACCGGGAACGGTCCCCTTGCGGCGAGCCTCGCGAACGCGGCCGTCCGTTCACGAGCGGGTCCCGATTCCGGGTTGCAGTCGTTCACCGCGGAGTGGAGCGCGTGGTTCCCCGCGCTCGAACGAGCCGGAACGCGGATCCGGGCGGCGGCGTCGGCTCCGCGGGAGCGACGTGAACGAGGCTTGGACCGTGCCCTCGAGGCGGTCACGGCCGGAACGACGGATCGGATGGCTGCGTTCATCGGAGACGTTCAGGCGCCGGTGTCGGGAATCTACGCCTTCGGCGTCCTGTTGCCGCTTGCGCTCATCGCCCTGCTACCGGCGGCGCGGGCGACCGGGCTGCCGCTCGGCGCCGCCACGATGGCGATCGTGTACGTCCTCGTCCTCCCCTCGGTCCTCCTGGTCGCGAGCGGCTGGCTGCTGTTGCGTCGTCCGGTCGCGTTCCCGCCGCCGCGTATCGATGCGAGTCACCCCGACGTTCCGTCGGGATATCGGCGCCCCCTCGGCGCCGGCGTGATCGCCGGCATCGGCGGGTGGTTTCTCGGCGGCACCGTCGTTCCGTGGAGCGCGCCGATCGCCGCCGTCGGGGCCGGATTCGGTGCCGGGGTCGGGCTGTTCGCGCTCCCGCGCCGTCGGGTGCTCCGCCGCGTTCGGTCGATCGAGACGGCGCTGCCGGACGCGCTCTCGACCATCGGCGGCGCGGTCGCGGACGGCGTCGCGGTCGAGCACGCAGTGCGACGCGCCGGCGAGACGATGGACGGTCCCGCCGGCGCGGCGTTCGCGGCGGCCGGACGGCGAAGCCGAACGCTCCGCGTCGACGTCGAGTCGGCGTTGGTCGGCGAGGAGGGACCGTTCGCTCACGTACCGAGTCCGCGAGTGCAGGGAGCCGTAGCGCTGCTGTCGATCGCCGCCCGCGAGGGACGGCCCGCCGGGGACGTGGTCATCGAGCTCGCCGATCAACTCGAGGAGCTCCGGACCCTCGAACGCGACGCGACCAGGCAGCTTCGGACCGTCACCCGAACGTTGTCGAACACCGCGACGGTGTTCGGGCCGCTCGTCGGCGGCGCGACGGTCGCGCTCGCGGCCGGGATGGACGGCGGCGCGATCGCCGGCGGAGGACTCGACCCCGCAATGGGGACGATGCTGGCGGGGGATCCGACCGCCGGAGTCGGCCCCGGAGCGTCGACGTCACCCACCGTCGGTTCGGAGGCGGCCACGGGCGTTGGCGGCGGCTCGGGAACCGGGCCGATCGTCGACCCGATTCCGGTTCCGATGCTCGGTCGTATCGTCGGAACGTACGTGCTGCTGCTGTCCGCCATCCTCACCGCACTGTCGACGACGGTGCAGCGGGGTCTCGATCCGACGCTCGTGGCCTATCGCGTCGGCATCGCCGTCCCGACCGCGACGGTCACGTACATCGTCGCGTTCGTCGGCGCAGGAACGCTGCTGTGAACGTTTATATCCCATACCGGGGCCACTCCGTGCCATGATCGACGCACCGATCGAAACGTGGTACACGTGGCTGGGGATCGCTGCCGTCAGCGTGCTCACGCTCGGGACGGCCGCGGGGATCCCCTCGGGGCCGACTCCGGACGCGACCGGCGTCGCGGACACGATCGACCGCGTCGCCGCCGACGAACTCCCGGCGACGGCCGAACACGGGGTCGCGGCCGACCGAATCCGTCTGTCTCCGACCCGCGTCTCGCTACGCGGTCCGGGCGGCTCGACGACGGCGCCGCTCCGATTCGGACCCGTGACGCCGGCCACGAGCGCCGGAAGCGACGACCGGCTTCGGAGAGTACTGTCCGGCGAGCCGCCGAACCGCGTCTTCGATTCCCCCGAGGCCCTGAACCGAGCCGCGGTCGAGTCCCGTGGTCGATACCGACGGAATCCGCGGTGGGAACGGGCGCCGAATCGGCTCCGAATTCGATCGATACGCTGGGAGGGGACTCGTGTCACGCTCGTCGGCTGACTGCCGCGGTCGCGACTCGGCTGCGGCTCGAGAGCGAGCGAAGACGAACCGCGTCCGGATCCGAACCGACGCGACCCACGATCGAGGACAGACGGAGCCGGTCGCCGCGCTCGTCGCCCTGCTCGCGGTGGGGATCGGGTTCGCGCTGTACGCCGGCGCGATCGCGGATGCCGATCCGGGAACGCAGTCGCGTGAAACGGCCGGACTCGTCCTCGAGCGCGTCGAGGACCGGGTCGTCGTTGCCGGCGTCGCGCACCCGGGCCGGCTGAGCGTTCCGGGCGACGTCGGAATCGATCGGCAACGGATCGGCGTCGCGATCGTCACCGCCGATCGGCGGTGGGTGGCCGGCGAGCGGAGCGCGATCCGACCGATTCCGGCGGGGACGACCGTGGCGAGGCAGTCGGTCAGCGTCCGGATCGTGCCGGGTGAGCAGGTGCGTGGGGAGCTTCGGGTGGTCGTGGGTCGATGACGAGCACCGTTCTCGACGTCGGACTGTTCCTTCTGTGTGTCTCCGCGAGCGTCGGGACCGTCGTGGGGATCGCGCCGACCGACACCGGTCCGGAAACCCATACCGATGACCTCGCCGATCGGATCGCGACCGAGACGGCGACCGTTTCCTACGAGACCCACGGCAACGCCGATCACCGACGCCACCACGCAACCCTGTCCGAACACCTCGCGCTCGCGGCGCTCGTCGCGGAGGACGCGACCCGCTCGGAACGAACGTATCAACGCGCCGTTTCGAACGTCGTCGGCGAGCGGCTCGACCCACGAACCGGCGTCGCAGTTCGCGTTCCATCGAGGGACGAAACGTCGGACGCCGACGGCGAGAGGCGTCGAACCACGATGACGGTCGGCGGATCGCCCTCGTCGACCGCCCGCGTGTGGACCGCGGTCGTCGACGTGCCGATCGATCGGGGCGAGACGACGGTCCGAATCGTGGTTCGGAGGTGGGACCGTGCGGCCGTCTGACCGACCGGCACTGTCGATCGCGGACGACCGGCGCGGGCGCGTCCCGTTCGCGCTCGTCGGCGTCCTGTTGCTCGTCTCGAGCACGGCGTACGCGAGCGGGCTCGCAACGACGGGCGTGACAGTCGATCGGTCGGTCGAACGGGCGATGGATCGCGCGAGCGCCGATCTGACGCCCGCGATCCGGAGCGCGACCGCCGACGCAGCGCGGGCGGCGGCCGCCCGACCGGTGACGCGACCCGCGCCGGAGCTCGCCGAAACCGTGATCCGGAACGGGTCCGCCTTCGAGGACGCGCTTCGGATCCGGATCGGGCTCGCGGTCGAATCGTCCGCCGAAACGGTCACGACCCGTGAGGGGGACGTCCGGGCCACGACCGCGGTCCCGTTTGAGGATCCGGCGCCGCCGAGTCGGAGCGGGTACGACCCCGGCAACGACGATCCGACGACCCTCGCGGACGTCCGAGACGGCGTGACGATCGCGCCGATCGCGAACGGCACGGCGCTGGAGGCGACCGTGCATAACGTGACGACCACCGCCAGACGCAACGGCCGGATCGTCGGGGAACGAACCCGTGACGTCACGGTCGTCGTCGCGGTCCCGGTGCTGGCCGCCCACGAACGGACCGAACGGTTCGAGGCTGCCCTGAACCGCGGCGCCATCGAGGGATCGGGACTGGGCCGCCAGCTGACCGGCCGGCTCTACGCGATCGCCTGGGCACGCGGGTACGCACAGCGGTTCGGCGCGCCGGTCCAGAACGTCGTCGGGAACCGGCACGTCGAACTCTCGACGAACGCCGGGATCACCGCGGTACAACGGAAGGCGTTCGGCGCCGCGGATCCGAACGCGAGCGCGGGCGTCGGACGCGCGGCCGTTCGAACCGGCCTCACGGATCTCCTCGAACCGACCAGCCTCGACGAGCGCGAGTGGAGCCGGTTCGTGCTCGAGGCCTCGGTTCCCGATCCGGACGATGCTACGACGGCGGCCGATCCGACCGAAACGACCGACGTGTCCGAAACGGCCGACGTGTCCGACGCGGCCAACGCGACCCAGACCGTCACCGCCGGTCCGGCGGCGGACGCGGCGCTCGTCGAGACCCTCGATCGAACGGACGCGATCGCCGAGGCTGCCTATCGCGTCGAGGCGGCGAGGCGAATCCGCGTCGAGCGGACGGGCGGACGGGCACGACCGCCGTCACGCGAGTCACCGGGAGCGAACTGGACGTACGTCGGCGAGCGGACCACGAGCACGGCGGACGCACGCGGATCCGGCGACGATGACGGGTTCGACACGGCGACGAGACGGGTCGCGGTCGACCACCGAACGACGCGGTACTGGACGGACGGCTCGAGCCGTCGAACGACGACGGTACGGTGGAGCCAGCGGTACCGCGTCACCGTCTCCGTGGAGGGACGGTACGCGCCGTCGGCGGGCGCACCCGACGGACCGACGTCGCCGACGTTCGAACGCGGCGGCGCGATCGACGGCCCGAACCTCCGTGATGCGCCCGGTGCGGCACGCCGTGAACTCGACGCCACGAACGTCGATGCAGTCGCCGAGCGGGCGGTCGAGTCGAACGCCGAGCTGCGACGACGGACGGTCGTGTACGGCGACCAGCCCGCGAGTCTCCGGGGATGGATACGCGATGATCTCGCCGCGATACACGAGGTGGTCCGCGCGACCGAGACCACGGTCGAGATGCACGCGGTCGCGGCCGGTAAAGCGGACCCCTACGGCGAATTGGCTGCGGTGCTTCGGTCCAAGCGCGGCGAGCTGATCGACGCGCCAGGGACGTACGACGGAGCGTCCGACCGCGCCCGCGTGGCGGCTCGGCGTGCCTACGTCGACGCGACGATCGAGAAGCTGGAACGTCGGGCACGGACGACGCGGGACGTGCAGGATGGGATCGAGGATGCCGCAAACGAACGCGGCCGAGGCGGATCGACGGACGGGACGTCACTCGGCGAGTACGTCGCCGCGGCGGGACGGGCAACCGACCCGGAACCCGACGAGATCGGGGCGGACGGACCGGGAGGATCCGTCTCGTTCCAGCCGTCGGGATCGCCGGGGTACCTCCCGCGAACGACGATCGACGCAGCCTCGCCGGCCGTCGAGCCGGAGAGCGGGACCCGGTCCCTCGTGACGCGGAACGTGAACGTCTTCACGGTTCCCTACGGGGACGCTGCAAGCGGCATCGTCGACCAAGTGCTTGCGGCCGGCGACCGCGTTCCGCTCCCGCAAGCGGGGCGAACGCTCGCGGCGACCGAGCGAACGCTCCGGGAGACGAGCGATGGAACGGCGATGCGAGACGGTACGGGAACGTCCGGCGGTGCGGGAACGCCCGGCGACGGTCGATCGGCGACCCCGAACGAGGAGCAAGCGGCCGAGCTGCGACGCTCGCACGACGTGCTCGAGTCGGACGTCAGCGGGTCGATCGACCGGGTCGAACGGCGGGTCGAACGTCGGCTCGGAGCGGTCACCGACCTCCCCGGAAGCGAGCGGAACGCGATCGTCGAGGCGGCGAGCGACCGCTACGCCACCCCGGGTGAACTCGCAACCGCGATGGGAGACGGACGGTACGCCGAGACGATCGTCACGGTGACCGGACGTCGGACCACCCTCACGGACGGGAGCCGCGCGCGGCTCGCGGCCGAGATCCGGACGACGCTGCGGTCGGCGATGGACTCCGACCGAACGAGCGTGTCGAAGGCACGGGTCGCTCGTGCGGGCGAAATCACCCGAACCGTGGCCCGGAAGCGGATCGAATCAGCCGTCGAGGACGAGCTTCGACGGGCGAGCGGCGAGGCGGTCGACCGGCTCGACGAGGAGCACGAATGGGCGACGGAGGTGCCGAAGCAGGTCGGTGCCGGCCTCCCGGTCGCCCCCGTTCCGGGATATTGGTACGCGACGGTGAACGTGTGGCACGTCGACGTCGCGGGGACCTACCCCCGGTTCGAGCTGCGATCGAACACGGGGCCGCCCGGCGAGACGTTCAGGTACGTCCGTCAGTCGAGCCGATCGACGGTCGAGGTGGACGGCGAGCAGGTCACGCTCGGCTACACCGATCCCGTCCGGTTCGAGACGGGAACGACGGTCGTCGTCGCGGTCCCACCGGGACCGCCCGGCGTGGGCGACGTCGACGGGACGTGGAGCGAGCGGTCCGCCGGCTGGCCCTGTCCAGGCCCCGAACGTCGGACGTGTTCGGCGGACTCCGGGTCGGAGTGAAACCGCGGACTCCGGGTCGGAGTGAAACCACGGATTCGGGGGCGGTCGCCGCGAGCCGCGGAGCGCCACGACCGCAGTCGTTTTCCGCGACGACGGCCGATCATCGGTATGCTTCACGAAGTCACGCCGGCGGAGGACGCCGACGCTGAGGCGGTGCTCGACGCCTACCGGCGACTCCTGCGGGAGTCCGTCGACGCTGCGGGCGTCGAGGCGATCGGCGCCGAGACGGATCTCGGGGACGGCCGGATCGAGATGGTCACAACGGGGACGACGGGCGCCATCGCTGACCTCTCGATCGAGGAGGCGGCCGCGATCCTCGCGGTCGCGGGCGATCGGGACCCGGACGCGATCGTCTACGAGCTCCGGGACCACCTCCTGATGGGAATGACGACCGCGGTCGTCGACGTCGACACGCTCGCGGGAGCGATCGACTCGGATCTCACCGGACAGGAGCTCCAGCAGGCGCTCGAGGGGCGCACCCGGATGACGATCGGGCAACTCGCGGAGATCACCGCGGCGCTCGAGGCGCGGGGACCGTAGATGCGCGTCGCGATCGTCGGCTGTGGCTACGTCGGGCTGGAGCTCGGCCGCGGGCTCGTCGCGAACGGACACGACGTCTGGGGCGTTCGTCGGTCGGAAGCGGGCGCGAGCGCGGTCGAGGCGGCCGGCCTCGTGCCGGTCCGAGCGGACGTCACGGATCCGGACTCGCTGTCGGCGCTCCCCGACGCCGACGCGGTCGTCTTCGCGGCCAGCTCCGGCGGACGCGACGCGGCGGCCGCACGAGCCGTCTACGTCGAGGGACTCGAGAACGTGATCGCCGAGTATGGATCCCGAGAGACCGTCCCTGACCGACTCGTCTACACCTCCTCGACCGGCGTCTACGGCGATCACGACGGCGACTGGGTGGACGAGACGACGCCGCTCGACCCGCAGACGGAGAAGACCAGCGTTCTGGCGGCAGCCGAACGCGTCGCGCTCGAGGCGAGCGCCGAGGCGGGAATCGACGGAACCGTGACCCGGTTTTCGGGGCTATACGGCCCGGACCGCTACCGGCTCGAGCGGTACCTCGAAGGGCCGGTGACCGAGGGGTACCTGAACATGGTGCACCGGGACGACGCCGCGGGGGCGATCCGCCACCTCCTCGAGACGGGTCGGGCCCGCGAGGAGGTCGTGCTCGTCACCGACGACGAGCCGGTCGCGAAACACGCCTTCGCCGACTGGCTGGCCGACGAGTGTGGCGTCGACCGGCCGCCGAAGCGCTTGAAAGCCGACCGGCTCTCGGATCCGGACCTCTCCGAACGTGCCGAACGGCGGATCCGGACGAGCAAGCGGTGCTCGAACGATCACCTCCAGGAGTTGGGGTACGAACTCGAGTACCCGACCTACCGGGAGGGCTACCGGGCGGCGATCGAGACATACCGGACGGGGAACTGACGGCACGAAGCCCGACGGACGCTGACCGGGGGAAAACCGTCGGGTGGTTTCTTGTAGGCCGAGCCGGTGATGAGTGGTGTATGGTCCAGGCCACGGCGGGCGAGGAGTGGATCGCCGACGCGGAGCTGTTCGTCCGTGAGAACCCCGAGCTAGCGGTCGCAACGGCGATCGCGTTGGTGGTCGTGCTCGGGAGCGTCTACGCGTTCGTCCGTCTGCGCCGGGCCCGCGGCGTCACGTTCCGGCGGCTGATCGCCGACGCCGGGGAGATCGCGGTGTTGATGCATCCGAACCCGGATCCCGACGCGATGGCCGCCGCGATCGGCGTCGTCGAGCTGGCCGATCAGGTCAACGTCGACGCGACGATCCAGTATCCGGGCCAGATCCGCCACCAGGAGAACCGGGCGTTCCGGACGGTCCTCGACCTGGAGCTGGACCGGATCGACCACGTCACGGATCTCGCCGCCGAGTCGGTCGTCCTGGTCGACCACAACGAGGCCCGCGGATTCGGCGGCGCGGACGGCGTCCTGCCGCTCGCGGTGGTCGACCATCATCCCGGCGACGGAGCGGGCGAGGAGTTCACCGACGTTCGGACCGACTACGGTGCGACCGCGTCGATCGTCGCCGAGTACTTCGAGGACAACGACGCGGCTCCGGTGCCGCCCGACATGCACGCGAGCGAAACCGACGGAAGCTACACCCTGCCAACCAGTGCGGCGACGGGACTGTTGTACGGGATCCTCGCCGACACCAACCACCTCACAGTCGGCGCGAGCGAGGCCGACTTCGCCGCAGCGAGCTATCTCTATCCCGGGGTCGACCAGGATCGGCTCGACCGGATCGCGAACCCGGCGGTCGACGCCGAGGTCCTCGAGGTGAAGGCACGGGCGATCGCGGGCCGACAGGTCGAGGGATCGTTTGCCGTCGCCGACGTGGGATCAGTTAACAACGTCGACGCGATCCCGCAGGCGGCCGACGAGCTGATCCAGCTGGAGGGCGTCACGGCCGTCGTGATCGTCGGCGAGCGGGACGGGACGATCCACCTCTCGGGACGGTCGCGAGACGACCGGGTCCATATGGGGAAGGCGATCGAGGAGGCGCTCACGGACGTTCCGAACGGCGACGGCGGCGGTCACGCGCGGATGGGCGGGGGGCGAATCACGCCCGACATCGATCCGACGGACGATTCGATCGAGGAGGCCGTCGACCGCGACGACCTCTCGGACGGGCTGTTCCGGGCGATGGCCGGGGACGTGTGACCACGCCGACGGTCGCAGCGGTCCGCTTGCCGAGGGGTCCGGAGGGCGAACGACGTCAGAATCAGAACCGCGTGCGGCCCGTGGAGGAGTCCTCGCGGCCGAGCGCCTGCTTGAGGAAGTTCATCCAGCGTTTCGTGTCGACCGCGTCCTGTCGTTCGGCCTCCGCCTCGACGTCGGCAGGTTCGAGGGACTCGAGCGCGTCGAGCGCGCGGTCGATCCCGATGATCGCGTCGGCGAGCTCGGCGCCGGTCTCGTAGGAGACCTCCCCCGCCTCGATGCGGTCGAGCCGCTCGATGCGCTCGCGACGAAGGTTCCGTTTCGCCTGCTCGACGCGCTCGCGCTCGCCCGGCGGGACGGTCTCGCGGCGTTTGATCTCGAAGACGAACTCGCGGAGGTCGATCGGCTCGCCCTGCACCTCGATCGTCTCGGGGATCGACGCCCCGATCGTCGCGGCCTCGCGGTTGACGCGCTCGAGCAGCTGTTTGCGGCGATACTCCTTCACACGGGTGCAAAGCGGCTCGGAACACTTCGCTCCTTCGTCCGACCCGAGGGATGTGGCGGCACGGCGGCCACGAGGATGGAACGCACACACCGACCACGAGGATGGAACGCACACACCGACCACGAGGATGGAACGCACACACCGACCACGGAGGTTTAGCACGTGCACGCGAATGAGGACGTATGGAGAGCCTCGAGGCCGAACTCGACCGCGCCCGTGAGCTGTCGGTCGCCGATCTCGCGGACGCGATCGAGTCGATCGGGTTCGAGTGTACGCGCTGTGGAGCCTGCTGCAAGGGGTATACGCCGAACGCCGACGATGGCGTTGCTGAGGGCGATGGCGCTGGCGTCGAGACGGAGGACGATCGATCGCACGCGGAGCCACACACGGCGACCGTCTTCCCCGAGGAGGTTCGGGAGTTGCTGGCGACCCTCGGCAACGAACACGCCGTCGAGGACAGTGTACCCGGCGCCGAGGACAGTGCCGCCGGTGATGGAAGCGAGGACGGCAGTGACGACGCCACGGACGGCGAGTACGACTGGCGTGACGTTGCCCGTCCGATGCCGTACGGTCTCGATGAGTCGACGACGGGAGAGCCGGTCGGCGAGACGTTCGAGTGGGCCCTGCAGACGGACGCGTGTGGGAACTGTACCTTCTACCGGGAGACCGACGGACGCGGCGCCTGCACGGTGCACGAGGATCGGCCGTTGGTGTGTCGGACGTACCCGTTTAGCGTCGCGCTCGGCGGGACGAGCCAGCCGATGGGCGAGGCGGTCGACGAGGCGGGGATGGTCCGGGCCCACGAGTGTGAGGGGCTGGGACGTGACATCTCCCGGTCCGAGGCCGAGGACCTCGCGGACGCCTTGAAGCGGCGGGCGGTCCGGGAGCTCGAGGAGGCGATCGGGGTTCGGGACGCCTATCGTCCGGCGGGAGACGTCGACGGCGTCGTCGTCCACGACTCGGAGGGGCAAAAGCGCCCCGACGGAACGCCGATCGACGGGGACCGGACCGAACGGTCGTGAATGGGGTCACGGGTGATGGGTCGTCCGGCGCCGCCGGGGGTGATGGGTCGGCCGACGGTCCCGGGAACGACGATCCGCTGGCGGTACAACTATTATACTCGCTCGTGAGTATCCGGTAGAGGTCTACTATGGAAATTTCCGATAAACTCCTCTGTCTGTTCAGTGCGGACGTCCGAGAGACGGACGACTCCTACGTCGTCGAGGTACCGAAGCGGGAGGTCGAAACCGGCACGGTCGACGTCGGCGAGACGTATCGCGTCGCGCTCATCGCGGGCGCCGAATCGGAGGACGACGTCGACGGGATCGGCGGCACGGATGCCGATGCCGGCGACGGCCCACAGCCGCCGGTCGAGCCCGGCGAAATGCGGTACGTCGAGATCGAGGACATCGGCAAGCAGGGCGACGGGATCGCTCGCGTCGAGCGCGGCTACGTGATCATCGTTCCGGGCGGCGACGTCGGCGAGCGCGTGAAGATCGAGGTCACGGAGGTCAAATCGAACTTCGCCGTCGGCGAGATCGTCGACGAGGACGTCTGACCGCGGCACGTCGCCGGTTCCGCGAGGGCGGGTGCTGGGCTGCGGCTACTCGTCAGGGGAAACGCGGGCGTCCCAGTAGGAGACGGACGCGACGTAATCGCCCGGGATCGTCCGACCGATCGCTTCATCGACGGCTCGGAACCCCTTCGCGACCGCACCCGGCAGGTTCCGGTAGAACCCGTACGGGAGCACGAAGTCGTGCTCCTCGCCGGCGAGCTCGAGATCCGCGGCGGATAGCATCGAGACGACTTGGTTCTCCGAATAGAGCCGTGACCCCATCGGGAGAAGCCACGTGTAGAGCACGCGTGCACTCCGTCGGTTGAACGTGTCGAAGACGATCTGGTCGCTACTCACCCGGGCCAACTCGGAGAGGAACGGGACCGGATCGTCCATCAGATGGAAGAACCGCATCGCGAGGACGGCGTCGAAGTGGTCGTCGGGGAACGGGAGTCGCGAGGCGTCGCCGCGCATGAACTCGACGCGGTCGTCGATCCCTCCGTCCCGCGCCTTTCGGCGGCCCTGTTCGAGCATCTCCCGGGAGATGTCGAGCCCGACGATGTCGGCGCCCTGATCGGCGAGCATCGTGGTGAAGCGACCGGTACCGCAGGCGACCTCGAGCACGCGTTTGTCCGCGATCGGATCGAGGGCCGACAGCACCGCCTCCTTCTCCCGGCGGTCGATCACGCGCCCGCCGTCGGCGAACCGGATGTCGTCGTACTCCTCGGCGACGTCGTCCGCCTGATACCAATCCTGTCCTTTCACACTAGAATGTCCTCACGCCCCGAACGACAAAACCGTACTGGATGTCGAGCCGGTACGACCGTTCGATCGGCCGATCCGGACGTCGTTCCGGATGCGATCGGGAACGGCGTCGGAGGGAAGAGCACGAACGGGAATGAGCGGGAACGGAGGAGCACGAACGGGAATGAGCGGGAACGGAGGAGCACGAACGGGAATGAGCGGGAACGGAGGAGCACGAACGGGAATGAGCGGGAACGGAGGAGCACGAACGGGAATGAGCGGGAACGGAGGAGCACGAACGGGAATGAGCGGGAACGACGAGAGACGACCCGATCCATCAACGACCGATCGGCGTCCGCGAGCCGAAGCGACGCGGACACATATTAAGACATTATATTGTCGATATCGAATTGTCCTATATATAGCCAACCTTTACGATGCACCGCTGGCACCCACCCGATATGAGCACTCGTTCCGCGGAGACCCACGAGCCGACGATCCTGTCTGAATCGGAGTATCGCGACCGCCTCCGCGAGCTCCCTCCGAGCGCCAAGCTCGTCGCGAAGGTCCTCGAAGACGACGCGCCGCTTTCACAGGGCCAGCTCGCCGAGGAGTCGCTGCTTCCCGACAGGACGGTTCGGTACGCACTCAACCGGCTCGAGGAGTCGGAGATCGTCGACTCACGGTACAGCTTCAAGGACGCCCGCAAGCAGGTCTACTACCTCAGAACCTGAGGCGGATACCCGGCTGAACCGTGTATGAGACCCGCCGCCGCGCCGCCCGGCGGGTCACGAAGAGTCTTTTACGCGTCGCGTCATACGGGTCGAGGTATGAACCTCTCGGTCGTGGTTCCCACGCTCAACGGACGGGACCAGCTGGCGGACGGACTGGACGCGCTGTCCGCCCACGCGCCCGCGGCCGAGGTGATCGTGGTGAACGGCCCCTCCGCGGACGGTACCACCGGGATGGTTCGCGACCGTGCGGACGTCGACGTGCTCGTTGAGATCTCGGACCGGAGCGTCAACGTCGCACGGAACGCCGGCATCGAGGTGGCGACGGGGGAGGCGATCGCGCTCGTCGATTACGACAACCGGATCGACCCCGACTGGATCGGGGGCGTCGAGACGGGGCTCGAGCACGCCGACGTCGTCACCGGTCCAGTGTCGCGTCCGCTCCGCGCCGGGCAGACGGCGGACAGCGCCGAACGGCGGCGGATCGCCGGCCGTGACGTGACGTACTTCGCCGGCGGCAACGTCGTCTTCCGGGCCAACGTGCTCGAGGACCTCGACGGTTTCGACGAGTACCTCGAGACCGGCGGATCACGCGACGCCGCCCATCGGCTCGTCGGGCTCGACCACGAGGTGCGGTGGGAGTCCGCCCTCTCGGTCGAACGGGACCCGGATTCCTCGCCCGCGGCGGACGGCGGCCGACCCGACCGCGATTGGGGATGGAAGTACCGGGCGCTGGCCTATCGGCTGGCGAAGAACTACGGGCTCCGCCCCACCGTGATCCGACGGGTCGCGGCGCACGCGCTCGGCGACTCGACGTCGGTCGCCAGGGACGTCGTCAGCGGGGCGGCGACGCCGACCGGCTGGGTCGCCACCGGCCGCGACGTCCTGCTCGGAACGACGACCGGCTTCTCCGACGGGATGGTCGCACGTGCACGCGACCGGACGCCCACGCGGAACCCGTACGGCCTGTCGACGCGGGCCGACAGGGCGGTCGCCAAATACGACCGCCGCGAGGACGACGGGGCGTAAGAGCGACGAAAAAGATGCTGCGTAACGCGGGAGGACGACCGGAACACATGGTCACCCCCGTGACGTAACCGGTTTCACCGCGGACGCCGAACCCGCTGGTAATGGACCGTACTGACGCCATCGACCGGGTGGAGACCATTCTCGAGACGGTCGAGTCCGATCCGATGCCGGTTCCGGTGCGCGAGGTCTGGGTCTACGGCGACGTCGCCCTGGGACTCGATCCGATCGACCGCCTCGACGTCTACGTGACGAAGGACGTCCTCCTCGGCGACGACCGGGACGATGAGGTGTCCTCCGGGAACGACGATACGGCCATCGGGGACGATCCGGCCGGCGTGAACGAGAAGGCGGACCCGGACGCGTTCGAGGGCGTCCGCGGGATCGGCAAGACGATCCGCACGGGGTGGGCACGGCGGCATCCGGATCTGGTGCGGACGAACCCGAACGGGTACGCGGCCCCGGAGAAGTGTCTGGCCGCCCACCTCCTTCCGGCCGACGAACCGATCCATCTCGAGGTCTGCAACACGGGGTTCGACCGGAACGTCACCCAGCGGCTGAACGGCGCCGTGGCACGCGAGACCTACGCGGAGGTCCTCGACCCGCGCGGGGTCTGCCTGTGGGTCGACGGCGAGCGCGACGACGAGGCGCTCGACCGGCTCCGGGAGGGGTCCTTCGCGATGCCGACGCTCGAGGAGGCGCTATCGATGCTGGGCGCCGCAGACGACGTCGCCGCCGAGGCGGCCGAGACGGTGCAGCGCGAGCGTGACCGATCGACCGGATCGTCGGTGCGCGGCGACGTGGTGTAACGACCGGGTACCGTGATGGCGGTCGAACGACGCGGTCGACCGGCGGCCGGCCCGACGCGGCCTCGTTCGTCAGGCTGACCCGACGCGATGGAGCCTCGTCCGTCAGGCCGACCTGACACGATGGAGCCTCGTTCGTCAGGCTGACCCGACGCGGCCGACCGTCACGTCGAAGGGGACGACCTCGACGCGCTCGTACTCGCGGTCGCGCATCGCGTCGACGACGTCGCGGCCCATCGACCGCCAGCGCGACCGCAGGTCGTCGTACCCGGCCGGCGAGAGCGCCGCCTCGAGCTCGGCACGATGGTCGGCGAGGCCGGCGCCGCTGGCCTTGCGGGCCGCGGCCGCCAGGGCCTGGTCGGCGTAGGGCGGCTCGATCCGTTTCTCGTGGTAGTAGCGGCGAGTCGTGACCGACTCGATCCCTTCGCGCCGGAACAGCTCCCGCACCCGGTCGCCCAGGGCGACGTTCGTGCCGACGCCGTCGAGGTAGGCGTTTCGGGCCTCACGCTCCAGCCGTTCCTCGGCGTCGACCGTCGAGGAGACGCCGACGTCGGCGTTGTTGGGCTCGATCGCGGCCACGAGGTCGCTCGAGACGCGCCGGAACTCGCGGATCGCCGCACGGGGGTCGGGAAGGTTGATCAACAGCGCCTGACAGACGACGAGATCGACCGCCGTGTCGGCGATCGGCAGTCGCGTCGCGTCGCCGGCGAGGTATGCCGGACCGTCGGCCGCGCTGCGGGGCTGGGCGGCGGCGTCACGAGTGTGGGCAGCGGCGTCACGAGTCCGGTCGTCGCGATCACGAGTCCGGTCGACGTCGTCGCGGTCGCGACCGCGCGACCGTGCGACCCGAAGCAGTTCACGGTCCGCGTCGACCCCGAGCACGCTCGTGCTCGCGGGCGCCTCCGCGGCGAGGACGCGCGTCAGCTCGCCGGTGCCACACCCGACGTCGAGGACGCGCTCGCGGTCCGAAAGACGGAGCGGAGCCAGGGCCTCCCGGTCGCCGTCCCACATCCCGCGGCGAGTCCGATCGAGGTACTCGGGGCTGAACCGTCGCACGGCGGAGGCTACGTCGCGACGGGGTTAACAGTTGTTGAGTGGACCCGTGGCACGGCGGATCCGTGGATCACTCGCCGGCGCCTCGGCCGTCACCGTCACGGAACGCGTCGAGCGCAAGGACGGCGGTGATGCCGGTACAGTAGCCGATGAACGCGCTGGAGAGACCGACCACCGAGAAGCCGATCGAGAGGCCGATCGACAGCCCGAGCGCCGTCGCGTCGGCGCCCGTGCCGGGAACGCCGAGCAGCCCGCCCACGACGACGATCGCGCCGAAAACGATCCCTGGAACGACGCCGACGGCGAGACACGCCGGGGCTCCGCACCGGCTGTACGCGCCGACCAACGCGATCGGGGCGGGAAGGTACAGCAGGATCGACGGGAGCGCGTCGTCCGCGAGAAAGACCGCGGCGGGGTGAGACGGGGCTACGGCACCCAGCGCCAACACGGCGAGGACGGTGATCGCGGTGACGGCGGCACACGCACCGATCAGCGACAGCCCCCGGCGGCGTCCCGCGCCGAACAGCAGCGACTTGGTGGTGACCACGGCGGGACCGACGGTCAGCAGCTACAAAAACCCGACCCCTCGCGGGCGGTCGTGGTGATCCCTGGACTGACGCGGTCAGGCGGGCTGCGAGGTCGTTCGGAACCTCACTCGGCCGCCCGGAGCTCGCGAACCCGCTCGACGTTCCAGGCGTAGCTCCGGCCGTCCTCGGTCGGCGTCTCGAGGACGAACGGGAGGTCCCGGAGGTCGGGATGGGTGACGATCCGCTCCATCCCGGCGTCGCCGATGTGTCCCTCGCCGACGTGGGCGTGTTCGTCCTTGTTGGTCCCGCACTCGTGTTTGGAGTCGTTGAGGTGGAGACACCGGAGGTGCTCGAGCCCGACGACGTCGTCGAACTCCGCGATCGTCTCGTCGACGCCCGCGGACGTGGAGAGGTCGTATCCGGCGGCGAAGGTGTGTGCGGTGTCGAGACAGACGTCGAGGTCCGTCTCGGCGAGCTCGAGGACGGTCGCGAGATGCTCGAACTGCCCGCCGAGTTTCGTCCCGGAGCCGGCGTCGGACTCGATCAGGATCGTGACGTCCTCGGGGACGTCCAGGGAGTCGAGGACGCCGGCCGCGTTCTCGAGGCCGGCCTCCACGCCCGCGCCGGTGTGGGCGCCGAGGTGGACGTTCACGTACGGGATGTCGAGGGCGTCGGCCGCATCGAGCTCCGCCTGCATCGACTCGCGGGACTTCTCGCGGAGATCCTCCTTGGGCGTACACAGGTTCACGAGGTAGGAGGTGTGGATCACCCACGGTCCCGCGAGGTTCTCGGCCGTTCCCGAGCGGAAGCGCTCGGCCTCCTCCGTGCCGATGTTCGGGTCCTGCCAGACCTGCGGGGAGTGGGTGAATATCTGTCCGCAGTTGCCGCCGACCTCGATCTGGTTGTCGATCGCGTTGTCGACCCCGCCCGCGATCGAGACGTGGGCGCCGATCCGGAGTGTCATACTGGAGGCAGGGGATCGCGGGACAAAGCCGCTTCGGAACGCGCCGTCCCGTTCACACGCACCGTCCCGTTCACGACCTGAACGTACAGACCGCCTATCGCGATCCGGGCTGCTCGTGCACCCACGAATCGGAGCGGTACTTCTCGGCCGCACGCTCACGCGCCCGCGAGAGCTCCGCCTCCGTCCACGATCCCTCGGTCGCCGAGGCCCACTCGGCGAGCGTCTCCTCGAGGGTCTCGACGACCGCAGCACGGTCCAGGTCGACGAGCTCGTCCATCCCGACGACCCGGTCGCGGAACCCGTCCGGGTCGATCGGCGGATCGTCGAAGACGCCGAGATGGCGCTCGGCGTCGACGCTGAACGTCAGGGAGCCGTGTTGGATCACCGCGTCGTTGCGCCGGTACTGGGCGTTGCCGGCGATCTTCCGGCGGTCGTCCGCTGGCCCCGCTACGACGTCGTGAGCCGGGTGCAGCTCACGGAGGTAACACGCCGGGTGGTGGATCTCCGGGACGGCTTCGTCGACGTAGTCGGCGTCGACGCCGATGCGGGAGAAGAACTCGAGGATCGGCTCACAGAGCTGGTGGTAACACTCCAGCAGCTCGCCGGGGACCACGTCAGCCGGGACCGCGATCGAGTAGGCGATGTCGCCGACCGTGTCGTGATAGATGCCGCCGCCGCCGGTCTGTCGCCGGGTGACGTCGACCCCGTTGGCCGCACACCACTCCCAGTCGACCGTCTCGGGGTCCTGCCGGTAGCCCATCGTGAGACAGCTCGGGTCCCACCGGTAGACGCGGACCGTCCAGGGTCCGCCCTCGGCGGCGGTGTCGGCCGCGACCTCGTCGAGCGCCATCTGCATCGGTCCCGACCGGGCCTCCTCCCGAATGATCCGCCAGTCGCCGTCTGGTGCGTCCATACGCCGGTTTCGGATCGTGTCCGAAAAAACCGTTGCGTTCCGCCGAACCCGGCGGTCCGACCGCGATCCGGGAGTGGCCTTCATACGGGTGCCGGACGAATCCGGGGGTATGGTCGATTTAGTCGAGACCTTCATCGAGGACCGGAATCGGATCCAGCCGCACCACGCGAACAACCACGGAACCGCACACGGCGGGAACGTTCTCCGGTGGATGGACGAAGTGGGGGGAATGAGCGCGATGCGGTTCGCCAGCGAACCCTGCGTCACCGCCCACATCAACTCCGTGGACTTCGAGCTACCGCTCGAGCTCGGCGACATCGCCTTCATCGAGGCGTACGTCTACGCCGCCGGCCGAACCAGCGTTCGCGTTCGCGTCCGGGTCTACGGGGAGGATCCCCTCACCGGGGATCGAGAACTGACGACGGAGTCGTATTTCGTCTTCGTGGCGATCGACGAGGACCGATCCCCGGTCCCCGTGCCCGAGCTCACCGTCTCGACGTCGGAGGGCGAACGGCTGCGTGACCAGGCGTTGGCCGCCGAGTAGCGCGCCCCGCCGATCGAGAACGAGCTTCGTCTCGGCCGCAAACCGACCACGATGTGGCCGACGCCGTTCGTGGGCGGGAGCGATGCCACCGCATTCGATTTTTATATCGCGGTATGAGATTTATATTTGGGGAGGACCGGATCGCACGGCCCTTTTAGGAGTCGCCGGAGTACGGAAGGCATGGTCAGGAACATCGCGGGGTTGATGGCCGACCTCGAGCCCGAGGACTTCTATCTCCTCTCGGGGGTCGAGCAGGGGATGCGCTTCTCGGAGTGGGTCCGCCGCGACAAGCTCCCGGAGTACTCCGAGCTCACCGCCGAGGAGGTCGACTACCGGATCGACCGGTGCCTCGACGAGGAGCTGATCGAGCGAAAGACGATCCAGTACGAGGGCTACCAGCTGACCTTCGAGGGCTACGACGCGCTCGCGTTGCGGACCTTCGCCGAGCGGGACACCGTCGAGGGGATCGGCGCCCCGCTGGGCGTCGGCAAGGAGAGCGACGTCTACGAGGCCCGGTCGTTCAAGCCGCTCGCGTTGAAGTTCCACCGCGAGGGGTACACGAACTTCCGCGAGGTGATGAAGGAACGCGAGTACACGGCCGACAGGCAGCACGTCTCCTGGCTGTACACCGCACGGCAGGCGGCCGAACGGGAGCACGAAGCCCTGGAGACGCTGTATCCGGACGTCTCGGTGCCGCGACCGATCGACTGGAACCGGCACGCGATCGTGATGGACAAGTTCGAGGGCGTGGAGCTCGCCCGCGCGAAGCTCGCGGCCGAACAGGTCGTGGGCGTGCTCGATCTGGTGCTCGCCGAGCTGACGACCGCCCACGAGGCGGGGTGGGTCCACGCGGACATGTCCGAACACAACGTCGCGATCGCCGAAAGCGGCATCACGATCTTCGACTGGCCCCAGGCGGTGCCGACCGACCACGAGAACGCGCGGGAGTTCCTCGAGCGCGACGTCGAGAACCTCACGCGGTATTTCGCCCGGAAATACCCCCACGAAATCCCCGATTCGCTCGAGACGTCGGCGATCGCCGACGCGATCGCGGACGGATCCTTCGAGACGATTCGGGCGTTTGAGAATTGATAAACTATATACTGCGATAGGAAATCAGTCGTTGGCCGGAAGCGGAGTCAATGTTGGTTCTCCAAACCACGGTTGGATCGGGACCGCTCGGGGGACGGACCAGTAGTCGTCGATCGGGAGGCGGTATGCTTTGGATTCGAAACCTGTGGACTGGAAAGGATGAATGTTCGAAAGGGAAACCCGGTTGAATACGGGTCCCGTATAGACAGGTAATGAGCCAGCGAAAAAGCCAGATCAACATCCAGGGGATGAGTTGTGCGAACTGTTCGCAAACCATCTCCGACGCCGTCAGCTCGCTTGACGGGGTCTCGGAGGCGACCATCAACTTCGCCACCGACGAGGGGTCGGTCACGTACGATCCCGAGCAGGTCTCGCTCGGCGAGATATTCGACGCGATCGAGGAGGCGGGCTACTCGCCGGTGACCGACACGGTCACGATCGCGGTCACCGACATGTCGTGTGCGAACTGCTCGGAGACGATCCGGGACGCGCTCGAACGGACGCCGGGCGTCGTCGACGCCGACGCCAACTACGCGACCGACGAGGCACAGGTCACGTACAACCCCGCCGAGGCGGACCGTGGGGACTTCGCCGACGTCATCGAGGACGCCGGCTACTCGCCCGTCCGGGAGGACGCTGAGACCGACGACGGCGCAGGCGGCGATGCGCGAGAGACGGCCCGCCAAGGGGAGATCCGTCGGCAGCTCCGGCTGACGCTGTTCGGCGCGGTCCTGTCGCTGCCCCTGCTGGCGTTTATGGTCGACCACCTGCTGGGGCTCGGACTCGTCGGCGACGAGGTCGTCGGCCTGCCGGCCGGGTGGGTCATGTTCGCGCTGGCGACGCCCGTCCAGCTGGTGCTCGGCAAGCCGTTCTACGAGAACTCCTACAAGGCGCTCGTCACGAACGGCCGCGCCAACATGGACGTGCTGATCGCGCTGGGGTCGACCACCGCGTACGTCTACTCCGTGGCGGTCCTGCTCGAGCTGATCGCCGGCGGGCTCTACTTCGACACGGCCGCGTTCATCCTGGTGTTCATCACGCTCGGCAACTATCTCGAGGCCCGCTCGAAGGGCCAGGCCGGCGAGGCGCTCCGGAAGCTCCTCGAGATGGAGGCGGACACCGCCACCGTGGTTGACGAGGACGGGAACGAGGAGGAGATCCCCCTCGAGGACGTCGACGTCGGCGACCGGATGAAGGTCCGTCCCGGCGAGCAGATCCCCACCGACGGCGTGGTCGTCGACGGCCAGTCGGCGGTCGACGAGTCGATGGTGACCGGCGAGTCGGTCCCCGTCGAGAAATCCGAGGGCGACGAGGTGGTCGGGTCGACCATCAACGAGAACGGCGTGCTCGTCGTCGAGGCGACGAAGGTCGGAAAGGACACGGCGCTCCAGCAGATCGTGCAGACGGTCAAGGAGGCGCAGTCGCGTCAGCCCGACATCCAGAACCTCGCGGACCGCATCTCCGCGTACTTCGTCCCGGCGGTCATCGCGAACGCCGTGTTCTGGGGCGTCGTCTGGTACCTGTTCCCGGCGACCCTCGCGGGCGTCGTCGACGCGCTCCCGCTGTGGGGGCTCGTCGCGGGTGGTCCCGTCGCCGCCGGCGGCGTCTCGGTCTTCGAGTTCGCGGTCATCGTGTTCGCCTCGTCGGTGCTGATCGCGTGCCCCTGTGCGCTGGGCCTCGCGACGCCCGCGGCGACGATGGTCGGGACGACTCTCGGCGCACAAAACGGCGTCCTGTTCAAGGGTGGCGACGTCCTCGAACGCGCGAAGGACGTCGACACGGTCGTCTTCGACAAGACCGGGACGCTCACGAAAGGCGAGATGGAGCTGACCGACGTCGTCGTGTTCGACGACGACGGCCAGCCCGCCACGGACGGTGGCGAGCGAGAGGAGGGGAGTCCGGCTGCCGACGGCGGACGACTCACCGCACGTGAGCGGCTCGGCGAGGACGAGGTGCTTCGGCTCGCGGCCGTCGCCGAGAGCGGAAGCGAACACCCCCTCGCCCGAGCGATCGTCGACGGGGCCAAAGCCCGCGGCATCGACGTGGCCGACCCCGATGGCTTCCAGAACGTCCCCGGCCACGGAGTCAAGGCGACCGTGGAGGAGCGGGAGGTGCTGGTCGGCAACCGGAAACTCCTCCGTGACGACGGGATCGATCCCTCGCCCGCCCAGGAGACGATGGAACGCCTCGAGAGCGAGGGCAAGACGGCGATGCTCGTCGCCTACGATGGTGAACTCGTTGGTGTGGTCGCCGACGCCGACACGATCAAGGAGAGCGCGACGGACGCCGTGAGCCAGTTGCAGGAACGGGGCGTGGACGTGATGATGATCACCGGCGACAACGAGCGCACCGCCCACGCGGTCGCCGAGAAAGTCGGGATCGACCCCGAGAACGTCCGCGCGGAGGTCCTTCCCGAGGACAAGTCGGACGCCGTGGAGGCCATTCAGGACGGCGGTCGAAAGGCGATGATGGTCGGCGACGGCGTCAACGACGCGCCCGCGCTCGCGGTCGCGTACGTCGGCACGGCCATCGGTTCGGGCACGGACGTCGCCATCGAGGCCGCGGACGTCACGCTGATGCGCGACGATCCGGTCGACGTCGTGAAGGCGATCCGGATCTCGGAGGCGACGCTGGCGAAGATCAAGCAGAACCTCGTGTGGGCGCTGGGCTACAACACGGCGATGATCCCGCTGGCCTCGCTCGGCCTGCTCCAGCCGGTGCTCGCGGCGGTCGCGATGGCGATCTCGAGCGTCTCCGTGCTCACGAACAGCCTGCTGTTCAGGCGGTACGAGCCCGACCGTGACTACCGGCTGTTAGGCCGGTTCCGCTAACGGCCGGTTCCGCTAACGGCCGGTTCCGCTAACGACCGGTCCTGCAAACTGCCGCTGGGCCGGTTGAGACCCGTGGATCCGCCGTGCGGTCAGACCCTCCGCGTGAGGTGGTCACGAACCGAGCGCTGGCACGACTCACAGCAGTCGATCAGCCGGACGACGGTCGAGATGACCGGGTACGGCGTCGAGAAGCCATCGACAGCGTAGAGATGGGAGACGAGCGATCGATGCGTGAGACCGGCCTCGGCGCCGTGGCCGGTCGCGGACCCGAGCGTCGCCTGCCGCGCTTCGAGACGCTCCGCACAGCGTTCGCGGTGACGTTCGAGGGTCTCGTGACGGTCCCGGAGCGCCTCGAACCCGAGCCCGGACAGCGGCGTCTCGTCCGCACTGGCGATCCAGGAGACGACCGCGTCGACGTCCGTCCGCGCCGATCGAAGCGACTCACGTTCCCGATCGAGGGCGTCACGGAACGCGTGAAGCTCCGCACGCCGCGTGGCGATGGCCGACCGAACGGCACGCTTGACGGCGGGAGTGAACCGGGCGTCAGTGCCGGGCGCGAGGGCGACCGCGATCTCGTCTCCGAACTCCGAGCGGATCGCCCGGACGACCGCCACGGCGGACGCGTCGGTCCCCTCACCGCGGGCCGACAGTACCGTCCTCGCGAACGCGTTGCGAATCGTTCTGATTCGGCGATCCGATCCCGCGGCATCGTCGGCCGTTCCGGGGCTACCCGACTGACGACTATGGTGATGCGCCGCGGCGATCCCGCCGTCGGCCAGCCGCGTCGGCCCCGTTGACGAGGACGACCGACCGCCGACCGGTTCGAGATCGCGGACCCGCGCGTCGAACCGGCCGAAGGCAGGTTTCAACGAGTCGACGCGGTCGGTCTCGGCGTCGACGCGGTCGAACGCCACGTGAACCGCCGTCTCGACGCTCATCGCCGATCACCGGCCGTGCCGGTATCGGTTGCGTCGGGATCGATTGCGTCGGAATCGTGGACACCGGCATCAGTTGCGGCGACATCGGTCGCATCGGAATCGGCTGTGCCGGCATCGCGTGCGTCGGATCCGGAATCAGCGGGGACCGCGGCGTGGCGTTCGTGGACGACGAGGTCCCGGTACGGGACCGACTCGTCGTACTGCCGGAGCGATTCCCGGTATCGCTGACACGCCCGAGCTGCTCGAGCCGCCGTCTCACGGCTCTCGAAGGCGAGTCCCGCGACGGGCGTCGGCCGATCGCCGGTTCGAGCGCAGGCGAGGTAGTATCGACCGTCGTCGCTGGCGAGCGATTCGATCCGCCGGCGGATGTCGGCGAGCGTCTCGGCAATCATTTAGGCCGTCCTAAAACACGGCGTGGTAAATAGTTTTAGGTTGGCCTAATCCGATGGGACAAAAGCGGGTTTGAGCCATCACAATCGCTTTTGGATGAACCCGTGTGAGTCCGCGTATGGTGACTCCCTCCAGACGAGGCTTCCTCGGCGGAAGCGCCCTCACGCTGGCCGCACTCACGGGAACGCTCGACCCTGACCGCGTGGCCGGCTCGCCGACGCCAACCGACCGGCGGAGCCTCGACGAGCTGTCCGATCCGGTCGCGAGCGCGCTCGCGGCGCTGCCCGACGATGATTCCCTCGACGTCTCGTATCGGCTGGTGGTGGCGACGAACGTGGCAGATGCGGACGCGACCGAGGACCCGCCACACGAGGCCCGCATCGTGACGCGGGAACTCGACGTCGCGGCCGCCGACCTCTCGACGGTCGTCACGGCGATCACCCACGACCATCGGAACCGAATCACGATTGCCGCCGGCACCCTCGACCGGCTCGACCGCGGCGAGGAGGTGGCGACCGTCGGCGACTGGCGGATCGCCGACGACGGGGACCGCGAGGGAACGACGACCGTGAGCACCGACGGCGTCGCGGCGTTCGTCGCGGGCGAGGACCGATCCGGTCGCGTCGAGACGGCGCGGGCGATCGCGGCGGCGGCCGCGGGCGAGGAGGGAATCGACCGGCTCGTCGACGCCAACGCGGACGCCGAGGCGGCGTTCGGGCTGGTCGCGTCGTTCGACACCGTCCTGTTCGCGCCCGACACCGCGGAGTCCGGCTTTCGAACCGCGAGCGCGCCCGCGGTCGGAACCGGAGCGATCCGTGCGTTCGCCGGCGGCTTCGATATCCATCCGGCGCGACTCCACGGCTCGGAGGAGCGCGCCGAGAACCGCTACCTGCTTTTCACCGACGATCCGAGCACGCCCGGCGACCGGGCGGTTCGCTCCCTGATCGAGGCGATCGGAACGGGGATCGTCGAGGAGGCGACGATCGATCGGTCCGGCAGGACGATCCGGGTGGACGCGGTTCTCGAGGCGCCACCGGAGCACGACCACGAGAACGCGCCCGACATTCGGATCGGGACCACGGTCGACGGGGAAGCTGACGGGACGGGGGGTGGCCGGGAGACGGGCGGCGTCGCCCTCGAGCACCGCGGCGGCGAGGCGGTCGCGGGCGGGGACCTCGAGGCGCTCCAGCTGTGGGTCGACGGCGAGCTCGCCGACCGCCAGCCGGCCGACCGGCTGGACCGGTTCGAACCGGGCGACATGCTGACCGTCGAGACCGATCCCCTCGCGAGCGTCGTGCTCCGCTGGTTCGACGCGGAACGAAACGCGCACCGCGTGTACGCGAACGAGGCGATCGGCTCCGAGGCGTTCGCGATCGACCACGACGTCGAGACGGAGACGATCACGGTCACGTACGTCGGCGACCGCGAGGCGAACGCCGGGAAGGTTTCGGTGACGCACCGCGCGGACGACGGAACGGTCCGAACGCCCGCCCCGTCGTTCGGGGATGGCGGCGACGACCGTCCCGAGGAGGGGGACGAAACGCTCACGAACGGGGACGCGGTCACGATCGAGGACGTCGGGATGGGCGACGTCGTCTCCCTGACCCTGACCGTCCCGTCGATTCCGGGCGTTCACCGACGTCCGCTGCAGCGGTTCCGCGTCTCGCCGCCCCGGATCCACGTCCATGACCATCCAGATCGAGGGCTCATCGCGACCTATCACGGCGAGGAGGAGTACGAGGCATCGGCGTTCCGCGTGCTCGTCGACGGCGAGCCGGCGGACCGACAGATCGCCGACGAGGTCGAGGCGCTCTCCCGAGGAGTCGAGATCCCGCTCGGGAACCATCCGGTCGACAGCACCATCACGATCGAGTGGCTCGACCCCGGGGAGCCGGTCGTCGTGGCCGAACACGAGGTGGTCCCGGAGGCGTTCGTCGACCTCGAGTACGACCCCGAGACGGGGACGGTCCGGGTCGAGCACCGGGAGGGCGACGCGATGGCGGCCGACCGGGTCAAACTGCGGGCCGATGAGGAGCCCCTCGAGACGCAACCGGCCGACGAGCACGACGAGTTCGGCCCCGGCGACGTACTGACCGCCGAGGTCCCGCCGTTCGCCCGGGTCGAGGTCGTCTGGGTCGGCGCGGACGACGACGCGGAGAGCGGGACGAACGACGGCGCGGAGGGCGAGAGGGACGACGAACGGGAACATCACCTCGCCGGAACCACGACCGCACACGAGGCGCTCGAGGCGCACTACGACCCCGCCGCGGCGGAGATGCGGCTGACCTACGTCGGGGCACGGACGGCCGATCCCGAGGGGCTGCGGGTCACGACCTACTCGCCGGCGGACGATTCGAGCGACGGCGATCGCAGTCGTCCGAACAACGAGGAGCGTGAAACCCTCACGGTGGCCGAGGAGTACGACGAGCTGACGACCGGGGACGCGATCACCCTCACGGACGTCGCGATCGGCGACCGCGTGACTGCAAGCATTCGAACCGAGACGGTCAATATGGTGAGCGAACGGTCGGTCGGCCACTACCCGACCGAGCCCCGTCACGGATTCACGTTCCAGCCCGGCTCGGAGCGGGAGGCCGGAACGGCGACCGATCGAGGAGGAACCGACCGGACGGAGGCTCGTCCCGACGACGGCATCGTGGCGGTCTACCGCGACCCGGTGAACCGCGACGCCGCGGAGTTCCGGCTGCTCGTCGACGGCGAGCCGGCCGAGACGCAGCCGGCGGACGAACACGACGTGCTCGAACGCGGGGACGTCATCCCGCTGGGCGAGTTCGACCCGGGAACGACGTTCGCCGCGGAGTGGACGCCGCCGGCGGAACCGATCGAGACCGGCAGCCACGTGATCGCGCCGACGGCCGACTTCGCGGTCGACCACGACGCCGCGGACGGGTCTGTCACCGTGACCCACGACGGCGGCGGGGCGATCGCCGCCGAGCACCTCTCGGTCGTCGTCACGCCGGACCCGGGCCGACCCGAACCGTGGGGCGGCGACGAGGCGACCGGGTCGGTCGACGAGGGCGATTCGACCACGGTCGAGGTGGGCCAGGATCCCCACCGCGCGTTCGTGCTGTTCCGCGAGCACGAGGTTATCGCGGAGAAACGGATCGCCGAGACCGAGACGGCGGAAGCGGAGGCGTCAGCCGGATCCTCGGCCGAGGCATCAGGCGGGTCCGCAGCCGAAACGTCGGCCGAAACGACAACCGAAACATCGGCCGGAACGACAACCGAAGCGGAGTGACGGTCCGACGATCGGGCGACGACCCGACTCGGCGCCGGGTGCCTTATAAAATAAATCTCGGCGGTTCGCGGGAGGCTTAAAAAAGACG
Organism: Halopenitus persicus; assembly: GCF_002355635.1. Taxonomy (GTDB): domain Archaea; phylum Halobacteriota; class Halobacteria; order Halobacteriales; family Haloferacaceae; genus Halopenitus; species Halopenitus persicus_A. The sequence continues at coordinate 1,885,450 of NZ_AP017558.1, read as the reverse complement.
CTCGTCAGCCGACGGAAAGCCGGCGAGCGAGCCACGGTCGTCCGCGAGGTGGCTTATGAGTGGAAGCCGATGAGCCGATGAGCCGATATCAGTTCCTGGCCGGGAAGCCAAGCGATCCGTGGCTGCCCGCGGCCAACGCCTCGTGGTTCCGGCGGGAGTCGATCACCGTTTCACACGCGGGACACTCGTACGTGAGGGAATCGGCGCGAACGTGGATGACCCAGTCGCCGTTGATGCGGCTTTCGTGACCGCACGCGAAACAATAGAGCGTCGCCTTGTCGGGCGGCTGTCGCTCGGTGGTGGCTGTGGAGGGCGTCATTTCCGAAACTACCCTTCGAACGGGGATAACCGTATCGTCCGCCGCCCCCGCGTGCCAACTCGTCCCCCGGCGGACGGGACGGATCCGGCGGCGAAACGGGCGTTTGCGTGACGATCGGTCCCCGTAACCGACCGGTCGGTCGCGGAGCGGGTCAGTCGTCGGCCGGCGCGACGCCGGTCGGACCGGACCCCGGTCCGGTCGCGTCCCGGGTCGCGGCGACGTAGGCCATGATCAGCATCGCGACGATCAGGGCGCTGCCCCACAACAGCGTGGTCGGGACGAGGAACGCGAGCCCGAGGCCCTCGCCGAGCCAGACGGCGCCGGGAACTCCCCACTGTCCCGCGAGGAACAGACCCGTGACGGCGGTCCGAAGGGTCCCGGTCACCTCGAGCGCGGGCACGGCGAAACCCATCACGATCGCGAGGATCGACAGGACGCCGAGGTGGGCGTGGCCGCCGATCATCCATCGCGGCACGGCGTCGCCGCCGGCGAGGATCATCGCCTGATGGAGGCCGACGGCCATCATCACGGCCAGTCCGACGAATCCGGATACCTTGAATGCCTTCGTCATACCCACAGGGACCGATCGCCCGGATGACAATAAATTTCGGGGACGGCACAACGTTCTCCGGGACGCGGACCGAAGGAGGGACCGCGACGCGCCGCTAGGAGAACCGGACGCCGAGGTCGTGGAGTCGGTCGTTGTGCATCGCGAGGGTGACGAGCAGGGGCGTGATCGACTCGACCTCGGGGGCGTTGGCGATCCCCCCGGCGTCGAGCGCGCGGAGCCCGTCGATGTCCTCCGCGAGCATCCGGACGATGTCCTTCGCGTCCTCGTCGTCGCCGAGGATCAGGGTATCGATCCCGAGGTCGGCGTCGAGGTTCGCGAGCCGACCCGCGGCGAGGTTGTGGAACGCGCCGACGACGGACACGTCATCGGGCGCGGCGTCGGCGGCGATCCGCGTGACGCTGCCCGCACCGGGGCGGTGATAGCGGAACCCCTCCTCCTCGCGTTTCATCCCGACCGCCGGGGAGACGAGCACGTCGTCGTCGTCGAGCTTTCCGGCGATCGATTCGACCGTGTCGCCGACGTGGTACGGCGGGACCGCGAGGACGATCACGTCCCCGCGGTCGGCCGCCATCCCGTTTTCGAAGCCGTTGATCGTGACGTCGACGCCGCGGCTGTCGAGCTCGGTTTCGTACTCGTCGGCCTTCGCGTGCGCCTTCTCGGCGTCACGGGAGCCGATGACGACGTCGTGGTTCGAGTGGAACGCCCACCGGAGCGCCAGGCCTTCGCCGACGTCGCCGGTGCCGCCGAGGATGGAGATTCGCATACCGGGAGTGGTCGTGGCTCGCCCTTAGCGGTTGCGTCACTGGAAACATCGGACGGGGGCGGAGGAAACGGGGTTCGAGGCCCCTCGCCCACGACCGCGGTTGCTCGGTTGCTCGGTGGGGGTGGGGACGGCGTTACTCGAGCAGCTCGGGCAGCGCGTTCACGTCGTCGACCACGGCGTCGGCGCCGGCGTCGACGTACTTTCGCCGGCCGGACTCGCCGGTCAGTCCGCCGGTCAACACGCCGATCCCGTAGTAGACGCGATCGGAATCGGTCTCGTCGGCGTTGCGGGCGGTCCGGACGTCGTCGAGCGTGTCGCCGACGAAGGCCACGGTCGTCGCCTCGAACCGGTCGGCGAGGGTGACGAGCGCGGCGGGGTGCGGCTTGCCCTCCGCCCAGTCGTCCATCGTGAACCGGTGGATCTCGGGGAGGTCGAGCCCGACGCGGTCGAGGGCGATCTCGGCCTCGGCGGCCGGTCGGCCGGTGACCACCCCGACGTCGAAGCGCTTCTGCAGGGCGTCGATGGTGCCAGGGTCGACGAGCACCGGTTCGTCGTGGATGTATCCGTCAGCCTCGATCGGGGGATCGCCCCCCTCGAGATCGCGGTACAGGTCGGTGCCGAGATACAGCGCTTGGAACACGTCCCGGAGCCGGTCGGGGTCCCACTCCTCCTGAACCGCGTCCCAGGCCGCGGCGTCGAGCGCGTCCGCGAGCACGTCCTTCGCGCCCGCGAGCCCGCCACCGGCCGCGGCGACGCGGTCGGCGAAGTCGGGGACCGTGGGGTCGATCCCGGGATCGCGACGATCGGCGAGCACGTACAGCGCCGCGGCGTCAGTCAGCTCCCAGTCGTTGTTGAACCCGCCGGCGTCCTTGAACGGCTGGACGTCCTCGCGGGCGATCGTCGCGCCGTAGACGCGGTCGATCGACTCCACGATCGCCCGCCGGTAGGAGTCGGCGACGTCCACGAGCACCCCGTCGATGTCCAGCACGACTGCGTCGACCTGCATACCTCCGCCTCCGAGGGCCGCGAGAAAAACCGTTCCGACTGGCGTCGCTCCGCCGCCGAACGCTCAGTCCGCGAGAACGAAGACGGTCTCCGATCCTGCCGATCGACGCACGAGCGTGGGGGGAAGAGACGGGGAGGGCACCTCGAATCCGAGCGTCGTGAACGCGAGCGGAGCGTCGATCCGGCCCGCGAACCGGGCGGCCGCGGGCTGGATCTCCGCCGGGAGGTTCCGCGCGTAGACGACGTCGACCGCCGGAGTCGAGGGATCACCCACCGCCGGAGTCGAGGGATCGTCCCCGCGGTCGTCCGCGGTGGTCGCCGCCCCGTCGACCGGAGACGTCGACCCATCGATGAGGGACGCCGATCCGTCGGCGAGGGCGTGCACGTCCGCTTGAATGAACCGGACCCCGGAGGGAACGTCCCGCTCCGTGACGTCGATCGCGATCACGTCGTGTCCAGCGTTCGCGAGCGCGCGGGCCGCGTCGTGGCGATCGCCGATCCCGACCTCGACGACGGTTCCACCCTCGGCGGCCGATCCGAGGGGCGACGCGGCGTCCGCGACCGGCGAGTCGCGGGCGAGGAGCTCGGCGACGACGGCGACGATCGGCGGCGGATCGGATCCGGTCACGTCGGGCCATTTATGACAGGGGGGAGCATAACGGCTTCCATGCTCGTGGACATCGTTCCGGTCGGGGGGGTTTCCGCGCGAGTCAAACGGGAGGCCTCGAGCGCGCTACGGTCGGTATACGACTGTGAGGTGACCGTACACGACGAGCAGTCGATCCCGGCGTCCGCCTACGACGACGGCCGCGACCAGTACCGCGCGGAGGACCTGATCGAGACCGTGAGCCGCGTCGGGGGCGGCGAGAAGAACATCGGGATCACCGCGCGGGATCTGTTCTACCGCCGCCGGAACTACGTCTTCGGGCTCGCATACCTCAACGGAAACGGGTCGGTCATCTCGACCTACCGGCTCCAGACCTCCTCCGACGGCGGGATCACCTCCAAGCCACAGCGCGAGGTCGTCGACGACCGGGTCCGCAAGGAGGTCGTCCACGAGATCGGCCACACCCTCGGACTGGAACACTGCGACAACAGCAAGTGCGTGATGTCCTTCTCGCCGACCGTCCGGGAGGTCGACGTCAAGGAGGAGAACCTCTGTGGCTCCTGTTCGCGATCGATTCGCTGATCCCCCGTCCCGTTCTCGGTCCGTTCTCGGTCCGTTCTCGGTCCGTTCCGTTTCGTTTTCGTGTCGACCGGGCCTCAGTGCACGAGCACGTCGATCGACCGCGTTCGCGGTCCGTCACAGTCCACGAGGAGGACCGCCTGCCAGCGACCGAGGTCGAGCGCGCCGTCCGAGACGGGAACCGTGACGCTCTCGCCGAGCAGCGTCGCACGCAGGTGGGCGTCCGCGTTGCCGTCGAGCCGGTCGTGTTTCCAGCCCTCCTCGGACACCAGCTCCTCGAGGAACGCCTCGAGGTCGTCGAGCAGCCGCGATTCCGGCTCGTTGACGACGACGCCGGCGGTCGTGTGCCGGACGAAAACGGTCACGAGCCCGTCTGCGTCCGCCGGGACCGCGGCCTCGACTCGGTCGGTGACGTCGTGCACCGCGGTGGGGCCGTCCGTCTCGATGGAGAAGGTCATCGTACGCGACCGAACGCGGGCACGGCCGAAAACGGCACCGACCGATCGCACCGGACGTTCGTATCGACCGATCGCACCGGACGTTCACAGCGATTCGGCGAGGTCAGGCCGGATCCGCGGGCCGGTCCTCGGTCCGCGACTCGGCGACGGCGAAGGTGAGCGTGCTCAACACGCCCAACAGCGTGCCGGCCGTGAGCACGAGGGCGAGGTCGCCGAGCAGGAACGACCGCACGCCGGCGACCGGCGGGAGGAAAAAGCCCGACAGCGCGTAAAGGACGGCGGCGATCGACACCACGTAGACGGGCGCGTTGAGATACCGCCAGCGGAACTGGCCGGCGAGGTACTCGTCGGTGATCTGGCCGAGGCTGGAGGTGATCCCCGCGGCGGCGAGCCACTGGACGGCCCCGTGGACGAGCGCGGCGACCGCGGGACCGACGGGCATCGGGTCCTCGGGGGCGATCGTCGCGCGGACGGTCTCGAAGGTCTCGTACCCCTGGACGCCGCCGATCACCAACAGCGCGAGCGCGACGACGTAGGTGATGAGCGTCACGCGGCCGGCGTAGAGGACGTTCCGGACGCGGTCGGCCGTCGTGTCGACGGCGGATTCGAGCCCGAGGCCGCGAAACAGCGAGTACAGGCCCAGCAGGGCGGAGATGATCCCGAGAACCATCGCGCCGGCGACGTCGAAGAGGTTCGCCAGGACGACGAGCGGATAGATGAGCAGCAGGATGCCGAGCGGGACGAGGATGGTCCCGCGCGTCTCGGGATCCGCAAGCACCTGCTTCATCGTGTAGTACATCGACTCCAGATTCTGGGCCTGCCGAACGACGACGCGGCGCACGCCGTCGACCGGCAGCCGGGACCGGATCACCGGGAGGACGGACTCGTCCTGGGCGCCGTCGGTGATGACGATCGCGCTGATCTCCTCGCCGCTGGACAGCTCCGCGAGCACCCGGTCGACCTCCTCGCCGACCTTCCGATTGGCCTGGACGTCCGACCCGTCGACGCCGGTGACGGCCGCGACGGCCACCTCCTCGTCGCTCGTGGCGACCAGCTCGTCGTGAACGGTGATCCCCTGAAAGAGAACGTTGACGTCCGAGTCCTCCGGGTCGACCGTCGCGAGCGCGACCGCGGCCTCGGTGACCGCGTCGCGGCCGATGACGGGAGTGTCGGTTCCCGCCTTCCGGCCGAGGTCGTCGTCGAGGTCGACACAGAGGACGAGCAGCATCGGTGACGGCTACGGGACGGGCGGGCATATGCTTTCGGCCAGTCGGCGCAGTCGCTCCGATCCGGCAGCGGGGGTCGTCGGTCCATCCGTACGCGAGCCGGCCACACGGGAGTTCCCGGTTCGGACGGTTTTTGAGGCCTGAGCCGCTATCGTGGCGTAGATGATATCGAAGGGCTGTGAACAGTGCGCCAAGGGCGGGAAGATGGTCCTGTTCGTCTACGGCTACTGTGACCAGCGGGACTGTTTCTACTGCCCGCTCGGCGAGAAGCGCAAGAACGTCACCGACGTCTACGCCAACGAGCGCCTCGTGGAGGACGACGAGGACGTCATCACCGAGGCCAAGCGGATGGACGCGCTGGGGACCTCGATCACCGGCGGGGAACCCCAGGAGGCCCTCGAGAAGACCTGCCGATACCTGCGGCTGTTGAAGGACGAGTTCGGCGAGGACCACCACACGCACTTATATACCGGCATCACCGGCGGTCGGGAGAACATGCGCCGCCTGAGCGAGGCGGGCCTCGACGAGATCCGCTTTCACCCGCCGCTGGAGCTGTGGGGCGACCTCCACGGAACCGAGTGGGAGGAGATCCTCCACATCGCCCGCGAGGAGGGACTCACGCCGGCCTTCGAGATCCCCGGCATCCGCGCGGAGCCGGAGTTCATCGAGTTCCTGGACGAGGGCGCCGCTGAGTTCTGCAACGTCAACGAGTTCGAAATGAGCGACGGCAACTACCGGCGGATGCAGGAGGAGGGCTTCGAGCTTCAGGAGGGCCACATGTCCGCGGTCGAGGGCTCGAAGGACGAGGCGATCGTCGCCGAGATGGCGAGCCACGAGAAGGTCTACTTCTGCACCTCCGTGTTCAAGGACGCGGCACAACACCGGAACCGCCTCAAACGGATGGCGAAGAACGTCCGCCGGGAGTTCGACGAGGTCACCGACGACGGAACGCTCGTCTACGGGAAGACGTACACCGACCCGGGCCGTTTCGAGGCCCTGGGCGTTCCCGAGGAGTTCTACACGGTCAAATCGAACCACGTCGAGGTCGCCTGGTGGCTCCTCGAGGAGATGATCGAGGAGGGCGACCTCGACGACGGGGAGATCGTCGAACAGTATCCGACGGTCGACGGGACCGTCGTCGAGCGCACGCCGGTCGCGTAGCCCGGCAGCGGCTTTCCCTCGCGGCTTTCGCTCGCGGTTTCTGTTTTATCCGTCGTTACGGTCGGCGTCGGCCAGCAGCTGCGAGGCGTTCACGAGCGACTCGAGTTCGACGTCGTGGTCGGCGAGCAGCTCCGCGGCGCCCTCCTGTCGGTCCACGACGACGAGGACGCGGTCGACGACCGCGCCCGCATCGCGCAGCGCCTCGACGGCGTCGAGCGCCGACCGGCCGGTCGTCGCGATGTCCTCGAGAACGACGACCTCCTCGCCGTCGGCCAGCCGCCCTTCGATCCGGTTGCCGGTGCCGTACTCCTTGGCCTGCTTGCGGGCGATGACGTAGGGGCGGTCGATCTCGGCCGCCGTGACCGCCACGAGCGGCACGGCGCCCAGGGCGACGCCGGCGAGCTTCGCGTCGACGTCGGCGAGGCGGTCGGCGAAGGCGGCCGCGATCAGCCGGAGACACTCGGGGTCCGTCTCGAAGAGGTACTTGTCGACGTAGTAGTCGCTCGTGCCGCCGTGGGAGAGCTCGAACTCGCCGAACCGCACGGCGTCGGCCGCACGCAGCGCGGCGATGAGGTCGGCCGTCTCGTCCGTCGAACCGGATCGCGTCTCCGTCTCGTCCATACGTCGGTAGCGCGGTTCCGCCGGTATAAACCGGTCGAAACGGCCGAACGGGACAGTCGCGACGCGATCGAACGGGGCAGTCATAGCCCGGCCGAAGCGCGCGGCCGTGAATCGCCGACCGGAACGATCGTGGCGCCGGCAAACGGATCCCATTGCGCGATCGGAAACAGTGAACTACCCCTGCCTACTCGCCGCCTTCGGCGGCTCCTTGAGGCAGGGGCTTCCTGCTTCCAGGACGCGCTTTGCAGACACAACCGCAGTGTCCGCAGGGAGCGCAGTCTCCACAGGCGTTCCTTCGGAGTGATCCACTCCTAGTTCGGTGAGTCCACGAAGAAGAATGTTCCACGCTGCGTTTGCGTCTCTGTCCGCTTTCAAGCCACAGGCGGGACAGGAGTGTTCCCGCACCCACAGCGGCTTGTCGGTTGCGACGCCACACTGAGCGCACTCTTTGGTTGTGCCTTCGGGTTCAACCTCCACGAAGTGCGTGCCTTCGCGTTCGCACTTGTATTCGAGCATATCCGTGAAGGTATTCCACGCTGCTGACGCCGTATTGCGGCTGTTGCGCGCCGATTCGAGCATCCCTTTTACGTCGAGGTTTTCGACCGCGACTAGCTCGTACTCTCGGGCGTAGTAGTTCGAGAGTTTGTGCAGGAAGTCACGACGTTTGCGCTTGATTTGGAAGTGACACTCAGCCACTCGCTGGCGCTGTTTCTTCCAGTTGTGCGACTTGTACTCTTTGCGCGAGAGAGTCCGTTGTTCTCGTTCGAGCCTGTCGCGTTCCGCCGACAGGTCGAGTGATTCGACTGCCGTGCCGTCGGTGTCTTGGGCATACTTCAGGATACCCACGTCGATGCCGACCATATTCTCTGCGTCAATATCGGCCAGCGATGGCTTCGTTGGTGGTTCTCCGTCCATCTCGATACCGAAGATGGCGAACCACTCACCTGTCTTCTCCTTTTTGAGCGTGACTTCCTTGACCGTGGCGTCGTCGGGGAGCGGTCGGTGGAGTTCGATGGGAATGTCCGCGAGTTTGGACAGTGACAACACGGTCTGACCATCCTTTTTGTCGAGTTCGAAGCCAGACTGGTTGTACGTGAAACTGCGGAATTCTCGCGGTGACTTCCACCGGAGTTCACCGACGGTATAGCCCTGTTCTTTGAGTTGTCCGAGACGTTTGATATTCTTAGCAATCCGCATAACGGTGGGCTGAAGCACTTTCGAGTACACGTCGGTGAGTGCGTCCCACCAGTCTTTGAGGACGGGAAGTTCGTCACGGATTTTTCGGACGCGCTGTTTGACAGTGCCGTCGCTCTCGGGAATCTGGTTGAAGCGGTACAGCGCGTGGTTGTAGAGTTGTCTACAGGTATCGCGGTGATAATCCAGCGTCTTCCGCTGGCGGTCAGTCGGTTTGAGTCGATACCTGTAGTTATAGTTCATCGTGTCGTGTTACTCGTCGGGGTCGGACGTTCGAACGATTTTCACGTCTGCGCCACGCCACCGTTTCGGGACGAGGACGTGTGCGCCGTTGCCGGTGGGTTTCACCTCTCCCTCGATGACTTCGTGGCCTTCGATTTCGTGCCTATCCATCATCGATGTGTAGACATTATTTAAACATAAGTGTGTCGGAGCGTGGGCCTGTGGGCCAGCAACAAGCGGGCGTATGAAAGACGATGACGGCGTTGACGAATCGCGGAGCGATTCGTTCGCACGGGGACGCTGTACCCCCAACCTACTCGCTCCCTCCGGTCGCTCCTTGAGGACGGGGGCTTAGCGCCTGCAAAAAGCTAAAGTACTGTCACGGTATACCATACCGTGTATGTCGTCAGCACCCAGCACGAGCGACGGTCTGTTCGACGAATTCCTCGAGGACCGCGGTCACGAGACCGAGATCGTACGCTGGGAGCGATCGTATAACAAGAAGCAGTGTCCCGAGTGTGGCGGCCTTCACGAGGAGTCGGCGAGCGAGTGCCGCGTCTGTGGCTGGGACCCGTACGCGTGAACCGCCTCGGGTGAATCACCTCGGGGTCAAGCCCCGAGGCTTCCCGTTTCCACGACGCGCTTTGCAGACACCGAACTGGTGTCCGTAGGGAGCGCAGTCTCCACAGGCGTTGATTCGGGCCATCCCAGCCCTAGTTCAGCAAAACCACGTTGTAGGACATTCATCGCTGCATTCGCATCACGGTCACATTCAAGGCCACAACTCGGACAGGAGTGTTCCCTGACCCAGATAGGCTTCGCCGTCTCCACACCACACGACGCGCACTCTTTCGTGGTGCCTCGCGCTTCGACCTGTTTGACGTGACATCCATACAGGTCGGCCTTGTATTCGAGGAGCGTGATGAACTGTCGCCACGCCGCGTCCTGCTTGTTCCGGGCGTTATGCGACTGTTCGAGCATCCCCTTCACGTTCAGGTCTTCCACGAATACAGCGTCGTATTCGCGGACAAGGCACGTCGTTATCTTGTGCTGGTAGTCCAGCACCTTCCGCTTGATGTGACGCTTGACCTTCGCCACTTTCCGGCGTTGCTTCTCGTAGTTGTTTGACCCTTTCTCCTTCCGCGACAACTTCCGTTGTTCGCGTCTGAGTCGGTCGTATTCGTCTTTGAGGTCGAGCCAATCTACGGTTTTGCCATCGCTGGTGTGGATGTAGTTGAGGATGCCGAGGTCGATTCCGACGCTGTTACTCGTGTTAAGCGAGTTCACGTCGGGTTTCTCGGGTAAGTCAGCGTCGTCGGTTTCGAGGCCGAAGGAGACAAACCATTCACCAGTCGTCTCCTTCTTGACAGTGGCCTCTTTGATGTCCGCTGTATCTGGGATTTCGCGGTGGTAGCGGATTTTGATGTCTCCGATTTTGGAGAGCCAGAGTGTCGCGCGTCGGCCACTCGTGTTTTTGAGTTCGAAGCCGGACTGTGAAAACGTCATACTCTGGAACTCCCGTGGCGACTTCCACTTGAGGTTCCCGACCTTGCGACCGTTCTGTTTCTGCTCGGAGAGGGCGTCGAGGTTCTGGTAGAACCGTGTGACGGTTCGTTGCAGAGCTTTCGAGTTAACCTCTGAGAAGATGGGGAACTGGTCTTTCCAGCCGGGGAGTCGGGAGTGGTGTTTGTACGCGGAGCCGATGTCGTCGGCGTCCACGTTTTCATACTCGTACAGGGTGTAGTTGTACGCTTGGCGATGAATGTCGATGTGGTATTCCAGTTCAGCCGCTACCTGTTGTGTCGGGTATGCTGGGTAGCGGTGACTGTACTCCATCGCTGTCTCTTGGTTATGGGTGTTTCGACTTAATGGCTTGTATCAGGAGTTGTCGGATTCAACCCCGGGGTCAAGCCCCGGGGCATTCTCCTTGCATTCTGTAAACGATCCGTACTACCCGACGGACTCGACGACCGGTGCGACCATTTTTATGCGATACCGCCACCATCGGTGAGTGATGACCGAGCGGCGATCCAAACGGACACCGGAGACGACCGTATCCGAACAGCCATCGGAGACGAGCACGGGAGGGCGGCCATCGGAGACGAGCACGGGAGGGCGGCCATCGGAGACGAGCACGGGAGGGCAGCCATCGGAGACGAGCACGGGAGAGCGGACGCCGGAGACGAGCACGGGAGGGCGGCCACCGGAGACGAGCACGGGAGAGCGGACGCCGAGGACGACCATCGATCCGGGGCGTCTGACCGGACGGATCGAACGACGGCAGTCGGTTGCGAATGCGACCGGCTCGGCCGGGGTATCGGGACAAGGACAACGCTTAACCGCCGAGTCACCGTTCCGTGAGGTACGACTATGGGTGTGATCGAGGACGTCTACGAGGACCTCGAGACCGACGTCGAGTTCGACGCGTTCGAGGCGGCGGTCGAGGACAAGGTCGAACAGATGGGCGGGCTCGCGGACGAGGAGACGGCCGCGATGCTCATCGCCCACGAGCTCCGCGACGAGGAGGTCGAGACGATCGCGGACATCGAGCCGGGGATGGACGACGTGAAGTTCCTCGGGAAGGTCACCTCGATCGGCGAGGTCCGGACCTTCGAGCGCGACGATGACGACGACCGGGAGGAGGGGCGCGTCTGTAACGTCGAGATCGCCGACGAGTCCGGATCGGTCAGGGTCGCCCTCTGGGACGAGATGGCGACCGGCGCCGCCGAGGAACTGGAAACCGGCGACGTGTTGCGCGTGATGGGGCGCCCGAAGGAGGGCTACAACGGCCTCGAGGTGAGCGCGAACAAGGTCGAGCCCGACGCGGACGCGGAGGTCGACGTGCAGCTCCTTGACGCCTACCGCGTCGAGGACCTGACGCTCGGTGCCTCGGACGTCACGCTCGTCGGAACGGTGCTCGAGGCCGGCGACGTCCGAACGTTCTCCCGGGACGACGGCACCGAGGGACGGGTCGCGAACCTCACTCTCGGCGACGAGACCGGTCGCGTCCGCGTGACGATGTGGGACGACCGGGCCGACCTCGCGGAGGAGTTCGAGGCGGGCGAGGTCGTCGAGGTCGTGGACGGTTACGTCCGCGAGCGGGACGACGACCTCGAGTTACACGTCGGAAATCGCGGCTCGATCGAACGCGTCGACGAGACGGTCGAATACGTCCCGGAGACGACCGACATCGCCGACCTGGAGATCGGGGAGACGGTCGATCTGGCCGGCGGCGTGATCGAGACGGACCCCAAGCGGACCTTCGACCGCGACGACGGCTCGGAGGGGCAGGTCCGAAACGTCCGCATCAGGGACGACACCGGCGAGATCCGGGTGGCGCTGTGGGGCGAGAAGGCCGACGCCGGGATCGAGCTGGCCGACGAAGTCCTGTTCACCGACGTCGAGATCAGCGACGGTTGGCAGGACGACCTCGAGGCGTCGGCCAACTGGCGGTCGACCGTCAGCGTGCTCGAGACCGGCAACGCGACCGACGGACGCCGGTCAGAGGGGTCGACGGCCGATGACCCGACCGAGTCGGCAGAGAAGCGGCCCGAAAGCGAGGGGCTCGATGCGTTCGCCAACGGCGCCGACGGCGCGACCGAAGGCGCGCGCGCGCAGTCCGACGGCGGGCCGGCGGCTGCGGCGGCCGCCACGGCCGACGCCTCCGAGTCGGCCGGGACCGACGAAGCGACGACCGGCAACGCGACGGAGGCGACCGCCGAGTTCACCGGGACGGTCGTCCAGGCCGGGAATCCGGTCGTGCTGGACGACGGGGAGCGAACGAGGAGCGTTCGGACCGACGAGACGCTGCGGCTCGGCGAGGAAGTGACGGTCCGCGGTCCCGAACGCGACGGTCGGATCGACGCCGAGGACGTCTTCTAGGTGGTCGTCGGCCCGCCACCCAGGGCCCACGACTCCGCGGGCCGGGGTCCGCCCGAAGGACCACGCGAATGACGGCACGCACGCCCCGGACAGCACCTAACGAAAACGGAGACGGCGGGTAACGGAAAGCGTTATACGGCGGACGGACCCGAGTGTGTGTATGAGTGTCGAGTTGCCGTTCGCCCCGGTCGACCAGATCATCCGGCGGAACGCCGGCGACCTCAGGGTCAGCGCTGACGCGGCGGAGGCGCTCGCGCGACGCGTCCAGGACCACGGCGCGACGCTAGCCACGGACGCCGCCGAGCGCGCAACGGCGGACGGTCGGAAGACGCTGATGGCCGCGGATTTCGACGTCGAACAGGTCGTCGACCGGGGGACGCTCACGCTCCCGGTCGCTCCGGTCGACCGGATCGCACGGTCCCGGATCGACGACCGCTATCGCGTCGGGATGGACGCGCGGATCGCGCTGGCCGACGTCCTCGAGGATTACGCCGACAACGTGGCGAGTGCGGCGGCCACGCTGGCGCGGCACGCGGATCGACGGACGATCCAGGCCGAGGACATCGAGACCTACTTCACCCTGTTCAACTAATATGCAGTTCGGCTACTCCGAGATCTGTCTGGAACACGACACCGGCGAGCGGCACCCGGAGACCCCGGACCGGCTCCGGGCGATCCGCAAGGGACTCCGGCAACGCCACGGCGTCGCCTACCACGAGGCGACCCCGGCGACCCGATCGGCGGTAGCCGCGGTCCACGACGAGGACTACGTCGACGACGTCGAGGCGTTCTGTGCCGACGGCGGCGGAAACTGGGACCCCGACACGGTCGCCTGCGAGAAGACGTGGGACGCCGCGCTCGCCTCGGCGGGACTCGCCCAGTGGGCGGCGCGGGAGGCGATCGCGGGCGCGAGCGGTCGGGAGACCCCGTTCGCGGTCGGCCGCCCGCCGGGCCACCACGCCGTGACGGACGACGCGATGGGATTCTGTTTCGTCAACAACGCCGCCGTCGCCGCACAGACGGTGATCGACGGGGGGCTCGCCGACCGGGTCGCGATCTTCGACTGGGACGTCCACCACGGCAACGGAACGCAGGACATCTTTTACGACCGCGGCGACGTCTTCTACGCCTCGATCCACGAACAGGGGCTGTATCCGGGCACGGGCGAGATCGACGAGACGGGAACCGGCGACGGCGAGGGAACCACGGTGAACGTTCCGCTCTCCGCCGGCGCGGGCGACGTGGAGTACTGTACGGTGCTCGATGAGGTGCTCGACCCGATGCTCGCGGCGTACGACCCCGACCTCCTGCTCGTCTCGGCCGGGTTCGACGCCCACCGCCACGACCCCATCTCCCGGATGCGGGTCTCCTCGGAGGGATACGCGCTGCTCACCGACCGGGTTCGCGACATCGCGGACCGGATCGGCGCGGCCCTCGGGTTCGTGCTCGAGGGGGGCTACGGGCTCGACACCCTCGCCGAGGGCGTCGGGATGGTCCACGAGACGTTCGACGGCCGCGAGCCGGTCGAACCGGAGGGCGATCTCAACGGGTCGACACGCGTGCTCATCAACGACGTCGAGTCACAGTTCGACCGCTGACGATCGGCTTTCGACCGCTGACCCGAATGGCTTAGTCCCCGACCAGTCGGCTCCACGGCCCCACCGCACGTCACGGCCGCGGCTCGAAGTAGGAGCGAAGCTGTCTGCCGAACCCGTCCGCCAGCGACGCGACGTCGTCGCCGACGAGCACCTCACGGTCCGCGATCGCGTCGGTGAGCTGTGCGCCGAGCCCGACGTCGGAGAGATCGCCCTCGGCGAGGAACGCGGCCGCGCTCGTGACCGCTCGCTCCCGCTCGACGACGTAGCGGTCGCCGTCGAGGAACGGGCCGTAGGTATGCGGGTCCCCGTCGTCGGCGTAGGCGTCGTAGAAGCCCTCGGCGTGTTCCCGCACCGAGACCGGGGGACCGCGGTGGGCGGCGACCGCGGGCAGCGACTCGCGCAGGGGCTCAATGAGGATGACGGCGCGACCGGGGTCGGAGAGACCGGTCCCGCGTGCGCGGCTCGCGGCGACCGGATCGCCCTCGACCATCGTCCGCGATCGAAGCACCGGAAACTGGCGGTCCTCGAGGGCGCGAACGATCCCGTCACGCGACTTCCGGAGCTGGGGCCACAGCTGGTCGTCGACGAGCGCCGGTGGCTGGAGGACGATCGCGACCGGGGTCGTCCCGCGTCGGTCGACGTGCTCGCGGACCGCGTCGGCCGATATCGGCTCCCGTTCGGGGGGAAAGAAGGGCGTCGGGCTCGGGTCGGCAAGGTACGCGCGGGCGTGGTGTTGCAACCGGGCGAGGTTGCGCCCGGAGCAGACTGCCGCCACGTTCCGCTCCGGGTCGGTCGGGTCGATCACGACGAGCGGGTCGTCGAAGGTCGCCGTGCCGTGGTCCTCGGGGTCGAGCCGAACGGGCGGATGCCAGTCGGCGGCGGCCCGCAAAAGCGGCTCGAACCCGCCGTGCTCGACGACGAGCAGCTCGGTCAGGTACCCCGAAAACCCCCGATTTCGGAGGTCGCTGCCGTATGCGCCGATCCCCTTGAGGAACCGCTTCGCGAGCAGCACGTCCGCGGCGAGTTCCTCGGTGAGCCGCTCGGAGAGGTAGGCGTCGTGAAACGGGGTGCGATCGACCGCCGACCGGATCGCCCCGGCGTCGGGGACGTCGTAACACGGGACGAGATCGACGTCGAATCCCTCGAGGGTGCCCGTAACGTAGGGGTGTTCGGCGTACTCCTCGTGACCGTCCGGCAGGACGGCGTGGCCGATCGACAGCCCGTAGCGCTCGAGGTCGGCCCGGGGGAGGTCGGTCGGAAACCGAACGAAGAGGTCGATGTCCCGGTCCCCCGACAGCCACGTGCCGCGGGCGGTCGACCCGACGCGGACCACGTCGACGTCGCCGTCCGGACCGGCGGTCAGGTCGGCGTCGAGGTCGACGACGGCCGCCCGCGTCCGGTCGACGAGCCGGGTCGCGACCGACTCGAGACGCTCCCGCTCCGCCGGGTCGGGGGTGATGCGGTCGAGGACCGACCGCCGAACGGATTCCGGATCGCTCATACCGACCGCTTCAGTCGGTCGGCGTGAAAGGATGTCGGTCGGGACTCGGCCGCGGTGATCGACTCGTAGCGCTCTCCATACCCCGGTCCACGGCGATCGGGAGCCGCCGGTGCGACGCGTGAAACCGACCGACGCGACGTGTGGAACCGACCGACGCCGTCGGGTGAAAACGAAAGCCCTATCAAAAGGAGACCAGTATGAACGCGTAGAGCCGAAGTAGCTCAGTTGGTAGAGCGCCTCGCTGTTAGGACGATCGGCTTTCCCGTTCGTCGCAGTCACGAGGCGGTCCCAGGTTCGAGTCCTGGCTTCGGCGCTTCTCCCGTTTCGTCGCCCACGGAGCGTCCCGCTCGGGAAACGACCCCGGACAGATCGGTTTCGAGACACCCGACCCGAGTCGTCCGCTCACCGGGACGTCCGCTCACCGAGTCGTCCGTCCCCGAGTCGAACGAAGGCGGTACGCTAAAGAGGCATCGACGGATAGCCCGTTGTGAGGGCCCTTAGCTTAGTCCGGCTGAAAGCGACTCGCTCATAACGAGTTGAGCGTTGGTTCAAATCCGACAGGGCCCATCGACTCGCTGGTCGATTCGGAGCCGACCGCACCCGTATTCATCCAGTCACCCCGTGATCTTCATCCAGTCACCCCGTCGTCTTCATCCGGTCACCCCGTCGTCTTCATTCCGGCGGCGATCCCCGTGACGGTCAGCCGGAGCGCCCGATCCTCGGTCGCCGACCGGGAGTCCCGGTCGAGCAGCTGGACCTGCAGCAGGTGGAGCGGATCCACGTAGGGATTGCGGCGCTCCAGGCTCTCGGTCAGCCAGCCCCGCTTCACCAGCGTCTCCCGACCGGTGATCGCTCGAACGAGCTCGACGGCTCGGTCGTGTTCCTCGCGGATCCGCCCGAAGACGCGGTCGCGGATCTCCGGCTCCGCCAGGGCCGCGTACTCGGCGGCGATCTCCAGGTCGGTCCGAGCCAGCGAGAGCGCGGCGCTGTCGAGGATCGTCCGGAAGAACGGCCACGACTCGTACATCGCGGCGAGCGTCCCCACGTCGCCGTCCGACTCGAGGTACGCGTCGAGGCCCGTCGCCAGCGAGTACCAGCCCGTGATCGGACACCGCGTCTGCGTCCACGCGAACACCCACGGGATCGCTCGGAGGTCCTCGACGGTCCGCTCCCCGCTCCGGGAGGCCGGCCGTGACCCGAGGTTCAGCTCCTCGATCACCGAGATCGGGGTGGCGTCGCCGAAGTACTCGAGGAAGCCGTCGGTCGCGAGCAGCTCGCGGTACGCCTCGCGGGCGGCGTCGGCCGCCGTCTCCATCGCCGCCTCCCATTCCGGCTCCACGGGGTCGGCCTCGCCCTCGAGCGCGCGCAGCCGGGCACGGATCTGGGCGTTCAACAGCCGCTCGAGCTCGCGGTTCGCGATCCGCGGGTTCGCGTACCGCTCGGCGATCGCCTCGCCCTGTTCGGTGTACTTCACCGCTCCCGTCACCGTCTCGGGCGGCAGCGACAGCAGCGACTCCGCGACCGGCCCCCCGCTCCGGGAGATCGAGCCGCCCCGGCCGTGGAACAGTCGGAGCTCGATGCCGTACTCCTCGGCGATCGCCGACAACCGTTTCTGGTTGCTGTACAGCGCCCACTGGGCCGCGAGGTAGCCGTTCTCCTTGTTCGAGTCCGAGTACCCCAACATCACCTCCTGGACGTCACCACGCGCCGCGACCGCGGCCGCGTACGCCTCGTTCTCGAACAGCGTCCCCATGATTCGCCGCGCGTCCGAGAGGGCGTACTCGGTCTCGAGCAGGGGAACGACGTCGAGACCGCTGTGCTCCGGCAGGTCGACGACCCCGGCCGCCGCGGCCAGGAACAGCACCTCCAGCACGTGCGATGGTTCCTCACACATGCTGATGCAGTAGGTGTCGATCGCGTCCGTGCCGTACTCGCGCTGCCAGTCGGCGAGCTTCGCGAACCGCTCGAGCACGCGGGCGGTCGTCTCCGAGACGTCCGCGAGCGCGTCGAACGCGACGAGGTCGGGGGCGTCGTCCATCGCGGCGGTCAGAAACCGGACGCGCTCGGACTCGTTCATCGCCGCGTAATCGATCCCGGCTCGATCGAGCGCCTCCGTGACCGCCTGCGTGTGGTTCTCCCGGTGGTCCCGGAGGTCCAGGCTCGCGAGGGTGAAGCCGAAGGTCGCGACGGTACGAATCAGCGGGTCGACGTGGGTCGCGGCGACGTCGCTCGCGTCGTTGGCTCGGAGATCCGCCGCAATCGCCTCCAGATCGCGGCGGAACGCGTCCGCGTCCGGGTACCCACCGGGACGAACGTCGCCGACGCGGTCGAGTCGCTCGTGGATGCACAGCAGCTTCTGGCGGTACGGCTCGTTCGAGTACCGCGACTCCGCGCGCTCGGCGGCCTCGGGCAGCCGGTCCTTGTCGCGAGCGAGCGATTTCCGGACGGCGTCGCCCAGCTCGAGCCGGCTCGCGTCCTGGCTGAGCACGTTCGAGAGCGACCGCACGCGGTCGCGGTAGCCCTCGAGGGCCGCCTCGCGCTGGCGCTCGAGCGTGTCGGAGGTTACCACGGGCGTGACGTGCGGGTTGCCGTCACGGTCCGACCCCGCCCACGACCGGAACTCGAGGAGTGTCGGACCGGCAGGACCCGCGTCGGCGAAGGCGGCGACCGGCTCGAGGACGTCGCCGACCACGTCGAAGAGGACGTTCTCGAGGTACCACTGGACGTTCAACACCTCGTCGAGCGGCTCGGGCCGACGGTCGCGCACCTGCGGGGTCTGCCAGAGGCTCGTCACGTCCGCGCGAAGCTCGCGCTCGAGCCGGTCGCGCTCGTCGTCGGTGAGCAGGCGCTCGTCGAGCGCCGCCAGCGTCCCGGCGACCGATCGGAGTTTCGTCTTGACGGTCTTGCGGCGCGCCTCGGTCGGATGGGCGGTGAACGTCGGCTCGACGAGGACGTCCGAAAGGACGCGCTCGGCCGTCTCCGGGTCCGCCTCCTCGAGCAGAGCGATCGCCTCCGCGAGGCCGTCGTCGGGGACGTCGGCCTGCGACTGCTCGCGGAGCGCCCGAACGCGCTCGCGCTCCTCGGCGAGGTTGATCAGTTCGAAGTAGGCGGTGAACGCGCGGGCGACGACCAGCTGTCTATCGGCATCGCTCGCCGCGAGCGTCGCCCGGAGCGGATCGCGCGACTCGAGTGCATCATCGGACGAGCGGTACGCGATCGCGTCGGTCCGGAGGGCCTCGACGGTCTCGAGGGCGTCGGCGGACGCCTGCTCGGTGAGCACGTCGCCGACGAGCGCCCCGAGTTCCCGGACGTCCTGTCGGATATCGCGGCGGTACAGGTCCATACGGGCCACCTCCGCCGGATCCCCGTTAAATATATTCCTTGTTAACATAAAACATCCTATGTCGGACACGTCGTGGTCACGACGACGATTCGTTCCGACGACGGCCCCTTTAAGTGCACCGTCGCCAAACGCCGGCTATGGAGCCGATCACCGTCACGGCGGACGCGGAGACGTTCACCTGTAACGCCTATCTGGTGCCCGGATCGACGACGACGCTGGTCGACGCCGGCACGATGCCCGGCGTCGAGGACGTCATCGCCGACCACGTCGACGGCCTGGACCGGGTCGTGCTCACGCATCAACACGCCGACCACATCGGCGAGCTGGACGCCGTCCTCGACGCCTTCGACGCCGACCTGTACGCCCACGGCGACCATCCACGCCGGGACGTCGCGCTCGAGGACGGCGACGTGGTCACGATCGGCGACGAACGGTGCGAGGTGGTGTACACGCCGGGTCACGCCGTCGACCACGTCGCGTTCGTCGGGCCCGACCGGCTCTACAGCGGCGACGTCGTCGTCTACAACGACGGCGCCTTCGAGGACGGCTCCTTCGGGCGCACCGACATGACGGGTCAGTCACGTGAACGGCTGATCGAGAGCCTCCAGGACCTTCTCGACCGGCTGCCGGACGCCGTCTCCGAGCTGTACGCCGGACACGGCGACGTCTACCGGGCGGGCGAGGGCGACGAGTCCGTTCGTGCCGTGATCGAGCGCGCGCTCGACCGGGCGGAGCGGCGGGAGCCGAAATACCCCGAGTAAGGCCTGGGCGGACGGATAGGACTTGGGCGGACGGGCGTCTCAGTGGAGCGTGAACGGCCGGAGAAGGCGGCGTCGATTACGCGGCGCGGCGCTCGGTCGCCTTCGGGCGGAGGTTCTTGTACCCGCACTTGCGGCATTCGTCGGCGTCCTTCGGGTTGCGGGCGTTACAGCGCATACACACGAGCTTCTCGAGCGTTCGCTTCTTCGCGGCGTCGAAACTGGCCATACGTGCCGATACGCGGGTACGCGCTAAAAGCTTGCGAGACGGGGACGCAACGCTTGCGGGACGGAGACGCGACTCCGGACCGACGCGGGAGCGTGAGAAGCGGCCGTCGGAGTCCGATCCGGATCGTGAACGATTACGCGGGAGCGTGAGAAGCGGCCGTCGGAGTCCGATCCGGATCGTGAACGATTACGCGGCCGCGGCCGCCTGCGAGATGGCGTCCTCGAGGTCCTCCTTCTGGGTGACCCCAACGAACCGGTCGACGACGCCGTCGTCGGACTCGACGATGAGCGTGGGCAGCGACCGGACCTGGTACTGGTTGGCGACGTCCTGCTGCTCGTCGACGTCGATCTTCTGCAGCTCGAAGGCGTCCCCCAGCTCCTCCTGCAGTTCTTCGAGGATCGGGTCCTGGGTCTTACACGGGCCGCACCAGTCAGCGTGGAAATCGAGAAGTCGAACGGTCATACTGTGCTATCGATAGTAACGGCGGAGCGTGCATAAGGGTTACTCACGCGGCACGGCATGGACGGCCGACCCATCTCGGAACGAACCGGTTCGACCCGTGTCGAAACGTTTACGCGAGTGGCAGTCCGAGGTCGGGTATGAGCAGCGGTCAGAACTCCGGCGGGCTGATGTCCAGCGCGGGACTGGTCCGGTATTTCGACTCCGAGGGCCGGGACGCGATCAGGATCGACCCGAAAACCGTGATCGCCTTCGCGGTTCTGTTCGGCGTCCTCGTCCAGATCGTCTCGCTGACGATCTAACGGCCAGGAGACCGACCCGTGCGGGAGAGAACGCGCCCTTTTTGAGAGCCGCACGCGGAGTGACGGATATGAAAGCAGGCGTCCTCGCCGTGCAGGGCGACGTGTCGGAACACGCCGCGGCGATACGGCGTGCGGCCACGGCCCACGGCGAGCCGGCGGAGGTCGTCGAGATCCGGGAATCGGGGCTCCTCCCGGAGTGTGACGTCCTCCTGTGTCCCGGCGGGGAGTCGACGACGATCTCGCGGCTGATCCACCGTGAGGGGATCGCCGGGGAGATCCGCGATCACGTGGCCGCGGACAAGCCCGTGCTCGCGACCTGCGCCGGACTCATCGTGCTCTCGACGGACGCCAAGGACGATCGCGTCGAGACGCTCGGGCTGATCGACGCCACCGTCGACCGGAACGCCTTCGGCCGACAGGCCGACTCCTTCGAGGCCCCGCTGGCGGTCGGCGGTCTCGCCGACCCGTTCCACGCGGTCTTCATTCGCGCGCCGCTCATCGACGCCGTCGGCGAGGACGTCGACGTCCTGGCGAGCTGGGAGGATCGTCCCGTCCTCGTCCGTGACGGACCGGTTCTCGGCTGTTCGTTCCATCCGGAACTGACCGACGATCCGCGGATCCACGACCTCGCCTTCTTCTCGGAGGTGGCGGCGACCGCATGAGCGACGAATCGACTGGCGGCGATCCGAACGGTTCCGCCGCAGCCGACGAGGCAGCCACAGCCGAAACCGCGGACGTCCTCGACGAGCTTTGCGCGACGATCGAGGACCGAAAGCGCGAGCTGCCCGAGGGTTCCTACACCGCCTCGCTTTTCACCCACGAGAAGGGGGAGAACGCGGTCCTGGAGAAGATCGGCGAGGAAACCACGGAGACGATCCTCGCGGCCAAGGACGACGACGAGGCGGAGCTGCTCTACGAGAGCGCCGACCTCGTCTACCACCTGCTGGTCCTGCTGGCGATGAAGGACCTCGACGTCGACGACCTCCGCGACGAGCTCGAGTCCCGGTTCGGCTAGCACGTCCCGGTTCCGCCGGCGGACGCACCCGCACCCACGAGCGGGCAGGTCAAAGCATACTTACCGCCAGCGCAGCGATACCTACCCAATGAGTACCGAGACGGAGGGGACGACCGAGGACCGGCGGAAATACGAGTTCCGCAAGGTCATCGAGGAGCTCCAGGACTACGAGGGCTCCGGCACCCAGCTCGTCACGATCTACATCCCCGAGGACAAACAGATCGCCGACGTCGTCGCCCACGTGACCCAGGAACACAGCGAGGCGTCCAACATCAAGTCCAAACAGACCCGGACGAACGTCCAGGACGCCCTGACCAGCATCAAGGACCGCCTCCGGTATTACGACACCTTCCCGCCCGAGAACGGGATGGTCATCTTCTCCGGGGCCGTCGACTCCGGCGGCGGCCGAACGGAGATGGTCACGAAGACGCTCGAGTCGCCCCCGAATCCGATCGAGTCGTTCCGCTACCACTGCGACTCGGATTTCCTCACCGAGCCGCTCGAGCACATGCTCGCGGACAAGGGGCTGTTCGGGCTCATCGTGCTCGACCGTCGGGAGGCCAACGTCGGTTGGCTGAAGGGGAAACGCGTCGAGCCGGTCAAGTCCGCCTCCTCGCTGGTGCCGGGCAAGCAGCGGAAGGGTGGCCAGTCCGCACAGCGGTTCGCCCGCCTGCGGCTGGAGGCGATCGACAACTTCTATCAGGAGGTCGCGGAGATGGCGAACGACCTCTTCGTCCCGAAGCGACACGAGCTGGACGGCATCCTCGTCGGCGGCCCCTCCCCGACGAAGGACGAGTTCCTCGACGGCGACTACCTCCACCACGAGCTGCAGGACACGGTCCTCGGCAAGTTCGACGTCTCCTACACCGACGAGTCCGGCCTCTATGACCTCGTCGACGCCGGCCAGGAGGCGCTGGCCGACCAGGCGATCGTCGACGACAAAAACCAGATGGAGGAGTTCTTCGAGAACCTCCACACCGGCGAGAAGGCGACCTACGGCTTCGAGCAGACCCGCCGGAACCTGATCATGGGATCGGTCGACCGCCTGCTGCTCTCGGAGGACCTCCGGTCGGACGTCATCGTCTACGAGTGTCCCAACGGCCACGAGGAATACGAGGTGGTCGACAGCCGCCACTCGACGCCGGACCACGAGTGTGCCGAGTGCGGCGAGGAGGCGGCGGTCGAGGAGCGCGAGGACGTCATCGAGCACCTGATGGCGATCGCCGAACAGCGCGGCACCGAGACCAAGTTCATCTCGACCGACTTCGAGAAGGGCGAGCAGCTCCTCGACGCCTTCGGCGGGATCGCCGGCCTCCTCCGCTACTCCACGGGCGTCTAGAGAAACTCGTCAACCTGTTCGAGCCGTCTCGATACGTCGAAGTGGGGGTTCGGAACCGTTTCCGCTAGCCGGTCGAGCGTCAGGTAGACGTCGACGCCCGCGTGCTCGGCGTCCTCGAACAGCTCGACGATCGCAGACCGGTTGAGAGCCAGCGATCCGAGCTTCCCGCAAGCGAGCAGGAACGCCACGCCGCCCTCGCCATCGGGAACGGCCTCGGCCACGTCCGCCGGGGTACCGACCTCGGCAGCATCGGCTTCGGCAGCATCGGCTTCGGCAGCATCGGCTTCGGCAGCATCGGCTTCGGCAGCATCGACCGCGAGCGGATGCACCCGAAGACAGTCGCGACAGACCGCGATCGTCTCCGACCCGGCGTGATCACGCAGGTCGGCGGGAACGCGCAGCCCGACGAGGTCACCTCCACAATCGGGACAGGACATGGGAGATCGGTGGCCGTGAGCGGGGATAAAAGGGATCGAACGCGGACGCGAAGACAACGGATGGACGCGACCAGGAGCGAAATTCGACGACTCAGTCCGCGGAAACGGCCTCGGCTTCCGCCGCGGCCTCGGCGTCGGCCTCCTCGTCCTCCTTTTTCGCCTTGATCTTCTTCAGGCGGAATATCTCCTCGCGCTCCTGCTCCTCGAGCTTCTGCTCGATGTACTCCTGGTTCTCGTAGAGCTGCGGGAGCAGGGTGAACTCGAGGGCGTTGACGCGGCGCTTGGTCGTCTCGATCTCCTCGAGCATCTTCTTCATCGCCGTCTCGACCTCGGCGGCGAGGATGATCGTCTCGAGCAGCTCCTCGTAGGCGTCTGCCGCCTCGTCGATCCGGGCGGAGGAGCCCAGCAGGCCGTAGCCCCGCTCGTCGAGCGACTTCTGGACCTTCGAGGACTCGATCTGGGGCACCACGACGCCCATGATGTTCTTCGACTGGGTCGTGATCTCGGGGTGTTCCTTCAGCGCCGCCGCCGCGCCGCGGACCGCCACGTCGCCCTCCATGGCACGAGCCATATCGATCTTTCGCTGGGCAGTCTCGTAGTCGTCGCTCAGATCGGAGCGGACGTCCTGCGCCTGGTCGAGGATGTCCATGAACTCCATGATGAGGCCGTCCCGCTTCTGTTCGAGGGTGTCGTGACCCCGCTCGGAGAGCTCGATGCGATCCTCGATCGCCATCAGGTTCTTCCGAGTGGGTTTGACGTCCTTGGCCATCTGTTGGCGGATCGTAGCTCCCGGAGGAGGTTAATAGTTGTCTGTTCGGGCCGTAGCGGCACGGATCGAACGCCGACGCGAGGAGGCGTCGACCGACACGCGAAAGCGCGTGTCGGGGGACCGAACGGGACGTCTCGCGCCGCTGGGCGCTCGACTGAATCGAGATCGGGACCCCGGGAAAACACAGCGTCCGACCGCAGCCTCAATCCGCGGCTTCGACGACCTGCCGCTCGGAGTCGTCCTCGCGGTAGTACGTCTCGATGAACTCCTCGTCGACGCGGTTGAGCTCCTCCTTCGGCAGCATCGAGAGGAGGTCCCAGCCGATCTCCAGCGTCTCCTCGAGATCGCGGTTCTGGTCGAAGCCCTGGTCGACGAACTCCGTCTCGAAGGCGTCCGCGAAGTCGAGGTACTTGTTGTCGCGCTCGGAGAGCGCCTCGCGACCGACGATGTTCACCAGATCGCGGAGGTCCTCGCCCTCCGCGTAGGCGGCGTACATCTGGTCGGAGACGTCGCCGTGGTCCTCGCGGGTGAGCCCCTCGCCGATGCCGTCGTCCATCAGCCGCGAGAGGCTGGGCAGGACGTTCACCGGGGGCTCGAGTCCCTGGCTGTTGAGGTCGGGGTCGACGTAGATCTGACCCTCCGTGATGTAGCCGGTCAGGTCCGGGATCGGGTGCGTGTCGTCGTCGCCCGGCATCGTGAGGATCGGGATCTGCGTGACCGACCCCTCACGGCCCTCGATCCGGCCGGCACGCTCGTAGAGCTGCGCCAGGTCGGTGTACATGTATCCGGGATAGCCACGCCGGCCCGGAACCTCCTCACGAGCCGCGCCGATCTCGCGGAGCGCCTCGCAGTAGTTGGTCATGTCCGTCAGGATGACGAGGACGTGGTAGTCCTTCTCGAAGGCGAGGTACTCGGCGGTCGTCAGGACCATCCGCGGGGTGACCGTCCGCTCGACGGCGGGGTCGTCCGCGAGGTTCATGAAGACGACCGACCGCTCGAGCGCGCCGGTGCGCTCGAAGTCCTGCATGAACTCGTTGGCCTCCTCCTGGGTGATCCCCATCGCGCCGAAGATGACGGCGAACTCGGAGCTCTCCTCCTCCTCGGCGCTCTCGTCCTCGGGCACGCTGGCCTGTCGGGCGATCTGCATCGCCAGCTCGCTGTGCGGCTGGCCGGAGCTGGAGAAGATCGGCAGCTTCTGGCCGCGGACGAGCGTGTTCATCCCGTCGATGGCGGAAACGCCCGTCTCGATGAACTCCTCGGGGTACTCCCGGGAGTAGGGGTTGATCGCCGCGCCGACGATGTCCTGTCGTTCGTCGGGGACGATCTCCGGGCCGCCGTCGATCGGCCGGCCCGACCCGTCGAGCACGCGCCCGAGGAGGTCCTCGGTGACGGGCATCTTCATCGTCTCGCCGAGGAACCGAACCGACGCGTTCTGGTCGATGCCGCTCGTGCCCTCGAACACCTGGATGGCCACGAGGCCCTCCGAGGATTCGAGCACCTGGCCGCGCAGGGTGTCGCCCTGGGCCGTCTCGATCTCGACGATCTCGTCGTACCCGATCGCCTCGTCGACCTCGGCGTACACCAGCGGGCCGCTGATCTCGGTGATGGTTTGGTACTCTTTCATTGTTAGTAGAGACTCCGGAGTTCCTCAGTGATCTCGGCTTTGAGGTCCTCGATGTACTCCTCGTAGTCCTCCTGGACGCCGATCCGGTTGATCTTCGGAGCGGCGTCGGTGTCGATGATCTCCTCGACCGGAACGCCCGCTTCAAGCGCCGCGAACGCCTCGTCGTTGAACGTCTCGATCGTCGTCAACATGAGGTACGTCTTCTCCGGCGGACAGTAGGTGTCGACCGGGTGGAAGGCGTTCTGCTGGAGGTACGCCTCGCGGAGGTAGCGCGCGACCTCGAGGGTCAGCTGCTGGTCCTCCGGGAGCGCGTCCTTGCCGACGAGCTGGACGATCTCCTGCAGCTCGGTCTCCTCGTCGAGGACGTCGACCGCCCACTGGCGCTTGTCGGGCCAGTCCTCGGCGACCTCCTCCTGGAACCAGGGGTCGAGCTGGTCCTTGTACAGCGAGTAGGACTCGTTCCAGTTGATCGACGGGAAGTGCCGGCGCTCGGCCAGGTCCGCATCGAGCGCCCAGAACGTCTTCACGATGCGCAGCGTGTTCTGTGTGACCGGCTCGGAGAAGTCGCCGCCGGGGGGGCTGACCGCGCCGATCGCGGAGACGGACCCCTCCGTCCCGTTGATGTTCTCGAAGTAGCCGGCGCGCTCGTAGAACTGCGCGAGCCGCGCGGCGAGGTACGCGGGATACCCCTCCTCGCCGGGCATCTCCTCGAGCCGGGAGGAGATCTCGCGCATCGCCTCCGCCCACCGCGAGGTGGAGTCGGCCATCAGCGCGACGTCGTAGCCCATATCGCGGTAGTACTCCGCGATCGTGATTCCCGTGTAGATGCAGGACTCACGCGCCGCGACCGGCATGTTCGACGTGTTGGCGATGAGCGAGGTCCGGGCCATCAGCGGGTTGCCGTTGGCCGGGTCCTCCAGCTCGGGGAAGTCCTCGATGACCTCGGTCATCTCGTTGCCCCGCTCGCCGCAACCGACGTAGACGATGATGTCCGCGTCCGCGTACTTGGCGAGCTGGTGCTGGGTGACCGTCTTTCCGGACCCGAACGGACCCGGAATCGCGGCCGTCCCGCCCTTCGCGATCGGGAAGAGGCCGTCGAGAATGCGCTGCCCCGAGACGAGCGGCTGTCGGGGCGTGCGCTTCTCGACCGTGGGCCGCGCCTCGCGGACGGGCCACTCCTGCCGCATCGTGACCTCGACGCCGTTCGACAGCTCGGCGACGGTCTCGGTCACGTCGAAGGAGCCGGACTCGACCGCGACGACCTCGGCGGTTTCGCCCTCCTCGAGGGCGTCCGGCGGCACCATCACCTTGTGGTCGATGGTGACCGTCTCCTCGACGACGCCGACGACGTCGCCCCGGGCGACCTCGTCGCCCGCCTCGACGGTCGGCTCGAACTCCCACTCGTCCTCGAGGTCGATGCCGGGGGCGTCGACCCCGCGGTCGAGGTAGGGACTGTCCATCTTCCCCTCCAGTACGTCCAGGGGACGCTGGACGCCGTCGTAGATGGCGTCGAGCATTCCCGGACCCAGGTCGACCGACAGCGGCTCGCCCGTGTTTTCAACGGGTTCGCCGGGGCCGACCCCGGAGGTCTCTTCGTACACCTGAATGGTCGTGGTGTTGCCCTCGATCTCGATCACTTCCCCCATGAGTCCTTCGTCGCCGACGTAGACGACGTCGTTCATGCGGGCGTCGAGGTCGCGGGCGCTCACGACCGGACCGCTCACGCTCTGGATGACACCGTTGTCGGTGGTCTCCGTGGATTCTGCTTTGCTCATATTAGTCGTCCTCCTCCATCAGGTCGATCCCGATGGCTCGCTTGATCTGGTCGCGCAGCCCGCCCCCGCCGGCGCCCGAGGCGCCGAGCGTGACCAGAACGGGCTCGATGCTTCCCTCGACTCGCTCGCGAACGCCGCGTGAGAGGTGCGAGAGGTCCTCCTCGTGCATCACGATGATGCCGACCCCCTCGTCCTCGAG
This sequence comes from Halopenitus persicus, assembly GCF_002355635.1. Lineage (GTDB taxonomy): Archaea > Halobacteriota > Halobacteria > Halobacteriales > Haloferacaceae > Halopenitus > Halopenitus persicus_A. The sequence continues at coordinate 1,857,494 of NZ_AP017558.1, read as the reverse complement.
CGTTCGCTCGACCGCGTCGTCGAGCTCCTCGTCCTTCCGGTCGTCCGGCACGTTCTCGAAGGCACGGACGCCGGCCAGACGGAATCCCGTCGTGAACTCGGGACTGCCGATGACGGCGATCTCCTGGCTCATAGTATCACCAGCTCCTCCTCGATTTCGGCGTCGTTCAGACCGGCCTCCTTCCCGCGGGCGATCGCCCGAATGTTCTGTACCTCACGCTCCTTGGCGAGGATGTAGGAGATGACCGGGGTCACCGACACGGGGTGGATCGTGCCGAGCTGGTCGCCATAGGCCAAAAGCGCCGCGTCGGTCGCGTGCTCGAAGGCGATCAGGCTGTCGGCCTCCTCGAGATCGCGGAGCGCGGGCCCGAGATCGTCGGCGTATTGGCTCTCGGCGATGTACTCGACGAGCTCGTCGAGGTTCCGGGCGAGCCGAGCGAGCGTGTCACGGGTGAAGAGGTCGCCACCCTCGATGAAGTACTCGGCAGGGTCGATGTCGGCGCCGGACCGGGCGAGCCGAAGCGCGTTCCGTGCGTTCCGGAAGTCGATCTCGGCCGTCAGGAACGACTCGTACTGGCGGGTCGGCTCGTCGCGGCCGAGTCCCGAAAGCAGGTGGTCGTAGAACGTCCGGTCGACCGCGTTCTCGAGCGGCACGAGAATGCCTGACTCCTCGAAGTCGGCGTAGGCGTCCTCGAGGGCCGGACCGTAGATGGTGTCCTCGAGAACCTCGATGACGCCCTCGATCGACTCCGCCTCGAGGAGGCGCCGGATGCGCCGGTCGTCGAACTCGCCGGCACGGATGAGGTCGACCTCGATCTCCTCGGTCGACGCCTCGACGTAGACCCCGCGAATGACGGTCTTGACGTTTCTCGCGTCGAACTTCCGGAGGTACCGGGCGATCAGGTCGTAGAGGCGCCCCTCGCTCCAGTCGAGGATCCCCTCGAACTGCTTGGCGAGGTTGCGGTTGAGCGCGTACTCGATCAGGTCGACGCCGCCGTGTCGGCTGCCGAGCGCGTTGATCTCGGTCTCGTAGGTCGACTCCTCCATGAAGCGGGCGATCTCGGACGGACCCATCCGGGTGAGCTTGCGATACTCCTCGTCGCTGTACAGCATGCCGCGGCGGGCGCGAACCCTCGCCACGACGTACTCCGGGTTCGAGCTGCCGACGGCACTCATTGGTCGAACAGTCGCTCCGAGAGGTTCTTGAGCTCGTCGTCCCAGACGTCCTCCAGGACGGAGTCGAAGGTGTTGTTCACGCGAACGCGGGAGGTGTCGCTCTCGCCGACGACGCCGCCGAGACAGTCGACGGGGTCGCCGACCTCGGCGTCGCGACCCTCGAGGAGATCCTCGAGGAGGTCGAGATCAGCCTCACGGGTGGCGACGACGACGTCCGCGTCGTCGTCGAACTCCGAGAGGGTCGCCTCGAGAAGCGTCTCCGTGAGGTCGCGGCGACGGTCGTCATCGAGGTCGCCGATCGCCGTCTCGACGTCCTCCCGAACGTCCTCGAGGACGTCGCGGCGGGCGCCGAGTCGCTCCTGTTTGGCCTCGAGCTTGGCCGACGAGAGCGTCTGTTCGCGCTCCCGCTCGATCTGCCGCTCGACCTCCGCGAGCTTCTGCTCGCGGATCCGGTCGGCGTCGTCCTCGGCCTCGGCGACGATGTCGTCGGCCTCCGCGTCGGCCTCCTCGCGGATCTCCTCCGCACGCGCGCGGGCCTCTTCTCGTATGTCCTCAACGACGGTGTCCAAACTCATTGGTTGGAAAGAGGGGGCTGGTTAGACCAGGAAGACGACGACCAGCGCGAGGATAACGAGCGTTTCGGGCAGCACCGTCAGGATGAGGCCGTTGACGAACAGCCCCTCATCCTCGGCCATCGCGCCGACGGCGGCGGATCCGATGCCTCGTTCCGCATAGCCCGCGCCGAGCGCCGCGAGACCGACCGCGAGCGCGGCGGCAGCCGACGGGTTCGTGAGCGTGCCTTGACCTTCCTGCAGTACGACGTTCCCGAGTTCGCTGGTAGCTTCAAACATTGGTAGTAGTTGCGGTTGCTCGTCTCCGAACAGTTCGTATTCCCCCTACTGGAGACATAAAACTTCCCAAAACGAACGAGGAAAACGACCGCGAGAACCCCTCAAAGCGACGGTTGTGAGAAGTACACTTGTGAGGAGTACACACACCCATCGTTCGGACCGGTTCCGGGACCGACCCCGAAGCGAACGGGCAGTGACGGACCGAAGCGAACGGGCAGTGACGGACCGAAGCGAACGGACCGACGACTGCCCGAAGCGAACGGACGGGAAAGCGTCGGAACGGACGCGGCGCAGCGCCGACCGAATGGCGTGCGACGATCGGCTACTCGTTCGCGGTGTACTCCCGTTCGTAGCCGAACGGGGAGTACGCTTCGCCGCCGCCCTCGTAGAACTTCCCGAAGAACTCGACGTACTCGAGACGCACGCCCTGAATGCCCGCGGACGTGATTCCGAGCAGAAGCACGACGATGTGCCCGACGATCGCGACGAGCACGCCGATGACGAGCCCGACGATCGGCATATCGGGCGCGGTGGTCAGCCCCGCGAAGACGAGCTCGTAGGAGTCGGGATGACTCTGCACGTACTCGAGGTGGCTCGGCGTGAAGATGAAGTGGAAGCTTCCCTCGCCGCCCTCACCGATGTACGCGCCGAACGCCAGCAGGTTCACGGCCAGCGCCATCCCGCCCTTCGCGAGCAGCACGGCCATGATCCGGGCGTAGGAGACGACGTTGACGATCGGCGAGAGCACCTCGACGAGTTCGGCTGGTTCGCCGATGGCCAACAGCAGGGCGCCGACGCCCGCAAGCGCCAGCCCGAGGTAGCCGACGACGACCGGGAAGCCGGAGAACTCGATCGCGCCCAGGGTGAGCACGGAGATCGAGTCGAAGAGGAACGCCGGCTTCGGCCCGGCGACGTGCTGGCTGAAGATCCAGAGCCACGCGCCGTTGAGCAACAGCAGCCAGGAGCCGCCCTCATAGAGCGCGTGCTCGAGGTCGTGGATCCGGTAGTTCTTCAGGAACGACAGGACGAACCCGACGTTCAGGTGCAGGATGCCGAACAGCACGCTCAGCACGAGCCAACTCAGCGCCCATTCGGTCGCGCCCGGGCCCAGACCCTTGGAGATCGCCCAGTGTTCGAATCCGAAGTGGGGGTAGGCGTGGTACCCGAAGATGTCGAACCCGTAGTAGACGCCGAACAGCATCGTGAACAGGCCGGCCCAGATGGCGATCGCGCCCATCTCGCGGAGCGTTCCCTCGAAGGACTTGTACAGGTACACGCCGATGCCGGCGTACAGGACGCCGTAGCCGAGGTCCCCGATCATGAAGCCGAACATGAGCGGGAAGGTGAGGAAGACCAGCAGCGTCGGGTCGAACTCGGAGTACTGCGGTCGACCGAAGCTCTTCACGAGCAGCTCGAACGGGCCGGCGATGTCGCCGTTGTTCTGGACGACCGGCGGCGTCTCCTCGCCGGTCTCGTGACCGCCGTCGGTGGCGGCCTCCCGCCCCTGGTCGTCGTGAACGGCCTCGGTGTGATGGTCGCCGTCCGGGGTGAACTCGGCCCGCTCGATCTCCTCGACGTCGGCGTGGTCGGCGACCGCGTCGTCGATGGCGGCGACGAACTCGTCGACCGTCGCGGTCGGGATCCAGCCCTCGGCGATGAAGGCGTTCTCGGTCGTCGCGAACGAAAGCGGGGCCTGCTTCTGTTCGGCCTCGATCGTGAGCTGTTCCTCGGCGCGCAGGAGGAAACTGGCTGCCTCCTCTTTGACGTCCTCGAGGTCGGCCTCGACGTCCTCGAGGTCGGCCTCGAGATCGCGCTGTTCGGCCGCGAGCTCGTCGACGTACTCGGTCGGGCTCGTCTCGGCCTCGGGCACCTCGAGCAGGGCGATGTCCACGCCGACCAGCGCGTCCTGCAGGACGTCGTCGTCGGCTCCCTCGGCGGGATACGCGAAGGCCGCGACGACGCCGTTGCCGGCGAAGACCTCGAAGGCGCGGATCCCGTCGGCCGCGGCGAGCGCGTCCTCGACGGGGTCGGCCTTCGCCTCGCCGACCACGACCTCGAGGGAGTCGTATCCGCGGAGCAGATCGAGGTCGATCCCGAGGGCCGCGAACGGCTCCATCCGGTCGATCTCCTCCTGGAGGTCGCGGACGCGGTCGCGAAGCTCGTCCCGCCGGTCGGTGAGCTCGTTGACCCGTTCGCGGACGTCGGTGAGCTCCGCCTCGAGCTCCTCGTCGTCGAGCACGCCGGTCGGGCCGGCGTCCTCGTCGTCGACCTCGAGGATGCTCTCGAGGGATCGGACGGTGACGAGCCGGTCGTTGACCTCCTCGGCGCCCTCGAGCGACTCGCCCGGCACGAACCCATCGTGGGAGCCGTCGTAGTCCGTGACGTGCAGCGAGTGATGCTCGTAGGTCGTCTCGATGACGTCGTCGATGACGCGCTTCGAGCCCGTCACCGACACCTTGCTCATCCGCTCAGGCCTGAGCATTCACCGCCTCCTCGAACCGGTCGATGGCGTACTCGACCACCTCGTCGACGCGGTCCCGTGCGTCCGATTCGAGCGCCTTCCGGTCGGCGCGCCCCTCCTCGAGGATCTCCTCACGCCGGGACTCGATCTCTTCGCGAGCGGTTTCGAGCCGCTCGTCGGCCTCCGCGGACGCCTCCTCCTCGGCCGTCGAGCGGATCTCCTCCGCCCGCTCGCGGGCCTCGGCGAGGATCTCCTCGGCGTCGGATTCCGCCTCGGCGACGATGTCGTCCGCCTCGCGTTCGGCCTCCGTCACTCGTTCGAGCACCTCTGGTCTCGGCATACTCACTAATCGTCAGAAAGTCCAGGAGCGACGTATAAGGTGTTTGCGAAAGCCATCGACGGTCCCCTCCTGCGGACCGCCGGCTCGACCACGAGCGTGTGGCCGGAAGCCACACTCGCGTACTTTTAAGTACTCGCTGTCGGTCCAACGAGACATGGCAACGGTGTATGCGGTCGCCTCGGCGAAGGGCGGCGTCGGCAAGACGACGACGGCGGCCGCGATCGGGACGCTGCTGGCGGACGCGGGAGCGTCGGTGGTCGCGATCGACGCCGATCTCGGAATGGCGAACCTCGCCGGCACGCTGGGGATCGACGCCGAGGGTGAGACGATTCACGACGTGCTCGCCGGCCGGGTGGATCCCGAGGCAGCGGCTCAGGAGGGCCCGCGAGGGCTCCGCATCCTCCCCGGGAAGACCGACCTCGATGCCTACGCTGACGCGGACCCCGCCGGCCTCGTCGACGTCGTGGATTCGTTCGCGGACGCCGACTACGTGATCCTCGACGCGGGGGCGGGGCTATCACACGACTCGGCACTGCCGCTCGAGATCGCCGACCGGACGCTGCTCGTGTCCACCCCCGAACGGGAGGCGCTGCGCGATACGGCCAAGACGGGGCAGCTGGCCGACCGCCTCGGAGGGACGGTCCACGGCGCGGTGATCACCCGCGTCGACCCCGACGACCCGCACCGCCACGACGATCTGATCGTCGCCCACCTCGACGTCCCGATCCACGAACGGATCCCCGAGGACGACGCGGTCGGGGATGCGGTCGCGGCGGGCGAGCCGCTCGTCGTTTTCGCGCCGACTGCGCCCGCGACCCGGGGCTACCGCTCGCTGACCGAGCGGCTCACGGGTCTCGATCTCCCGGAGCCCGAGGAGGACGAAACGGACGCCCCGGTGATCCGTGACGCCGAGGACGACGGCTCGAACGGACGTATCGCGGGTGAGACGACGATCGACCGCGACGAAATCGACGGGATCGCCGAGACGACGAAAGACGAAGGGTCGGCCGAGACGACGAAAGACGAAGGGTCGGCCGAGACGACGAAAGACGAAGGGTCGGCCGGATCGAGGGGAACGGAACGGTCACCCGCGGACGGGGAGCCCGGCGCGGACGAACGGACGGTGGCTGACGAGGACGGCCCGGAGCCGATCGACGGGATCGAAGCGGCCGACGGTCAGAACGAGCCCGGCGTCGAGAGCGTTCCGTTCCGGGAAGGTGCCGATGCCGAGTCGACCGCGGATGGATCGAACCACCGATCGGAGCGGAGCGGTGAAAGCGACGTGAAGTCGGGTGAGGGACGCGACGACGTCGGTGGAGAGGGTGGAAGTGACGACGAGAACACGGACGCGGATGATGGCGAGCGTCCGAACGGGACGGACGACGACAGGGGCTTCTTCAGCCGGCTGTTCGGCCGGTGATCCCGGGGATCAGGCGCCCGCGTCGGGATCGCCGCGGCCGCCGGGGTGGGAGGAGTCCTGGACATCGCGGTGATCGGCGGATCCGTCGTGGCCGTCTTCGACCGGCTCGTCGACGGTTGGACCGCGATCGGGCGACCCGGTGCTCCCGTCTTCGGTCGGAGCGTCGAGGTGATCTCCGTCGACGGACACCTGGTGGGTCGACTCGGCGAAGCCGGCCGAGAGGATCCGTGTCATCGCCTCCTCGACCGATTCACCGGTGTCGGTGACGCGCTCCGGTTCGACCTCGATGACGTATCCGGAGGTGATGTTCGGGGCGGTCGGCATGAAGAGGACGAGCTTCCCGTCACGGGTCTTCTTGCCCGTCTTGAACGCGGTCATCCGGATGCCCTGCCACGTTTCGAGGTGGACGGGGTTCTGAAGGTCCTCGGTTCCCGAGAGCGCGGTCTCGACGGCCAGCTTGGACGCGTTGTAAACCACTCGAAGGGCGGGAATGTGGTTGATCGAGTCGTCGATCCGGGCCTCGACGATCCGGCCGAGGGTCGTTCGCATGAAGTAGCCGACCGCGAGCACGAGGGTCGTGAAGACGACCAGGGCGATGACCACGCGGTACAGCGGGAGGATCGGCTCGAGGAGCCAGTCGGGCTCCAGCGTGCTGATGAGCGGTATCGACGCGATGTGCTGGTAGATCCAGCCGATGACGAGCAGGAGGACGATGAGCGGCACCAGCACGATGAGCCCGCTCCCGAAGTCGCGTTTCCACGTGGACATTCAGTTACGCCGATATGCGTCGGCGGGCCTTATCAGCCCTTCTGAACCGAGTCGGGTGACGGTCGGCGAAACGACCGCTGATCGCCGGCACTCACCGCCCGAGGATCGCTCGGAGCGCGAACAGCGCGTTCCCCTTTCGCTCCCGGACGCGCCGGTAGAAATACGAGAGCCACTTCCGGCCGTAGGGAGCGTACTGCTGGACGTCGACGCCCTGAACGGCGAGGTCCCGTTGGGCGTCCTCGCGAACACCCATCAGCATCTGGATCTCGTAGTCGGTCCCGTGCTCCTCGCCGAGTCGGCGGGCGATCGACACCATCTCGGGGTCGTGGCTGCCGACGGCGACGCCGCGATCCCGATGCTCGAAGAGGAACGTGATGTCGTCGCGATACGCCTCGTTGACCCGCGACTTCTCGGTGTAGGCGATCGATTCGGGCTCGTCGTAGGCGCCCTTGACGATCCGGATCGCGCCCGGGACGTCGGCGACGCGTTCGAGGTCCTCGCGCGTGCGCTTGAGGTTCGACTGGAGACACTGACCCACGGTCCAGGGATGGTCCCGCGCGACGTCGACGAAGGTATCGAGGGTGGCATCGGTCGTGTCGGCGTCCTCCATGTCACACCAGACGAAGACGTCGTGGGCGTTGGCGTGGGAGACGATCGAGCGGTAGTGCTCCGCGAACAGGTCATCGGAGACGTCGAGACCGATCTGGGACGGCTTGATCGAGACGGACGCGTCGAGATCGGTCGACGCGACGTCCTCGATGAGCGTGTGGTAGGCCGCGACGTCGGTTTCGACGTCCTCGGGGTCGTCGTAGTGCTCCCCGAGCAGGTTCAACAGGACCCCGATCCCGTCGTCGTTCATCGATCGAGCGTGGTCGAACGCGGCGGCCGCGGTTTCGCCGGCGACGAACCGGCTCGCGATCGGCGGGAGCATATCGCGATCCTTCCCGCGGGACGGTAATCAGCGTTGTCGTGGTTCCGGGACGGGAAGCAGCGTTGTCGTGGCCCCGGGACGGGAAGCAGCGTTGTCGTGGCTGGAAGTTCGTTCGCCCAACACCACAGGAGCTAACATCGGCCCCCGTCTCGGAGCGCGTATGGTCGGGTCACTGCTCGCGAGCGCCCTCTGGGCGATGCTGCCGGCGTACGTTCCCAACAACGCCGCGGTGCTGGCCGGCGGCGGCCGGCCGATCGACGGCGGCCGGACGTGGAACGGCGCGCGCGTGCTCGGCGACGGGAAGACGTGGCGCGGGACCGCGGCCGGAACGATGGCGGGCGTCCTGCTGGCGCTGGCGCTGAACGCGGTCGTCGATCCCGCCTCGACCACGCTCGGGGTCGACCTCCCGACGTTCCCGCTTCGTGCCGCCGTCGGGCTCGCGTTCGGGGCGATGGTCGGCGACGTCGCGGCCTCGTTCCTCAAGCGCCGGTCGGGCCGCGAGCGAGGCGCCGCGTTCCCCGGACTCGACCAGTTGGACTTCGTCGTCGGCGCGCTGGCGTTCGCGTGGCTCCTCGCACCGAGCTGGTTCGGCGCGTGGTTCACGCTGCCGGCGATCGCGGTCGTGGTCGTCGTCACGCCGGTCCTCCACGTCGTGACCAACGTGATCGGGTTCGCGATCGGCGTCAAGAACGAGCCGTGGTGAGCGGGACTCGCCCCGAGAGACGAGACGCGTGCCCGCCGCTCGGGGATCGACTTTTTAACCGATGCCGGGGGATCGATCACCGGAAGGAGGATGACAGCCGACCCGACGCGAGCCGGAAACGCGACCGACGGTCCGATCGAACGGGCGAGGGAGAACCTCACGGGGATCGTCTCCGTCCTCGTGACCGGCATCTGGCTGGTCGCGTTGGTTACCAACCAGGGCTGGTGGCTCGGAGCCCTCCTCCTCGGCTACGTCGTGGTCGTCCCGCTGGTCGCCCTGCTGTTCGGCGACGAGTCCGACGTCGCGGAGTGGTGGGACGACGAGGACGCGGCGGAAACGGCGACCGCGTCGAAGCGATCGAAAGGCGAGAGGACTGAAAACCGCCGCGAGGGGAACCGCGGCGGCACGGATGACGCCCTCGAGACCCTCCGGGAGCGATACGCACGCGGCGAACTGACCGACGAGCAGTTCGAGCGGAAGCTGGAGCGGCTCCTGGAGACGGAGACGCTGGAGGACGCGGCGGACCGGACGGACACGGCCGAGACCCCGGAACGCGAAAAACCGGCGACCGAGGGGTAATCAGCCACGAAGACCGCCTCAGACCGAGACGTCGTACAGCTCGCCGTACTTCGACTCGACGTAGTCGGTGAACGCTGCCGCCGAGAAGTCCTCGCCGGTCGCCCGCTTCACGAGCTCGTTCGTCTCGTAGCGCGACCCGTGGCGGTGGACGTTCTCGGCCAGCCAGTCGTGGAGGGCGTCGAACTCCCCGGCCGCGATCCGCTCGTCGAGGCTCGGACCGTCCATCTCCGTGACGTCGGCCTCGGCGGCCGCGTACAGCTGGGCGGCCATCGCCGACCCGAGCGAGTAGGTCGGGAAGTACCCGAAGTTGCCGTGGCTCCAGTGGATGTCCTGCAGGCAGCCCTCGGCGTCGGTCTCGGGGCGGACGCCGAGGTACCGCTCGTACAGGTCGTTCCACGTCTCGGGGACGTCGGCCACGTCGAGGTCCCCGCGGACCAGGTCGCGTTCGATCTCGAACCGAACCAGGACGTGCAGGTGGTAGGTGAGCTCGTCGGCCTCGACGCGGATCAGGTTGTCCGGATGGACCTGATTGACCGCCTCGTAGGCGTCCGCGACGGAGGCGTCCGCGGTGCTCGGGAAGTGGTCCTGGAACGTCGGCAGGAAGTGGTCCCAGAACGCCCGGCTCCGGCCGACGTGGTTCTCCCAGAGCCGCGACTGGGACTCGTGGACCGAGAGGTCGCGCGGCTCGCCGAGCGGGGTTCCGAACCAGTCATCCGGGAGTCCGAGGGTGTACAGCGCGTGGCCGAACTCGTGGATCGTGGACCCGAGCGCGGAGAGGGGATCGGCCTCGTCGAACCGCGTCGTGATCCGGCAGTCGAACTGGTTGCCCGAGGTGAACGGATGCGAGGAGACGTCGAGCCGGCCGCGGTCGAAGTCGTACCCGAGCCGGTCGAGCGCCTCCCGCGCCAGCTCCTCCTGGGTCTCCGTCGCGAACGAGCCCACGAAGGTGTCGCCCGCGAGGTCGGCGTCCGAGGCGCGGATCGCATCGAGCAGCGGAACGAGCGTCTCGCGCAGTTCCTCGAGGATCGTCTCCGCGCGCTCGAGCGGGAGACACGGCTCGTACTCCTCGAAGAGGACGGCGTAGGGATCCCGATCGGGATCGATGTGGGCTGCGTACTCGCGTTTGAGCTCCACGTTGCGCTCGAGGTGGGGCGCGAACGCCTCGAAGTCGTCCGCTGCCTTCGCGCGCTCCCAGGCGCCGAGCGCCTCCGTGGACGCCTCGGAGATCCGCTCGACGAGGTCCCGCGGGACCGCGTCCGCGCGCTCGTGCTGGCGGCGGACCTCACGGACGGCGGCGGACTGATCGGCCGTCGGATCGGCGTCCGCGAGCTCGGCGAGGAGCTCGCCGGTTTCCGGGGCGGTGAGGAGGTCGTGCTGCAGCGAGGACAGGACCGAGAGCTGCTTCGACCGTGCGGGCGTCCCGCCCTCGGGCATCATCACCTGTTGGTCCCACGAGAGCACGCCAGAGGCGCTCGAGACGGCGTTCCAGCGACGGGCACGATCCAGGAGAGCCTCGTAGGCGTCGGGGGCGTCCGCGGAGTCGGCGGATCCCGACGCGTCGGTCGTATCGGCGGAGTCGCTCATCGAGGAGTGGTACGGCGTCACGATAAAAGAACGTCGCGTCTCCGAGGAAACGAACGTCGCGTCTCCAACGAAGAGTGCGTCGCCGGATCGTCGATCGATCGAGCTACTCGCGGTCGGGGATCTCTCGCTCGGCGATCCCGCGGTAGATCCGCCGACACCGGCGGAGCACGTCGAGCGAGACGCTCTCGGTTTCCGTGTGGGCCTCGCCGGGCTCGGCGGGGCCACAGACGACGCAGGCGGTGCCGGCGTCCGCGAGCCAGCCCGCGTCGGTCGCGTGCGGTTTCACGACGTGCTCGGGGAGGACGATGTCGGCCTCGTCCGTCGACGTGGCACCGAAGTCGGTCTCTTCCGACGACTCAGCACCGAAGTCGTGCTCGTCCTCGACTCCGGCGTCGGCCCGATGGGCCGCCCGGGCGACCTCGAGGACGACGTCGGCAAAGCCCGCGTGAGAGCACGCCATCGGCGGGAGATCCCCGTCGACGGTCCACTCGATTCCCTCGACCGTCTCGACTCGCTCCAGGGGTGCACGCTCGCCGGGCACCGTTCGCTCGTCGACGGTGACCGTACACCGGTCGGGGATCACGTTCATCGCCGTGCCGCCCTCGATCCCGGTGACCGCGATCGATCCGGCGACGTGCTCGCCGAACACCGTCGTTTCGGGCGCATGGAGGTTCCGAACGACGTCGACCGCGTCGCAGGCGCGATAGACCGCGTTCTCGCCGGCGGCGGTCTCGGAGGCGTGTGCCGCCTCGCCGGCGGCGACCAACGTCGACCCGCGCCGACCCTTGTGGGCCACCGCGACGTCGGTGACGACCTCGGCGGGGCGGTCCGGCGGCGCCGAGTAGCCGGTCGATCCCTCCGCGACCACCGCGAAATCGGGGGCAAATCCGCGGTCGATCGCCGCCCGTGCCCCGACGCCGCCGTCCTCCTCGCCGACGAAGGAGGCGAACGCGATCTCCCGGTCGGCGGGTGGAGCCGCGTCGCGGAACGCCAGAAGACAGGCGGCGAGGGCGCCCTTCATGTCCGCCGTGCCCCGACCGTGGAGCCGTCCCTCGCGCTCCGCGATGACGTATCCCTCGTCCTCGAGCTGCCGATCCGCCGGGGGGACGACGTCGTGATGGCCGACGAGCGCGAGGCTCGTCGGCGCGTCGGGGTTCCGCCGTGCGATGACGTTGCCGTCCGGGTCCCGCTCGACGGTCGCGTCCGTCTCCGACCGGAGCCACGATTCGACCGCGTCGCCCGCGGCGGTCTCGTCCTCGTGGCTGGGTATCGAAACCAGCCGGCGCGTGAGATCGCGGAGCTCGCCGTCGCATTCGCTCATGGACGTGAGTCGGTCGGCGAGCGCTTAAAAATGGAGGCGGAACCGTGGCCGATCAGATTCCGAGGGTGATGAACACGAGCACTCCAAAGGCCGGGACTCGGGAAAGCTCCGCCGAAAGCGCGATCCGTCGTTCAGCATCGCTGCGACCGAGGAACGCGACGGTGGACACCAGACAGGCGAGCCCGACGACGAGCGCGAACGTCGTGGTCGCGGAGAGGAGCCCCTGCAGGAAGGCGTACGCGAGCAGTCCCAGCGTGAGCAGCGTGACGCCGTACAGCGACTGCCGCGTTCGCCGCACGCCGAAAACGACCGGGAGCGTCGCGACGCCGGCGGCCGCGTCGCTTTCGACGTCGGGGACGTTCGGGATCTCGGCGTTGACGAACGTCGCGAGGAACAGGTAGCCGAACAGGACGCCGGCCGTCGGGGTGACCGGAGCGTTCGTGAACGCCATCGGCATTCCGACGATCGTGACCGACCAGGCGAGGGCGACGACGGCGGAGTTGACGATCAGGATCTCCTTGAGCCGCCGGATCCGGCTGCCGAGAGCGGCGAAGTAGTCGAGCGCGTACAGTACCCAGAACGCGCCGGGCAGCAGCGTCAACCCGAACGCGAGGGGGCCGCCGGTCACCGCGAGCGCGACGGCGACGCCGTAGGCGAGCGCGCCGGCGACGTAGAGGACGCGCTGATGGCGACGGACGAAGGCGGTTCGGTGCGGCGCGACCGCCGCGTCCGTCTCGAGGTCGGCGAGCCGATCGTTGACGTACACCGCGAAGGTGACGAGTCCGACGACGAGCGGCGAGAGGTTCACCGGGAGCGACAGGACGATCATCACGAGCGCGACCTCGGCGGCCGCGACCAGCGCGAGATACGTCGAGCTGTACAACAGGGCGTTTCGAAGGCGCTCGAGCACGGTCCGGGCTCGAGCGACGGTCGAACGGTTCCGAAGCGCGGTCTGTCCAGTCGACCGTGACTGGGTGGATGGTTCGGGTGCCATACCGGTCGCAAATATCGACCAATTGATATTAACGACACGGGTAACCTCTCGGGTTCCGGACGGGTTCGTGCACGGAAGCCCGGATCGACGGGTACCTGAATGACGCCGGCGAGGATCGATCAGGACGGGCGGGCTCGGATCGGAACGCGAACGGTGACGACCGTTCCCGTGGGGTCGGCGTCGGCGAACTCGATCCGGCCGCCGACGATGTCGACGCCCCACGTGATCAACGAGAGGCCGAGCCCGCTTCCGTGACGGAGCGGCGTTTCGTCCCCCTCCTCGAGAATCGAGAGTTCCTCGTCGTCGATTCCGGGTCCGTTGTCGGCGACGACGACGTGCACGTCATCGTCGTCCGTCCCGGTTCGAGCGTCGATCCGGACGCGCGGGTCCGGATCGTCGTTGTGTTCGACTGCGTTCTCGATCAGGTCCTCGAAGACGACGGTCAACAGCTCGTCGACGTAGACGTCGGACGGGGCACCGTCGTAGTCGACCGTGACGTCCGGTCGAGCCTCTCGGGCCGACGTGATCGCATCGCGCAGGATCGAGTCCAACGAGAGCGGCCGCCGGCTCGTTCGATCACGGTCGAAGAGGTCGATGGCGCGGCGGACCTTCTCGCTGAGCTCCTCGATCTCCATCGCACGGTCGGCGATCCGGTCGGCGATCCGGCCGCCGTCGTCGTCGATCTCCTCGGCGTGCCCGAGGATGAGCTGCGTGGTCGTGCGGACGTCGTGCCTGAACACCCGGTTGAGTACGGTGAGCCGCCGTTGGCGCCGTAGATGGGCGCTGACGTCGTGAAGGGTGATCGACCGACCGATCGTGCGTCCGGTGTAATCGACGATCGAACACTCCGAGACGTCGTAGGCGCGCGTGCAATCGTCCGCGCGGAGCATCATTCGGTCGGTCGGTTCGGGCTCGTCGACGACCGCGGCGACCTGGGGGAAGGCGTCGGGGAACGCCCGTCCGAGGACGTCGTTCGGATCCGCCCGGAGGAACGCCGCGGCACGGTCGTTCAGCTCCACGACGTAGCCGTTCGAATCGAGAACGATCGCGCCCTCCTCCATCCGATCAAAGGCCAGCTGCCGCGCGTACCGGATCGGCGCGGGGTTGGTGCCGAACAGGCGGAACCGGGTGAGTGCGCCGAGGTAGGCGACGCCGGAGACGGCGAAGCCGATCGGCGTCGGGTCGACGCCGTAGGTCGGCAAGGCGTCGAGGAGATAGAGGGCGTTCGTCAGCCACGGCACGACGAGCCCGACGATGAGCGCGACGCTCTGGGCGCGGAACGCGAGGACGTCGCTGGTGATCAGTTCGAGGAGCGGAAGCGTTCCGAGCAGCCCGAGGAGGTAGGTGTAGCCCGCGGCGATCCAGAACCACGGCCCCGGGGTCCGCTCGAGCATCGTCACGCCGTTGATCTCGACCAGCGCGGAGCGGACGTACATCAGCTCGTGGGCGACGTTGGTCGCCCCGATGACCGCGACACACAGCGGCACGATCGAGGCGACCGCGACGTACCGCGGCTGGACGTACTCGTGGTGGCCCGAGTACTCGAGCGAAAAGAACAGCCACGCGACGGGGATGATCGCGACCCCGATCCAGGAGACGTCCACCCAGAAGGCCTTCGCGACGATCCCGGTCGCGTCGATCCGAAACAACAGGGTAACCGACCACCAGCACTGGCCGGCAAGCAGGACGGCTAGGGGGACCGACCCCGGGGTCGGTCGCTCGCGCCAGGCGATCAGTCCCCCCGTCATCCCGATCACGACCGTGCAGATCAACGCGGCCTTCAGGACCGTCAAGGGGATCACGGTGACTCTAGGTGGTGGTGACACCAGCCGGTAATCAAGATTGTGGACCTGAAGGACCGTCCAAAGTGGGATCGGATCGCTGAACCACGTTCAGTACCGGCGGAGCGAGATCGACGCGCCGGTGGGTTAGCCGCGGGCGACCGCCTCGAACCGCGAGCCGCCAGTCGAACACGCTTATACCGATCCCGCCCGCAGGTCCGGTATGAACGTTGTACCGGACACCAGTGCGGTCATCGACGGCCGCGTGTCCGAACGCGTCGCGGACGGGACCTACGAGGGGGCGACCGTCGTCGTCCCGGAGGCCGTGGTCGGCGAGCTGGAGTCGCAGGCGAACGACGGCCACGAGCCCGGCTGGGACGGTCTCTCCGAGCTCCAGCGACTCGCCGAGCTCGCCGACGAGGGGACGGTCTCGCTGTCGTACGTCGGCCGACGCCCGAGCGCCACCGAGACGCGGGCCGCCAGCGAGGGCGACGTCGACGCGATCATCCGGGACGTCGCGGAGGACCACGACGGGACGCTGCTGACCAGCGACGTCGTCCAGGCCGAGGTCGCGCGGGCGAAGGGGATCGACGTGGAGTACGTCGAGCCGGTCACCCGGGGCTCCGTCGAGGAGCTGCCGATAGCCGACTACTTCACCGAGGAGACGATGTCGGTCCACCTGAAGGCCGGCACCAGGCCGAAGGCCAAACGCGGAACCCTCGGGGAGATGCGCTACGAGGTCATCGAGGAGGAGCCCACGAGCGAGGATCGGATGGGCGAGTGGGCGACCGCGATCGTCAACCTCGCACGGGGGTCGAACGACGGCTTCGTCGAGCTCTCCGAGGAGGGAATGGACATCGTCCAGTACCGGAACTACCGGATCGCCGTCGCCCGGCCGCCCTTCGCGGACGGCATCGAGATCACCGCGGTCCGGCCGATCGCCAAGACCGAGCTCGACGATTACGAGTTCGCCGACGAGCTTCGCGAGCGCTTCCTCGAGTCGAAACGAGGGGTTCTCATCTCCGGCTCGCCGGGTGCCGGGAAGTCGACGTTCGCACAGGCGGTCGCGGAGTTCCTCAACGACAGCGACTACGCGGTCAAGACGATGGAGAAGCCGCGGGACCTCCAGGTCGGTCCGGAGATCACCCAGTACGGCGCTCTCGGCGGCGATATGGCGAACACCGCGGACTCGCTGCTGCTCGTCCGACCCGACTACACGATCTACGACGAGGTCCGGAAGACCGCCGACTTCGAGGTCTTCTCGGACATGCGGATGGCCGGCGTCGGGATGGTCGGCGTCGTCCACGCCTCCCGCGCCATCGACGCGCTCCAGCGGCTCGTCGGGCGCGTCGAACTCGGGATGATCCCCCAGATCGTCGATACCGTCGTCTACATCGAGGCCGGAAGAGTGCACACGGTCTACGACGTCGACACCGAGGTGAAGGTTCCCGAGGGACTCACCGCGGAGGACCTCGCGCGTCCGGTCATCCGGGTTCGGGACTTCGAGACCGGCCGCGCCGACTACGAGATCTACACGTTCAACCGCCAGGTGGTCACGGTGCCGATCGGGGCCGAGGGCGAGGACGGGGCCGAAAGCGGCGTCTCGCGGATCGCCAAACAGGAGATCGAACGCGAGATACGGTCGGTCGCCCGGGGCCACGTCGACGTGGAGCTGCAGGGACGCGACACCGCGATCGTCTACGTCGAGGAGGACGACATCTCCTACGTGATCGGGAAGGGCGGCGGCCGGATCTCCGACATCGAGAACCGCCTCGGCATCGACATCGACGTCCGGACCCACGACGAACGGCCGACCCCGACCGGCGACGGTGCCGGCGGGTCCGGAACCGGATCGGGGACGGCTACCGGCGCGGGCGGGGCCGGGGCGATGGGCGGCGACCGGGGCGCGGTCGTCCAGCCGGAGATCACCTCACGGCACGTCGTGATCCCCGTCGAGGAGGACGTCGGCGAGACGGTGGAGGTGCGCGCGGAGGACGAGTACCTCTTCACCGCAACCGTCGGACGAGGCGGCGAGATCCAGGTCTCTCGGGGTTCGGCGATCGCCGAGGAGCTCGAGGACGCGATCGACCGAAAGCGCACGATCTCGGTCGTCCCCGCACGGGGCTGATCCGAGCGTCCTCGCCGGATGGAAGCGTTCTCATCGGGCTGAACGAACCGTTCGGTCGCTCGGTGTCGTCCCCGGACGGCGCGGGGACGTCGTGAGGACGTTCGACGATCGACGTCACGAACGTCTCCGAAACGGCAACGCTTTTTTCCGGCTAACGGGAAGGGTCCGCATATGTCAAACGAGCTGAAGCGTGGTTTGGAGGGCGTTCTCGTCGCCGAATCCGAGCTGAGCTACATCGACGGGGACGTCGGCAAGCTCGGATACCGCGGCTACGCCATCGAGGACCTGGCGACGCAGGCCAGCTACGAGGAGGTGCTGTATCTCCTGTGGCACGGCGAGCTACCGACGCGCGCCGAGCTGGAGACGTTCGCCGGGAACCTCGCCGCGGAGCGCTCCGTCGACGACGACGTGCTCGCTGCGGTCGGGGACCTCGCCCGGTCCGGCGCCGATCCCATGGACGCGCTGCGAACGGCGGTCTCGATGCTTCCGACCTACGACCCCGAGGCGGACGCCGATGCCGAGGACCTCGCGGCCACCCGGCGCCAGGGCCGGCGCATCACCGCGAAGATCCCGACGATCCTCGCCGCCTTCGACCGCGTCCGGCGGGGCGAGGAGCCGCTCGACCCGGACGACGAGCTCGGCTACGCCGGAAACTTCCTGTACATGCTGACCGGCGCGCGGCCGGACGACGTCGCCGAGGAGACCTTCGACATGGCGTTGACGCTGCACGCCGACCACGGGCTCAACGCCTCGACGTTCGCTTCGATGGTCATCGCCTCGACGATGGCCGACATCTACTCGTCGGTCATCGGCGGGATCGGTGCCCTCTCGGGACCGCTCCACGGCGGCGCCAACGAGGACGTCATGGAGATGCTCGAGGAGATCGACGCGAGCGGGACCGACCCCGTCGAGTGGGCGACGGCCGCCCGCGAGGATGGACGGCGCATCCCGGGGTACGGCCACCGCGTCTACCGGGTGAAGGATCCGCGAGCCGAGATCCTCGAGCAGCGGCTTCGTGACCTCTCGGCGTCGAACGACGACACGAAGTGGCTCGACTACACGACGGCCATCGAGGAGTATCTCGCCGACCAGGGGCTCCTCGAGGAGGGGATCGCGCCCAACGTCGACTTCTACTCCGGCTCCGTCTACGACCACCTGGGGATCCCGACGGACATGTACACGCCCATCTTCGCGATGGCGCGGGCCGGCGGCTGGATCGCCCACGTCCTCGAGTACCAGACCGACAACCGGCTGATCCGCCCGCGAGCCCGGTACACCGGGCGGAAGGACGTCGAGTTCGTCCCGATCGACGAGCGGTGACGAACCCCGGCTCGATCACCCCAGGTACCCGAACGCCGACCGGAATCCGAACGCCGACCGAAAGCGAAGCGCCGCGGTGGGTTTAAGCCCGTCACCCACTCCTGCTACCGTATGCACCACGACTGTTCGTTCCTCGACGGTCTCGACCTCGAGGGGTCGGTTTCGCGCGGCAGCTCCGACCGGCGGAACCACGCGAGCGACTTCGGCACCCGGAAGGGGCAGGCGGTCGAACCCGACGCGGTGGCGTTTCCCGAATCGACCGCCGACGTCTCGGCCATCCTGGCGGCGGCCAACGAGCGCGGCGTCCCGGTGACGCCGTACGCGGCCGGAACCGGACTGGAGGCGAACGCGACGCCCGTCCAGGGCGGGATCAGCCTCGACATGACTCGGATGGATGCGATCCTCGAGATCCGTCCCGACGACCTGCAGATCGACGTCGAGCCGGGCGTCATCGGCGAGGCCGTCAACGAGGCGGTGGCCGGGCGCGGGCTCTTCTTCCCGCCGCTACCGTCCTCGGGATCGATCTCGACGATCGGCGGGATGATCGCCACCGACGCCTCGGGCCAGCAGACGGTGAAGTACGGCGAGGTCGCCGACTGGGTGCTCGAGCTCGAGGTCGTTCGTGCCGACGGAACGGTCCTGACGGTCGGCAGCAAGGCGGCCAAGACCTCGAGCGGGTACAACCTGCTGAACCTCGTGATCGGCAGCGAGGGAACGCTCGGGGTCGTCACGCGGGCGACGCTCCAGCTTGCCGGCCGTCCCGAGCAGATCAAGGGTGGTCGCGCAGTCTTCCCGACCCTCGAGGACGCGACCGAGGCGATCTCGGACGTGATCACCTCGGGGGTCGACGTCGCCAAGCTCGAGCTGATCGACGAGCGAACCGCGCGGATGGTCAACGCCTACGCCGACGTCGAGCTGCCGGAACGGCCGATGACGTTCGTCGAGTTCCACGCCAACCACGGGATCGACGAGGAGATCGACTTCTACCGGGCGATCGTCGAGGCGCACGACGTCGCCGAGTTCGCGATCGCGAGCGGCGACGAGATGGCCGAGCTCTGGCGCGCCCGCGAGGAGATCGCCTACGCGAGCGAGGAGTACGACCCCGACCGCGAGATGGAGGGATCCGGCGACGTGACGGTTCCGATCGGACGCTACCCGGAGATGATCGCGGCGGTCCAGTCGGTGGCCGAGTCGTACGACCTGTTCATCCCCTGCTTCGGTCACGCCGGGGACGGGAACCTCCATTACGGCGTGTTCGCGGACCACGGCGACCCGGAAGAGGTCGAGCGAGCGCGGGCTGCCCACGCCGAGATCGTCGACCGGGCGATCGAGCTCGGCGGGACGGCCACCGGCGAGCACGGGATCGGCGTCGGGAAGCGGAAGTTCCTCGAGCGGGAGCACGGGGCGGCGGGCGTGGAGACGATGCGCGCGGTCAAGGAAACGCTCGACCCGAACGGAATCCTGAACCCGGGGAAGGTGCTGCCGGACGCGGACGGTCAGGCGAGCGCCTCGGCGACCGACGGCGGCACGAAGGGTCGAACGAACCGGAAGTAGTACGGGCTCACGAAGCCCTCGATCACTCCCGCCAGCAGCAGGAGGATCCCCACCCCGACGAGCACCCGGAAGGCGCGCTCGAGGTCGTCCGCGAGGGCGACGCGGGAGTCGCTCCCGCGCCAGGTCCGCCAGCCCGACCGGCCGAGCTGCAGGCCGACCGCGCCGGCGACGAACAGCGCCGGGATCTCGAGGAGTCCGTGCGGGATCACGAACGCCACGAGCTCCAGGAGGTCCGTCTCCAGCCGGAAGGCGATCCCGAAGACGAAGCCGTTGAACCAGAGGGCGACGACGGTCGGGACCGCGAGGACGACGCCGGCGAAGGCGGTTCCGAGCGTGACCGTCCAGTTGTTCGCGAAGAACTCGACCGCCGCGGCGGGTGGGAGATGCCCCTCGAGGCGGGCCGCGATCGAGGCGGTGACCACGTCCTCGAACGGACCGGCAGCGACCCACCCGAGCGCGAAGCTCGCGACCGCGACCGCGACGACCAACGCGTGCGTCGGGAGGGTGGCTCGGACGAACTCGGTCATCTCCGACCAACCGCGACCGATGCCGGCACGGACCGACTCGCGGAGGGGATCGTCCGGCGGGTCGACGGAGTCGACCGCCTCGCGCCACCGGCCGAACAGGCCGGTCTTGACGAGATCGAGTCCCGGTGCCACCACGAGCAGGCTCGCGAGACCGACGAGGCTCGGGGCCTCCACCAACGCGAGGGCGCCGCCCGCTGAAGCCACGACGAACAGCGCGGCGGTCGTCAGGGCGTAGTAGCCGAGCGCGTCGGCCGGGTTCGCCCTGACGTACCCGAGTCCGGCGTCGATCCCGCCGAGAACGCCGACGTCGTCGACGACGATCGCGACGGGCGCGAACGCGAAGACGGCTCTGGTACAGAGCACGATGACCGTCCAGCCGAGGAGCGCCGCGAGGGCCGCAAGCACGCCGAGCACCGGGTGGACCACCGAGGCGACCGTGACGGCGATCGCGGCGCCGAGGGTGGCGGCGATCCAGATCGCGACCTCGAGCAGGTACGCCCCGAGGATCGAGGGCCAGTAGGCACGAACGCCGCCGATCCCGGCCAGCGTGCCCCGGTCGTCCCGCAGCCGGGCGAGACAGGCGGCGTACTGGCCGGCCGAGACGCCCGCCGAGAGGACGACCGAGAGCGCGATCGTCGCCGCCAGCGTCGCGGCGATCACGCCGAGGACGACGGGATCGGCGAGCGGCTCGAGAACGGTGCTCAGGGAGTCGGTCCACCGCTGGAACGCGGCCGGGTCGGTCTCCGGGTCGGGCATCGATCCGAGGTCCCCCTCAGCGAGCGCGGCTCGGACGCGCCCGACCCGGCCGGTCATCTCGAGATACGCGTAGGCGGCCACGAATCCGACGGCCGTGACCGCGCGCGTGATGACCGGGATCGCCGTCCCGAGCACGTAGAAGGGCAGGAGGTCCGTGGGGCGTCGCCGGTAGGCGGCGACGGCGTTCGTCAGGGCGGCTGACAGGTCCATATCGGGGCGAACGGCGAGGGGATACTTAAAAGGGAACGCCGGTGGCGGACGAGTCAGCCCGAACGACGACGCGACGACGGCCGTCCGACGTCCGATCCGGGTCACCGCCCTCCCACGGTTATACTTTCACTGTGCCAGCCGGACCTTTTTATAATCGGAGCCGTACCCTACAGATGCACGTCACACGCGTGCATTCCCCCTTTCCCCACATCGCTTCCGTCCAGCGGCGCGTCCCGTGGTTCATCGTCCTACTCGACCCGGCGCGTCCCGTGGTCCGTCGCACGCCGATCCAGCGACGCGTCGTCCGCCGGCGATCGGACCCGAAACCATTAGCGGTCGCGGCGTCCAGGTGGGGACGATGCTGTCGATCGATGACGTCCGCGCCGCCCGCGAGCGGGTCGAGGAGGTCGCCCGGCGGACTCCCCTCGAGCGGTCCCGCACCTTCTCGGAGCTGACGGGCGCGGACGTCCACCTCAAGTTGGAGACGTTTCAGCGAACCGGCGCGTTCAAGATCCGCGGGGCGACGAACCGGATCGCCACCCTCTCGCCGGCCGAGCGCGAGGCGGGCGTGGTGACCGCGAGCGCGGGCAACCACGCGCAGGGCGTCGCGCTCGCGGCCGCGCGCGCTGACGTCGAGTCGACGATCGTGATGCCCGAGCACGCGCCGGTCTCGAAGGTGAAGGCCACGCGCGGGTACGGCGGGGAGGTCGTGCTCCACGGGATCGACTACCAGGAGGCGCAGGCGCGGGCCCACGAGATCGAGGCCGCGGAGGACCGGACGTACGTCCACGCGTTCAACGACGAGGCGGTGATGGCCGGTCAGGGGACGATCGGCCTGGAGATCGCCGAGGACTGCCCGCAGGCCGACACCGTCGTCGTTCCGATCGGCGGCGGCGGGCTCATCGCGGGGATCGCCACGGCGGTCACCGAGGAGCTCGACGACGTGCGGGTCGTCGGCGTCCAGGCGGAGGGCGCCGCCTCGGCCGCCCAGTCGCTGGCGTCCGGCCGGGTCGAGACGATCGACAGCGTCGACACGATCGCCGACGGGATCGCGACGCGGTCGGTCGGCGAGATCCCCTTCGAGGTCATCCGGGAGCGCGTCGACGAGGTCGTGACCGTCTCGGACACGGAGATCGCCCACGCGCTCACGCTGCTATTGGAGCGCTCGAAGGTCCTCGTCGAGGGGGCGGGCGCGGTGCCGCTGGCGGCCGTCCTCGCGGAGGCGTTCGCATACGAGGACGACGAGACGATCGTGGCCGCGCTGTGTGGCGGGAACATCGACATGAACCGCCTGACGACCGTCATCATGCGCGGACTCATCGAGATGGGTCGATATTTGAAGGTGAAGATGGCGCTGAAGGACCGGCCGGGGGAGCTGGAGCGCGTGGCAAGCATCGTCTCGGACCACGGGGCCAACGTCTACGCGGTCCACCACGACCGGACCTCCCGGGACGTCGCGGTCAACGCCGCGGACCTCGAGGTGGAGATGGAGACCCACGACGCCGAACACGCCGCGGCGATCGTCGCGAGCCTGGAGGCGGACGGCTACGAGGTCGAGATCCTCGCGTGAGGACCCGACACGACCGACGGGACACGGCGGTGGCGCGACGGTAATGCGGCGGTGATGCGGCGGTGATGCGGCGGTAATGCGGCGGTAATGCGGCGGTGATGCGGCGGTAATGCGGCGGTGGCGCGACGGTGATACGACGCGATCCGGGACGTTGAAGGCGCGACCGGACGAACGGCGCGTGTGACCGACGACGACCCCGTTCCCGGAACGCCGGCCACGCCCGCCGCCCGCGCGAAGTCGGCGGCGCTGTGGGGGATCGTCGGCGGGTTCTCGTTTCTGGTCGCGATACAGGGCTACCGGCTGGTCAGCGCCGGAGCGCTCCCGGTCGGGATCGGCGGCACGGTGCTCATCGCGGTCGCGGTCGCCGCGGTCGTGGCCGGGATCGCCTACGCACTCGAGCACCGCCTGCGGGCGAAAAGAAGGGTTTAACAGTCGGACGGCAGTAGGACGAATCGAGCCGGGATGGCCGAGTGGCAAGGCGCACGCCTGGAAAGCGTGTTCCCTCACGGGATCGAGGGTTCAAATCCCTCTCCCGGCGTTTTCTTCCGCGGATCAGATCCGAACCGGTGAGGACGGCTGCTCGTGGGAGTCGGACCGCCGTCCCGCTTCTTCCCCTCGAACCGCTGCCTCACTCCCGGCCGTCGGTGATGTTCTCGAACAGCTCGGGATCGGTTCCGAACTTGAGCACGTTCGTCAACGCGTGGTTGCGGAGATTGTTGATCACCTTGCCGTGCTCCTTGTAGAACTCGTGGATCCACTTGGACTCGGCCTCGCTGCTGGGGAACATCATCACTGCGCGCCACTGGTAGGCCCCGTCACACAGGAAGTAAAACAGGGTGCTCTTGTCCTCGCGGATGTGTTCCATCGCGTCGCGCCAGCCGTCCTCGAAGTGTTCGGGGTTGAACTGGAACTCGAACAGCGAGAAGCTGAAGTACGCCTCGTTCGGGAGGATCGCCTCCCGGAAGACGTTCGCGTCGCGCATGTTTCGTATCGACTTGCTCACGGTGACGTGTGAGACGTCGATCCCGTGTTCCGCCTCGAGGACGTCGGTCAGCTCCCGAGCCGACAGCTGGGGGTCCCGGGCCAGCTCGCGGAGGATCATCACGTCGCGCTCCTTGAAGTCCCACTCCGGTTCGGTGTCGGTCATCTCACGTAGGGAGTGGCGAGGCCGGGAGGTCGAGAAGCTTTCGGTCGGATCCTCGTCCGGCACGGCCGATTCGGAGCCGCTTCCGGCGGCCGACGCCGCGTTCTCGTCCCGATCACGGTTGACGGGAGTCCCCTCGGCGGCGTCCGAAGCCTCGTCGTCGGCGGTCATCGGCCGATCACCGTCCCGCCGACCGCGCCGCGATGAAATACCGATTGGTAATACATACCATAAAATACGTTGAGGGTGGTAAATAATTTCCCGTTGTCCGGGCGCTGCGGTAATGGGTGGTCGAGCCGTGGAGTCCACCCCCGTCGCGTGCCGTCGCGAGGTATCGGATCGACGGCAATAATTAACAATGTGTACGTCGATGGGCAGGTATGAACGATGGCGGACCACCCGCGAGGGTCGATCACGTCGGCATCGCCGTCGAGGACGTCGAGTCGGCCGAGCCGCTGTTGGCCGCGCTCGGCTGTGACCGACTGATAGACGACGTCGTCGACGACCGGTTCCGGTGGGTCTACTACGAGCTGGGCGACGGATCGCGGATCGAGCTCATCGAGCCGGTCGCCGAGGAGTCGTTCCTGACCGAGTACCTCGACCGGCACGGCCCCGGCCTCCATCACGTGACGATCGAGGTCGCCGACATCGACGCGATGACCGCAACGCTGGAGGCCACGGGCTTCCAGGTCGTCGACCGCGAGGAGTACGCCGAGTGGACCGAGGCGTTCGTGTCCCCGCGGAACCCGACCGGAACGCTGTTCCAGCTGATGGAGTACACCGCGGCCTATCCCGAGAACCGGGAGTACGCACCAACGGACCTGTTCGTCGGCGACGACCGCCTCTCTCGGGAGTGAACGGGGTGCCGAGATCCGGCCTGGGCGTATTGATTGGAAAGAATT
The DNA here is from genome assembly GCF_002355635.1 of Halopenitus persicus. Taxonomy (GTDB): domain Archaea; phylum Halobacteriota; class Halobacteria; order Halobacteriales; family Haloferacaceae; genus Halopenitus; species Halopenitus persicus_A. The sequence goes on along the minus strand of NZ_AP017558.1, from coordinate 1,832,475 downwards.
CCCGAAAGTTTAAATTACTATGTAAAATATGATGTCCCGTTGGCGACGATCATCGTCAGACACTCACACTCACGTGCCGACCGTCGGCACGAGGGGACGCCATCGTGCCGCGGGAGATGGCGACCGGGGCGGTCGCAGGTTACGCCGCGCCGACGCAGCCACGAACCACGCTGACGCAGCCACGAACCACGCTGACGCAGCCACGAACCACATCGACGAACACCGACGAACCCGCTCACACCGACGAATCCACATCCGAAAGATCACCCATGAAACGACCACTACTCACGACGGACTTCCTCGACAGGGCAGTCACGCTCTTCGGCGACGACGTCGGCGTCATCGCCGCGGACGGAACAGAGTTCACCTACAACGAGCTGAACGACCGCATCAACCGGCTCTCGAACGCGCTGTTGGAGTGGGGCATCGAGAAGGGCGACCGCGTGGCGCTGTTGTCGCCGAACTCCCACCGGTTCATCGAGACGCTGTACGCGACGATGCAGATCGGCGCGCTGTTCGTCCCGCTCAACTTCCGGCTGCAGCCGACCGAGTACGATTACCTCGTCGACGACAGCTCGCCCTCGGTGCTGATCTCCCATACGGGGTTCACCGAGAAGGTCGACCATCTCCGGGGGACCGACGTCGAGGCGGGCACCTCGGTCGAGCAGTGGGTCGCCTACGACGGGGACGCCGCCGGGGAGGGCTGGCACGGCTACGAGGACGTGCTCGCCGAGCACTCCCCGGATCAGCCGGACCGGCCGGACCTCTCGGAGGAGGACGACGCGACCATCCTCTACACCAGCGGCACCACCGGCGACCCGAAGGGAGTCGTCCACACCCATCGGATCCAGCATTACCACGCGCTGATCCACTCCCATCACGTCGAGTTCGAGGACGACGACACGCTGTTGTGGACCTCGCCGATGTTCCACATCAACGGGTGGGGACACATCTACGGCCTCACCGGGATCGGCGGCACCCACGTCATCCTCGAACAGTTCGATCCCGAGACCGTCTTCGAGCACATCGCCAACCACGACGTGAGCTACCTCGGCGGTGCGCCGACGGTGTTGAACATGCTGTTGGACTATTACGAGGACGCCGACGTGCCCGCGACCGGCGAGAAGCCGGTGCGCGTCGAGACGGCCGCGAGCCCGCCGCCGAAGAGCACGATCCGGGAGGTCGAGGACGAGCTCGGCTGGCGGATCATCCACGCCTACGGCGCCACCGAGACCGGACCGATCGTCACGACCAGCAACTCCCGACGGAAGATCCAGCAGGGCGATAAGTACGACATCATCAACAAACCCGGCTTCGCCACGCTCAACACGGAGATCCTCGTCGTCGACCAGCACGGCGAGCCGGTTCCGACCGACGACGAGACCCAGGGCGAGGTGATCGTTCGCGGCAACCAGGTGCTCGACCGCTACTGGAACAAGCCCGACGAGACCCACCGGGCGTTCCACGACCGGCGCGACGGCTGGTTCCACACGGGCGACATCGCCACCTGGGACGACGACCGGATGCTCACGATCGTCGACCGGAAGAAGGACGTCATCATCTCCGGCGGGGAAAACATCTCGACGATCGAGGTCCAGGACGTCATCTACGAACACCCCGACGTGCAGGTCGCCGCGGTCATCGGCGTCCCCCACGAGAAGTGGGGCGAGACGCCGAAGGCACTGGTCGTGACCGCCGAGGACTCCGACCTCACCGAGGACGAGCTGATCGAGTTCACCCGCGAGCGGCTTGCTCACTACAAGTGTCCGACCAGCGTCGAGTTCCGCGACGCCCTCCCGCAGACCTCGACCGGCAAGATCCAGAAGTACGAGCTCCGCGAGGAGTTCTGGGACGACGAGGAGAAGAACGTCGGGTGACGCGGCCACACCACCGGCGTCTTGCGTTGCGACGCCGCGGTCAGCGTGGCTGGGTCGCGGATCGATTATGGTTCGAGGATCGATTTCGGGATCCACCATCGGGAGGACGACGATACCGGGCGGAGAGTGACGAAAATGGAGAGTGACGAAGAGTGCCGGAGACGGGAAGCACCGAAAACCGGTCCTAGCGGTCGTCGTCACGCGTGAGCCGCTCGCGGCGACGGTCGAACTCCTCGTCATCGATCTCGCCGCGAGCGTACCGCTCCTGGAGGACGGCGAGTGCGCCAGTCTCAGTGGAATCGTTCGATCGTGACCGTGTCGCCAACCAGTAGACGATGGAGACGGGCAGGGCGACGAGGAGGGCCATCCACAGCAGACCGACCAGCATCATCCCCCAGCCCCATCCACTCCAGCCGGCCATGTGGCCGCCGTTCCACATACCGCCGTGCCAGCCCCACGTCATTCCATCCGGGACGGTCGCGTGCGTCAGCGCCATTCCGCCGACGACGGCCAGCGACAGTGCTCCGATGACGATGAGTCCCAGCGAATGAGTCCCGCGTGCTTGAATTGGATTTTGCATAGTTGTACTCCAAAGAAGCTCGGCGTGGTTAGCCGAGGATGTATTCGAGGGCGGGGTAGCGCTCGACGAGCGCCACGCCGCCGACCTCGTACTGCTCGATGTACCGGTCGAGTCCCAGGATGCGGCCCGCGGCGAACGCGGCGACCGCGAGGAACACGAGCATGTACGCGAAGTCCCCGTTGATGAACCCGTGAGAGATGTCCCAGTTCCCGAAGTAGAACATGAGCATCATCAGCGCGCCGAAGAACGCCGCGAGGCGAACGAGCGCGCCCACGAGGAGGCCGAGGCCGATGAGCAGCTCGCCCCACGGGACGGCCACGTTCGCGAACTCGACGAACCACGGCGTCGACCCCATCCACGCGAACATCCCGGCAAGCGGATTGCCGTTCGTCGCGGCGACGTTCGTGAGGTAGCCGCCGGCGGAGAACTCGCCGATGATCTTCGTGAATCCGGAGTATGCGAACGCATAGCCCATCATCAGACGGAGCGCGAGCACGAACCACGCGCTGAGGCTGTGCACTTTCCCGCCGACGGTCAGGCCGCCGATCCTGCTCTCGAGCTGGTTCATACCGGAGTCGAGTGTGGACATAATTATTGCACCTTCAATTATCAGTAGGACGGAAGAGGCTATATAATAGCGAGCCGGCGTTCCGAGTCGGAAAACCGACGGGCTATATTACCCTCCTCCAGCGAGTAGGGACTCGTGACCGAGGAGCCCGATCCGCCGGCTGTCTTCGCCACCCTCGACGACGAGTACGCCCGGGACATCCTCGTGGCGACGAAGGCCGACCGGCTGTCCGCGAAGGAACTCAGCGAGGAGTGCGACATGTCGCGCCCGACCGTCTCCCGGCGCGTGAACCGACTCCTCGAGCAGGGTCTCCTCGAGGAATACACGCACGTCGATCCCGGGGGACGACATTACAGCGAGTACGAGGCGCGCCTCGAACGCGTCGAAGTGCTCCTCAATGCGGAGGGCTTCGACGTTCGGATCGACGTCCGGCCCGACCCCGCCGACCGGATCACGTCCATCTTCGAGGAGATGCGGGGGGACTGACTCATGGAACACACCCTATTCGTCATCGGCAAACTGTTCACCACCGCATTAGCGCTGGTCATCGCGTACCAGGCCTATCGTGGCTACCAACGGCATCACACGCAGTTGCTCCTGTACGTTGCCGCCGGCTTCGCGCTCGTCGGACTCGGCGGCCTCCTCGAGGGCGCGCTCTTCGAAGTCCTCCGGGTGTCGATCTTCGAAGCCGGATTCGTCGCGGCACTCGTCACCGCAGCCGGAATGTTGTCCATCCTGTACGCTCTCTACGCTCCGAACCCCTGAGCGGCACCGTTTTTGGAAGAAGGAAGGGCCGTGATCGTGGATCGAGAACGGGACTCGACGGCGACGAGCCGATTCCGACCGGATCGGAACGAACCGGTGGAAGACGCGGTGCCGGTCGGACCGGCGCGAACCGGTAGAAGACGCGGTGCCGGTCAGATCGGGATGAACCGATAGCAGACGCGATGCCGGTCAGGCCGACACGACGGGTGGCAGATGCGGTGCCGGTCAGGCCGGCACGAACCGGTAGAAGACCCGGTCCTGGTCGGTCGGGCCGTCGATGTCGACGATCTTCAGCCGGACCGGATCGCCGATCTCGAGATCCTCGTAGCTCGCGTCGTCGATCCGCGCCGACAGCCGCACGTCGCCCAGATCGACGACGCCGGCGACGAACGGCGTGTCGTCGGTCATCCCGATCGCCGCGGTGCCGCGGACCTCGGTGAACGAGTGGAGCGTTCCCTCGTGGGGAAGCGACGTGTACGAGAGGTCGTCGCTCAGACACTCGGGACAGACGATCCGGGGCGGGAAGTGAACCGCCCCGCAGGCGTCACACCGCGTGGTGGTGAAGTCGCCGTCCCGGAGGTTGTCGTAGAACTCGTGGATCCCGGTGTGTTCGGCGTCCTGCAGGTCGTAGAAGTCGAGCAGCCGGGGGAGATCGACCTCGTTCGGGATCGAGACCGTCTCGCGGGGCGGTTCCTCGCTGGACGCTTCATCGCCGGCGGACCCGTCGTTGGACCGGTCGTCGCGCGTCATTGTGGATCCCTCCCGAGGGTCATCACGCTGTGAACTGACCCGCTGCCGCTCAGGTTGTGGATCAGGCCGGTCTCGGGATCGCCCGCGACCGCGCGCTCGGCGGGCACGTCGCCGGTGAACTGTCGGTAGATCTCCAGCGCCTGACAGACCCCGGTGGCGCCGAGCGGATGGCCGCAGCCGAGCAGCCCCCCGCGGGGGTTGACCGCGACGTCGCCGTCGAGCTCGCTGCGGCCCTCCTCGATGAAGGCGCCGCCCTCGCCCTCGTCGGCGAAGCCGAGCTGTTCGTACTCGATCACCTCGCTGATCGAGAAGCAGTCGTGAACCTCCGCGACGTCGATCTCGGCGAGCGGGTCCTCGATGCCGGCCTGATCGTAGGCCTTCTCGGAGGCCTCCCGCGCCTGCGGCCAGGTCGTCATCGACGGCAGATTGTTGATCGAGTTGCTCGAGAGACAGGACTGGCCGCTGCCGGTGATGTAGGCCGGGGTGTCGGTCACCTCCCGCGCCTTCTCCTCGCTGACGAGCAGGACGCCGGCGGCGCCGTCCGTGATGCCGCTGCAGTCGAGCAGGTTCAACGGCGGCGCGATCGGGTAGGAATCGAGCACGTCGTCGACCGAGACCGCCTCGCGGTACTGTGCGAAGTCGGTAGCGGCGGCGTGGCTCTTGTTCTTCGCGCTCACCATCGCGAGCTGCTCGCGGGTGGTCCCGTGTTCGTGCATGTGTCGCTGGGCGAACTGCGCGAAGTGGGAGGGGCCGTTGAGCCCGTTGACGCCGTCGAACTCGCGGTCGAGCACGTTCGTCATCGTCGACTGCATCTCGGGCATGTACTCCTTGCCGAGGTTCATCTTCTCGACGCCGATCACCAGCGCGACGTCGATCTGGCCGGCGGCGATCGCCAGCCACGCGTACCGGAGCGCCGCCTGCCCGCTCGCACACGCGAGTTCCGTCCGCGAGATCATCTCCGCGTCGATTCCCAGCAGCTCCGCAACCAGCGGGGCGACGTGGCTCTGGAAGGCGAAGCGTTCGGGCTGGACGGCGCCGACGAACAGCCCCTCGACGTCCGACTGGTCGATGCCGTCGACGTCGTCGAAGGTCGCCTTGCCGGCCTCCTGGGCGAGGTCCTTCCAGGTCGCCTCCCGTTCGCCCCACTCGGTCAGGCCGCCGCCGACGATCGCTGCGTTTCGGGACATCGTCACTGGAACTCCGGTTCGCGGTCGTTGCGGAAGGCGTCCACGCCCTCGATCACGTCGTCGGTCGTCGTCAGCAGACCGAAGCCCTGACTCTCCATCGCGAGTCCGGCCTCGAGACTGGCGTTTTGGCCCTCGTTGATCACCTTCTTGGCGACCTTCAGCGCCGTCTTGGGTCCGGTGGCGATGTCGTCGACGAACTCGCCGACCGTCTCCTCGAACTCGTCGCCGGGGACGGCGCGGTTGAGGATGCCCCAGTCGGCCGCCCGCTCGGCGGAGATGTGGTTGCCGCGGAAGACGAGCTCCTTCGCGCGCGTCTCGCCGACGATCCGGGTGAGTCGCTGGGTGCCGCCGCCGCCAGGGATCAGCCCGAGGTCGATCTCGGGGCTCCCGAGCGTGGAGCGTTCGGAGGCGATCCGGAGGTCACACGCAAGCGAGAGCTCGAGCCCGCCGCCCAGACAGAAGCCGTCGATCTTCGCGATCGTCGGTCGGGGGAACTCGTGGACGGCCTCGATCGACTCCTCGACGTCCATGATCTCGGTGGGCGCGTTCGTGAGGAAGCCGGTGATGTCGGCGCCGGCGGAGAACTGGTCGCCGGCCCCCGAGAAGACGACGCAGGAGACGTCCTCGACGGGCGCGTCCTCGAGGGCACGTTGGACCTCGGCGAACATCTCCTCGGAGAAGGCGTTCAGCCGCTCGGGACGGTCGAACTCGATGGAGAGCACGCCGCGGTCGTCGAGGTCGACGTTGAGGAACTGGTAGGGCCACTGGCCGTGGTAGTCGTAGAAGCCGATGCCGGCGTCCTCGCCGGTTTTGCCCGCCTCCACGAGCGCCACGAGGTGGTCGGCCGGTTCATACCGCTCCTCGCCGTACTCCTCGTGGAGCGACCGGAGCTTCTCGAGAACGACGTCGATGCCGATCTGGTCGGCGAGCCGGCAGACGCCGATCGGGAACCGGCCGCCGAGCCGAATGCCGAGGTCGACGTCCTCGGCGGTGGCGACGCCCTCGCCGATGAGCCTGGCGGCCTCGTTTATCATCCGCGCCTCGACGCGGAGGGTGTCGAAGCCCTCGCGGTCGTGAAAGTCGTAGGTCGTCCCCTCGCCGTCCTCGTACTCGTAGAAGCCGGTGCCGGTCTTGCGGCCGAGCTCCTCGTTCTCGACCTTGCGCGCGATCGGCGGCGGGGCCTCGTACCGCGAGTCCTCACGGAAGTGATAGCCGATGTCGATCCCGCTGTAGTCGGAGAGCTCGAAGGGGCCCATCGGATAGCCGCGCTGGTAGACCATCGCCGCGTCGGCCGTCTCGATCGTGGTCAACCCCTCCTCGAGCATCCAGGCCGGCTCCTCCATGAACGGGACGAGGACGTTGTTGACGACGAAGCCGTGGACGTCCTTTTTCACGTCGATGGCGGTCTTGCCGACCGAGTCGGCGTAGGCGTGCATCGTCTCGATCGTCTCCTCGCTGGTCTCCTCGCCGTGGACGACCTCGATGAGGTCCATCCGGATGGGCGGGTTGAAGTAGTGCGTCCCGACGACCTGCTCGGGCCGGTCGGTCGCGGTCGCCATCTCGGTGATGGAGAGTCCCGAGGTGTTGCTCGCGAGGATGGCGTGATCGGGCGCGTACTCGTCGACCTCGCTGAAGGTGTCCTTCTTGATCGACATCCGTTCGGGGACGGCCTCGATCACGAGGTCGGCGTCCTCGACGGCCGCCTCGAGGTCGGTGGTCCCCTCGACGCGCGCGAAGACGTCCTCGGCGGACCCGTCGATCCGTCCCTTCTCCGCGAGCTTCCCGAGGCTCCACTCGATCTGTTCGAGCCCGTCCTCCACGAGCTCGTCCTCCAGGTCGCGGACGACGACGTCGTAGCCGCCGATCGCCGCGACCTCGGCGATACCGTGTCCCATACTGCCCGCGCCCAACACCGCGACGCGGTCGATAGTCTCGACGGTCATCATCCGTACTTCGTTAACACACGCCTTCAAACTTGTGGTTAAAATACACAGTATGAACTATAGGTACGTTTCCCAGATATACTGTTAACCTAGAGTGGGTGACCGGCTGCTATCGGTCGGTGCTTCGGCGCGACGAACCGACGCGAACAACCGCGACGCGAAAAACCGACGCGACCGGGCTCGGCTGGGGCAACCGGATCAGTCAGATCGAACGGATCGGTCGCGCCGAACGAGCCGGTCGCACCGAACGGATCGGTCGCGCCGAACGCCCTCACACGCCGAGGTGCTTCTGCCGGAGCTCGTCGTCCTCGCGGAGCCGATCGGTCGTGACCTCCTCGACGAGCCGCCCCTCGTCCAGGATGTAGTGACGGTCCGCGACCGACATCGCGGTCGCGACGTTCTGCTCGACGATCAGGACCGTCACGCCGCGTTCCTCGTTGATGCGAGCGACGACGTCCTCGAGCCGTTCGACGATCTGCGGGGCGAGCCCCTCGCAGGGTTCATCCAGCAGCATCAGCTCCGGGTTCGACACGAGCGCGCGGGCGATCGCGAGCATCTGCTGTTCGCCGCCGCTCATGTTCTTCGCGTGCCGGTCGCGCATCGCGTCGAGCTCGGGGAACAGATCGAACATCTCCTCGGCCGGAAGCGGATCCTCGGCGGACGATGCGGCGATGTGGACGTTCTCGGCCACGGTCAGTCTGGGGAACAGCTGTCGCTCCTCGGGGACGAAGCTGATCCCCATACCCGCCCGGTCGTAGCTGGCGGCCTCGAGGAGTTCGACGTCGCGATAGCGGATCGACCCGCCGATGATCCGGGGCAGGTCTGCACCCATGATCGCCCGCATCGTGGTCGTCTTGCCCGCCCCGTTGCGGCCGAGGAGTCCGACCGCCTCGCCCTCCTCGATCGCGAAGTCGACGCCGAAGAGGATCTGGCCGGTCTCGTAGCCGGCCTCGAGATCCGACACTTCGAGGAGGCTCACAGCGATCCCTCCTCGTCGCGCTCCCCGAGGTACGCCTCCTGAACCTCGTCGTCGTTGCGAATCTCGGCCGGCGTGCCGGTCGTCAGTACCTCGCCACGGTGGAGGACCGTGATCCGGTCGCTTCGTGAGAGGACGATGTTCATGTCGTGTTCGATCAGCAGCAGCGTGAGCCCGAGTTCGGACTGAATGTCCTCGATGAGGTCGGCCGTGGTCTCGGTCTCCACCGCCCCGAGCCCGCTCGTGGGCTCGTCGAGCAGGAGCACGCTCGGGTCGGTCGCCAGCGCCATCGCGATCCCCAGCCGGCGTTGGTCGCCGTGCGAGAGGTTCTTGGCGGTCTCGTCGGCGAGGTGCTCGAGCTCGGTCAACTCGAGCACCTCGTGAGCACGTTCGGTCGCGACGTCGCGACCCCGTCCGAGGAGGTCCAGCGAGAAGGCCCCCTGTTCGGCGGTCTGGGCGACGATCCGGACGTTCTCGTGGACCGTCTGTTCGGTGAACAGCTGGTTCGACTGGAACGACCGGACGAGCCCGTCGTGTGGCCGGGCGTGCTGGGGCATCTCGGTGATCTCCTCGCCGTGGAGGTAGACGGATCCCGCGGTCGGCTCCAGCGCGTTCGTCAGGACGTTGAAGAACGTGGTCTTGCCCGCGCCGTTCGGACCGATGATGGCCCGGAGTTCGCCCTCCGGAACGGCGAGGTCGACCCCGCCGACCGCGGTGAGCTCGCCGAACCGCTTCGTGAGCCCGCGCGCGCCGAGAGCGGCCGCGGCCGGATCGATCGATTCGTGGTCGGTCCCCGATGCGTCCGGGTCGGTCGTCGCTGAATCAGTCATTCACGGATCACCTCGACGAGTCGGGTTCGGAGGCGGTCGGCGGCGGACCGGACGAACCCCCACAGCCCCTTCTGGGGCGAGAGCACGATCACGACCACGAACAGGAACCCGAAGAAGAACCGCCAGTAGCCAAGGATCGGGCCAACGTCCACCGTTCCGAGGAGGGGAACCGCCACCATCTCGAGGTTCGTGAGGTATTCCCGCGCGAAGAACCAGGAGAACGCGCCGGCGATCGGCCCGAAGAAGTAGCTTATCCCGCCGAAGATCGACATCAGGATGACCTCCGCCCCGGTCATCATCCCGAAGTTCTCGAGGGACGCTCCGGAGTTTCGGATCACCAGCAGCGTGCCGGCGACCGCGGAGAAGACCCCGGAGAGTGTGAACGCCCAGACCTGGTACCGAGCGGTCGATATCCCCATCGCCCGCGCGAGCTCCTCGTTGTCACGGATGGCGACGAGCGTCCGGCCGAACGGGGACCGGACGATCTGCCAGAGCGCGAGCATCGCGAGGACGAACACGAGCGCGACGAAGTAGTAGAGCTCGAACTCGCCGCCGCCGATCTGGACGACGCTGCGGCCGCGGAAGCTCTCGATCCAGGCCGGCGTCGTGCCGGAGCGGAGCCCGTCCGCCCCGCCGGTCAGCCCGAACGGATCCGCGTTGACGACGAAGTGGATCGCTTCCGCGAACGCGAGCGTCAGCATCGCGAAGTAGATCTCCCCGTAGCCGACGATGAGCCGGGCGATCCCGTAGGCGATCAGTCCGGCCACGATCACGCCGATCGGTGCGGCGACGAGATACGGGAGATCGAAGTGCCGCAGCCCGATCGCGACCCCGTAAATCCCGGTCCCGAGGAAGATCGCGTGGCCGAACGAGAGCAGCCCGCTGTAGCCGTACAGAAGGTTGAACGCGGCCGCAAACAGCATCCAGATCAGCATCGCCGAGGCGATGTAGCTGCTCCCCAACAGGGCCTCGAGACCGATGACCGGCCGCAACAGGACCACCAGCAGCAGGATCCCGATCGGAACGCGGTACCGGGTGATGGCCGCGAGCAGCCGATCGCGACCGGCGGCCGGTTCGCTCGCGTCGCTCATTCGAGTAACCCCTCCTCTCCGAAGAGGCCGCGGGGTCGGACGAGCAGAACGCCGATCATCACGAGGAACGGCATCAGCCCGCCGATTCCGGAAACGTACAGCCATTCGAGACCGGTCACGGTCGTGATCGCCCGAAGCATCACGGGCGTCACGAAGACCGCAACGCCGATCAACAGCGCGCTCACGACGCTTCCGAAGATGCTACCGAGCCCGCCGACGACGATGACGACGAACGCGAGGATGACGAAATCCATCCCCATTCCGAGGTCCATCCCGACCTCGGCCCCCCGGAGCACGCCGCTGAGTCCGGCGACTGCCGTCCCGAGAAAGAAGACGATCGTGAACCGCTTCGGGATGTCGATGCCGAGGAACTCGGCCATCTGCTGGTCCTGGAGTCCGGCCCGGATCGAGAGGCCGAAGTCGGTTCGGTACATCAGCAGATAGAGACTCACGACGACGACCGCGCCGACGGCGGCGGTGAACAATCGCGTCGTCGCGATCTCGAGGAACCCCATACCGACGGACGCCCGCAGCGCTGTCGGCGGATCGAAGCTAAGCGGCGTGCCGCCCCACTGAGCACGGGTCGCCTCCTCGAGCATCAACGCGACCCCGAAGGTGGCAAGCAGGCCGATGAGCGGATCCTCACCGTAGAGCCGGCGGAGGACCAGCACCTCCATCAGCACGCCGACCAGTCCGACGCCGATCGGAACGGCGATCAGCGCGAGCCAGAAGGGCATCTCGAGCAGCGCGACGACCTGATAGGCCCCGTAGGCGCCGAGCATGAAGAGCGCGCCGTGCGCGAAGTTGACGACGCCGAGCAGCCCCAATATCAGCGAGAGTCCCAGCGCGATCATCATCAGGATCATCCCGTAGACGAGCCCGCCGACGAGGTTGCTGATGAACAACCCCGGGCGTACGGCGAGGGTGACGATCACCACCGCGAGGAGCGCGAGCCCCGCAAGTATCCAGCGGATGGAGGGGAGCTCGTCCGGCGTCGACGCGAGTGTAGCGGCCGACATCGAACCCTACAGATCGCACTCCGCGCTCGGTTCCCCGGCCGCCTCCTCGCCGGGCATCCGGTCGATGACCTCGAACCAACGGTTGGGATCGGACTCCATGTCCTCGACCGCCCGCCCTGCGCTGGCGTAGACCGGCTGGACGAGCTGGTGGTCCGCGGCGCGCCAGTAGAGCGGCTCCTCGGAGGGCTGGAGCGCCTGTACGCGCTCGCTTTCGACCTCGTGACCCTCCAGCTCGTTCTTGATCGCCTCGCCGTCGGTCGAATCGGCCCGAACGGCGGCGCGCACGAGCTGGTCGACGGACGTGTAGCCCATGTAGTGCCGGACGTACGGCTCGTGCTCGGAGATCTCACGGATCTCGTCGATCCAGTCCTGCGGAACGTCGAGGGAGGGAAGCCAACCCTGGCTGGCGACGTCGATCGCAGCGGCGGCCTCCTGGCTGACGCCCCAGAGGTTCACGTCCTCGAGCTGGTGCATCGCGATCGTGTAGTCCTGCTCGAGCCCGACGCTGAGCAGCTGGTTCATCGAGGTGCGCTGGTCGAGTCCGGCGACCAGCAGCGCGATCCCGTCCGGGTTGGCCTCGTCGGCCGTATTGAGGTAGGACGTGTAGTCGTCCGCCGGGAACGGGACCGCCGAGGAGCCGATCACGTTCGAGCCGTTCTCCTCGAGGATCTCCGTGAAGGCGGTTTCGGCGGTCTGTCCCCAGGTGTAATCGGAGTAGAGAATGTACCAGTCGTCGGCCTGTTCGGCCATCTGCGGCGCCGCAACGGAGGCCTGCATCGAGTTCCCGGAGTAGGTCGCGAACATGTACTCCGAACACTCCGCCCCGGTGATGTCGTCGGAGGCACCGTGGGGACAGAACGGAACGCGGTTGCTCGATCCCCACGACCCCATCGCGATCCCGACCGCGGAGGAGACGCCGCCGTAGGCGGCGTGGACGCCGTCCTCGACGACCATCCCCTCGAGGCGCGACACGGCGACCGACGGGTCGACCTCTGTGTCCGCGGTGACGAGGTCGATCGAGACGTCGAGCTCCTCCTCGAGGTGACGGATCGCCAGTTGCCCGCCGTCCCGCTCGGCCTCGCCGTTGGGCGCGAACGCGCCGCTCAGGGCCGTCGGACAGCCGATCGTGATCTCGAGCGTGTCGCCCGTTCCCCCCGACGTCGCACCGTTGCCACCGTTTCCGTTCCCGCCGCCGTTGCCGTTTCCGTTCCCGCCGCCGTTTCCATTGCCCATACACCCGGCGAATCCGAACGTTCCGGCCGCGGTCGCGGCCCCGCCGAGTCGTCGCAGCACTTGTCGCCTGTTAGATCGTGACATTCTGAACGCCTATTCCGGATGCCCGAATAAATAACTTTGGTAACTATATCCCGTATTGCGGACAGAGTGTTAACCACGGGAGCGGGGAAACGGCAGATATCGAACGAACGTTCACTGATTCGCGCCCGTCTTCTTCCAACGAATCCATCGAACGCGCTGGAATCGAACGACCGGTCACGGATTCCGGACGGCGCGAGACGGCACCCATCCGAAGGCACGGGCGCCAACCGGGAGAGCCGCATCGGCGGGGCGCATCGCGACCATCCAGCACCGGTCGACCATCGTCCCGGGAAGACCGCTACCCTCATTGTGTGCGCGGGCGGATCCGAGCGCGTGTACTGGCTCGAACTCGCCGGGGAGGAGGACGCGTTCGCGACCTACGAGGCCGACTGTCTGACGCCGGGCGTCGAACTCCTCGCGCCCGGGGTCGCTCGCGCCGGCCGGGTCGGCGCGGAAGTCAGGCGGCTCGCGTACACGCGGGCCGCCCACCGGGCGATCGGTCGAAGCGACGCGACCGTCGAGGGGGCTGTCGCCGCGTTGCGTGCCGCGAGCCTCGATCGGACCGGCAGCGTCGCCGTTCGGGCGCGCGACGTGCGCGGCACGGCAGACGTCTCGACCGAGCGTGCGGAGCGTGAACTCGGGCAGGTACTGGTCGACCGCGGGTTCACCGTCGACCTCGACGACCCCGACCACGTCCTGCGCGCGCTGTTTGCGGCCGGGGACCGCGCCGACCACCGGTCGGTTTCGGGCGCCGACGGGGAGTCAGCGGCGGTCTGTGCCCTGGGCTGGCGGACGGTCGTCGCGGACCGGGACTTCGCTCCCAAGCCGACCGACCGGCCGTTCTTCCAACCGGGGAGCATGGCCCCGGCCGACGCTCGCGCGTACGTGAACCTCGCCCGGGCCGGGCCGGGACGGACGCTGCTCGACCCGATGTGTGGCACCGGCGGGATCCCGATCGAGACCGGGCTCGTCGGCGCCCGCGTCGTGGCGGCGGACGCACAGCCGAAGATGGTGGAGGGAACGCGCCGGAACCTCGCCGCGCTGCTGGGCGACTCGGGAGGAGCGGGCAGGGAGGACGCCGCGGAGCCCGACTGGAACGTCCTTCGGGGGGACGCGACGCGGTCGCCGGTCGCCGACGGGGCGGTCGACTGCGTCGTCTTCGATGCCCCGTACGGCCGCCAGTCGAAGATCGAGCGCCACGATCTGGCCGATCTGGTTGCCGATGCGCTCGCGGAGGCGAACCGGACGAGCGACCGGGCGGTGCTGATCGCCGACCGCGACTGGCGCGCAGCCGCAACCGACGCCGGGTGGCGCGTCGCGGCCGGGTTCCGGCGGCGCGTTCACCGGTCGTTGACGCGGCACGTGCTCGTGTTGACCGGCTCGAGAGACATAACCGACTCGCAGGGCGTGACCGACTCGCAGGGCGTGACCGACTCGCAGGGCGTGACCCACGTGGGGACCTCGACCAACGCGAAGGGCGACTCGACGGACCTGAACGCGCCTGACCGGTCGCCTAACGATCCGACGAAGTGAGTATCTCGACAGTGAAAGCGTCCCGGCAGTGAAAGCGTTCCGGCAGTGAAAGCGTTCCGGCAGTGAAAGCGTCCCGGTAGTGAAACTCCACGCCGGGATTACGGGCGGATCGGGTCGATTACGGGGGCGTTTCACTTTCACCGGCGATCCGGGGAACGATTAAGTGCGCTGGGTCACGTCGTGTAGACGATGACCGGGGACCCCGACGGAATGCTCTCGTGGGACGAGTCCGTCTTCCGCGACGAGCACGTCTTCGAGATCGATTACGTCCCGGAGACGTTCAACCACCGCGAGAGCCAGGTCGAGAGCCTGAAGTACGCGCTCCGGCCGGCCGCCCGCGGATCCCGGCCGCTGAACACGATGGTTCGCGGCCCGCCCGGCACGGGGAAGACGACCGCGATCCAGAAGCTGTTCGGCGAGCTCGCCGCCCGGACCGACGTCCGGACCGCACACGTCAACTGCCAGGTCGACTCGACCCGGTATGCGGTCTTCTCGCGGCTCTTCGAGCACCTCTTCGAGTACGAGCCGCCCTCCTCGGGGATCTCCTTCAAGAAGCTGTTCGGGCAGATAACTGACCGGCTGATCGACGAGGACGAGGTGCTGGTCGTGGCGCTCGACGACGTGAACTACCTGTTCTACGAGAACGAGGCCTCGGACACGCTCTACTCGATGCTGCGGGCCCACGAGACCCACTCGGGCGCGAAGATCGGCGTGATCGTGGTCTCCTCGGACCTCGGGCTCGACGTGATCGACGAGCTCGACGCGCGCGTTCAGTCGGTGTTCCGCCCGGAGGAGGTCTACTTCCCCGTCTACGACGTGACCGAGATCGCCGACATCCTCGGCGAGCGGGCGGCCCGCGGGTTCCACGACGGCGTCCTCGACCGGCCGGAGCTCGAACAGGTCGCGGAGCTGACCGCCGAGAACGGCGACCTCCGGGTCGGGATCGACCTCCTCCGGCGGGCCGGACTCAACGCCGAGATGCGTGCCTCGAAGACGATCGCCGCCGAGGACGTCGAGAGCGCCTACGAGAAGTCGAAGTTCGTCCACCTCTCGCGGTCGCTGCGAGGCCTCTCCGCCTCCGAGCGCGCGCTCGTCGAGGTGCTCGTCGACCACGAGGGCGAGCGGGCCGGCGCGGTCTACGAAGCCTTCGAGGCCGAGACGGGACTCGGCTACACCCGCTATTCGGAGATCATCAACAAGCTCGACCAGCTCGGCGTCATCGAGGCCGAGTACGCGGGCGTCGAGGGACGCGGCCGGTCGCGAACCCTCTCGCTGGCGTACGACGCCGAGGCGGTCCTCGACCGGCTGGACTGACGCTTCGCGATCGGGTGGAGTGACGACGCTTTTCTACGCGGGGGTCGAGAGCACGCGTATGAAGACGACCGGGGGCACGGACGCACAGAAGCGACGCGCCGGCGAGTCGGCGGCGGCGGCGGTCGAGGACGGGAACGTCGTCGGGCTCGGGACGGGCTCGACGGCGGCGTACGCGATCCGGGCGATCGGTCGGGCGGTCGATTCCGGGCTGGACGTCCGTGGCGTTTCGACCTCCTTCGATTCGCGGGCGCTCGCGCGCGAACACGGGATTCCGCTCATCGAGTTGGACGCGACCTGCGGCCCGGATGGGCCGGGGATCGACATCGCGATCGACGGTGCCGACCAGGTCGTGCTTCCGGAGACGATCGACACGGACGGCACCGGTGGCGAAAGCGGCGCGGAAGCGACCGGGACGCTCATCAAGGGCGGCGGCGCCGCACACGCCCGTGAGAAGGTCGTCGACGCCGCCGCGGACCGGTTCCTCGTGGTCGTCGACCCCGCGAAGCGAACCGAGGCTCTCGACGCCGACGTGCCGGTCGAGGTGCTTCCGGAGGCGCGGACGACCGCCGCCGCGGCGATCCGCGATGCCGGCGGGGAGCCGACGCTGCGGCGCGCCGAGCGCAAGGACGGACCGGTCGTCACCGACAACGGGAACCTCGTCCTCGACTGTTCGTTCGGCCGGATCGCGGATCCGGACCGGTTGGCTGAAACGCTCTCGGCCATCCCCGGCGTGCTCGAGCACGGCCTCTTCGTCGACCTGGCGGACGAGATCCACGTCGGGACCGACGACGGCGTGACGGTCCGATCGGTGTGACGCAGGGCGGCGTCACGGTCCGGTTCGACCAATTTCGGTTCGGCCGATTCCGGTTCGACCAATTTCGGTTCGGCCGATTCCGGTTCGACCAATTTCGGTTCGGCCGATTCCGGTTCGACCAATTTCGGTTCGGCCGATTCCGGTTCGACCGATTCGGCGTCGCGGTCGCTCGCGGACGTCCGCGTGGAAAATAACTGAAAGAAGGGGGGACCGAGATTAGAGGTCGCGCGGCTGGACCGTCTTCCGGTCGTTGGCTTCCGCACGTCGTGCGGCGTCGGCGAGCAGCTCGTCGACTTCCTCGTCGAGCGCCTCGTAGAAGTCGGAGGCGACGTTCTTCTCGTCCAGCGCGTCCTTGACCGCTGCTTTGACAATGAGGTCTGCCATGCGATCGGAGTTATCCATCGGTACTTAATAAGCGTTCCTGAATTCGCCCGATACGGGCCGCGTAAGGGCCGTTCACAGGATTCAAGAGCCTCCGGAATACACACGGTCGCGGATCGATCCGAGCGGACGGGTCGCGTCGCGGTCCGCCGCCGTCCGCTGACGGGACGGGACGGCCTCCGAACGGCGCGTCTCGCTGCGATCGTGACCGACAACTACGAACCGATCCGGGCCCCAACGGCGGGTATGCGCGAGGTACTCGACGCGCTGGCGGCCGGGGAGATCGGCGTCCGGGAGGCCGAATCGCGGCTGGCCGGGTACGCGACGACCGACGCCGGGCGATTCGACGCGGCCCGCGAGACGCGCCGCGGGATCCCCGAGGCGATCCTGGCGGATGGGAAGACGGCGGCCGAGACGGGCGAGCTCGCACGGACCGCCGTCGAGACCGCGGGACGGGCGATCGTGACACGGATCGACGCGGCCGTCGCCGAGTCGGTCGCGGCGACGGTGACCGAGGCGGTCCCCGGCGCCGAGATCGACCACGACGAGCGAACGCGAACGCTGGTCGCGCGGGCGCCGGAGTTCGAGCCGCCGGCGTTGGATGCTCGGGTGAGCGTCATCACGGGCGGGACGAGCGACGCCCCGGTGGCGGGTGAGGCCGCGATCATCGCCCGCGAGATCGGCGCCGACGTCGAGCTGATCGAGGACGTGGGCGTCGCCAGCCTCGTCCGGATCGTCGACCAGATCGACCGGGTTCGCGACGCAGACGTCGCCATCGTCGCCGCGGGTCGGGAGGGCGCACTGCCGACGGTGGTCGCCGGCCTGGTCGACGCGCCCGTGATCGCGTTGCCCGTCTCGACGGGCTACGGCGTCGGCGGCGAGGGCGAGGCCGCGCTTCACGGCGCGCTCCAGTCGTGTACGGTCGTCACCGCGGTGAACGTCGACGCCGGATTCGTCGCCGGCGCCCAGGCCGGCCTCATCGCGCGCGGCGTCGCGGCGGCACGCGGGTCGCCCGACGGAGACGCCGGGGACGAAACGGAACCCGGAGACGGAAGCGCCGCGAACGAGACCGAAACCGGAGACGGAAGCGCCGCGGGCCGATGAGCGACGACGACCACCACGTGTACGTGCTCGAGTGTGCGGACGGCACCCTGTATACCGGTTACACGACCGACGTCGACCGGCGCGTCGCCGAGCACGAGGCCGGCGAGGGTGCCAAATACACTCGCGGCCGGACGCCGGTCGATCTCCGTCACGTGGAGTCGTTCGACACCCGGTCGGCGGCGATGTCCCGCGAGTACGCGATCAAACAGTTGTCACGCGCCGAGAAGGACCGGCTCCTCGAGGGGAAAGGAGCTGACGACGGAGAGTCGACGCCGACGTCGAAGCAGGCGGATCCGATCGATTAACCGACTGCCCGCCGGAATGGCTGCTATGCCCACGCTCTGGCTCGTCGACCGGGAATTCGACTCGAAGGGACTCGTCAGGCTCACCTATGCGACGACCGACGGCGAACGGACGTACACGAAGGAGCTGGCCGAACAGCGGCTGTACGCGAGCGGCGGGGTGACCGCGGCGACCGAGGTCGATGAGGACGCGCTCGAGGCGGCCGCGGCGGCGGAACGGGAGCGATTCGCCGCCGAGGCGCAGCGAATGGCCGCCGACCACGACCCCGACGAGACGGTCTGAAGACGCCGAGCAAAACGGTCCACTCCGAGCGTTTAAACCGAATCGGGCGCCAAGGGTGGTTCAATGGAACCGACTTCGCTCTCCGGACTCCCGTCGGGGGTCGGGGAGGCGCTGGAAGCCGAGGGCGTCGCGGAGCTGTATCCGCCGCAGGCCGAGGCCGTCGAGGCGGGGCTGCTCGACGGGGAGAACCTCGTTGCGGCGGTGCCGACGGCCTCCGGCAAGACGCTGATCGCCGAACTCGCGATGCTGTCGGCGATCGAGCGCGGCGGGACCGCCTTATATATCGTCCCGCTGCGCGCGTTGGCCTCTGAGAAGCGAGCCGAGTTCGAACGGTTCGAGGAGTTCGGCGTGACCGTCGGCGTCTCGACCGGCAACTACGAGTCCGACGGCGAGTGGCTGGCCACCCGGGACGTCATCGTGGCCACCAGCGAGAAGGTGGATTCGCTGATCCGCAACGGCGCGCCGTGGATCGGCGACCTCTCCTGCGTCGTCAGCGACGAGGTCCACCTGGTCAACGACCGCTCACGGGGGCCGACCCTCGAGGTGACGCTCGCGAAGCTCCGCCGGATCAACGAGGGGCTGCAGACGGTCGCGCTCTCGGCGACGGTCGGGAACGCCCGGGAGATCGCCGACTGGCTCGACGCGGCCCTGGTCGACTCCGACTGGCGACCGATCGACCTCCGGGTCGGGGTGCACGCGAACGGCGCGATCGACTTCGACGACGGGAGTCGGACGGACGTTCCGGTGGGCGATCCGCCGACGGACGACCAGACGGCGGCGCTCGTCGACGACGCGCTCGACACCGTCGAGGACGGTCGGGGCGGGTCCTCGCTCGTCTTCGTCAACTCCCGCCGCAACGCCGCGTCGGCGGCCGGCAACCTCGCCCGCGTCACGCGACGGCACCTCGAGGAGTCGGAGCGGGAGGAACTCGACGCGCTCGCCGAGGAGATCCGGTCGGGAGCGGAGACCGACACCGGCGAGTCGCTCGCGGACGTGGTCGAGGCCGGCGCGGCGTTTCACCACGCCGGCCTCACGTCGGACCAGCGCGCGCTCGTCGAGGACGCGTTCCGCGACCGGCTGATCAAGTGCATCTGCGCGACGCCGACGCTCGCCGCCGGGGTAAACACGCCCGCCAGGCGGGTGATCGTCCGCGACTGGCGGCGGTACGACGGGGAGTTCGGCGGGATGAAGCCGCTCGACGCCCTGGAGGTCCACCAGATGTGCGGTCGAGCCGGCCGGCCGGGACTCGATCCCTACGGCGAGGCCGTGCTGCTCGCGACCGACGCCGAGCAGTCCGAGGAGCTGTTCGACCGGTACGTCTGGGCCGACGCGGAACCGGTCCGGTCGAAGCTCGCCGCCGAACCGGCGCTTCGCACCCACGTCCTCGCGACCATCGCGACCGGGTTCGCGTCGACCCGGGAGGGACTCTTTGAGTTTCTCGCGAACACCCTCTACGCTGAACAGGCCGACGACGACCAACACCTCCGCAGCGTGACCGACGGCGTCGTCGAGTACCTCGTCGCCAACGAGTTCCTCGAACGCGAGCGCGACGGCGGCCGGGAGGCGCTGGCGGCGACGTCGATCGGCCACACCGTCTCGCGGCTCTATCTCGACCCGATGAGCGCCGCCGAGCTGATCGACGGCCTGCGCGCGGCCGGCGGCGGGATCGCGGCCGGCGGAAGCGGGAGCGCCGCGGGCGACGACGCCGACCGTTCCGACGACGGGGCCCGATACGCCCCGATCGAGGATCCGGACGGGCAGGCGGACGGCTTCGTGACCTACGGCCGCGTCGGCGGCGACGGGCAGGGAGGCGGCAGCGGCGGTGACGGAAGCAACGCCGGCCGAAACGGCGTCGGTACGGGAGACGCAGGTGTGGACGCCGATCACGAGGATGACGCCGGGACCGACATCACGCCGCTGGGGCTCTACCACCTCGTGAGCAGAACGCCGGACATGTACGAGCTGTACCTCAAGTCCGGCGACCAGCAGCGATACACGGAAACGTACCACGAACGCGAATCCGAGCTGCTCGGGCCGGCCCCCGCGGAGTACGAGGAGGTCCGCTTCGAGGACTGGCTCGCCTCCCTGAAGACGGCACGCCTCCTGGAGGACTGGGCGAGCGAGGTCGACGAGGACCGGATCGCCGAGCGGTACCAGGTCGGTCCGGGCGACGTCCGCGGGAAGGTCGACACCGCGGAGTGGCTGTTGCGCGCCGCGGAAACGCTGGCCCGCGAGATCGGGCTCCCGGAGGCGGCCGTCACGTCGATCCGGGACGCCCGAAAGCGCGTCGAGTACGGGGTTCGCGAGGAGCTGCTGGAACTGGCCGGCGTTCGCGAGGTCGGCCGGAAACGCGCACGTCGCCTCTACGAGGCCGGGATCGAGTCCCGGGACGACCTCCGAGAGGCCGACAAGGCGACCGTTCTCGGCGCGCTTCGAGGCCGTGAACGGACCGCCGAGACGATCCTCGAGAACGCGGGCCGCGAGGACCCCTCGATGGACGACGTGCGCCCGGACGCGTCGGCCGCCGCCGCGGCGACGGCGGGTGAGGCGGGCGACGAGGGAGAGGACGGGCAGTCGAATCTCGGTGATTTCCGATGAGCGACGATCGATCGAACCCGGCGACCACGGCGGACGACGACGAAGCGGCCGTGCCGGATGACGACGAAGCAGCCGTGCCGGATGACGACGAAGCAGCCGTGCCGGACGACGACGAAG
This sequence comes from Halopenitus persicus, assembly GCF_002355635.1. Taxonomy (GTDB): domain Archaea; phylum Halobacteriota; class Halobacteria; order Halobacteriales; family Haloferacaceae; genus Halopenitus; species Halopenitus persicus_A. Next base: position 1,811,126 of record NZ_AP017558.1, on the reverse strand, counting down.
CGGCCGTGCCGGATGACGACGAAGCAGCCGTGCCGGACGACGGGCCGGCTGGGGTGACAGCCGACGACCGTCCGGTACCACACCTGATCGCCGGCGATCTCGTGATCGAGGACCTGGACGCGTTCCTCGAGACCGTCCGGACGCTTCGCGAGGAGACGGGCGCCGTGATCCAGGTCGTCGACGCACGATACGTCGTCTCTCGAACCCACCTCGACCGAGCGGTCGCACGCGCCGAGCGAGCCATCGATCGCGACGAGGCGGTCGCAAGCGACCGCGCCGTCGAGGTCCTGTTGTACGCGGCCGGCCGACGACAGATCGACGAGGCGCTCGAGATGGGCGTCGACGAGGGTGAGACGACCGCGATCGCGGTCGTCTACTTGCCGAACGCGGCGCCGAGGAGGGTCTCGAAAGCCCTGGACCGACTCGAGCGGCGGTTCGATGCCGCCACGGTTCATCCGCCCGACGACCGACAGGGATTCGAGACGTGGCTCGCGGCGGTGACCGATCCGGAGCGCGTTCGGTCGTTCCACGACGTCACGGACGCCGAACTCGAGGCGACCCTGGGTACGCTCGCCGACGTGGTCGAGGAACGCGTGGCGCTGTTGGACGTCGAGAAATGACGCGGTTCCGGCTCGACTAGTCGCGTCGAACGACCGAATGTTCGAGCCGCCCGACGCCCTCGATCTCGATCGCGACCTCGTCGCCGTCCGTCAGGGGCCCGACGCCCTCGGGCGTCCCGGTCGCGATGACGTCGCCCGGTTCGAGCGTGAGATACGAGGTGATCTCGGCGATCAGCTCCGGGATCTCGAAGATCATCAGATCGAGCGAGCCGTCCTGTCTGGGCTCGTCGTTGACGAACGACCGGACGGCGGCGTCGTCGGGGACTTCCTCCGGGGTCGCCAGGACCGGGCCGATCGGGGCGGCGTTGTCGAAGGCCTTCCCGCGGACCCAGTTCTGCTCCTGCCGCTGGTCGTCGCGGTTCGAGACGTCGTTCACGCAGGTGTACCCCGCGATCACGTCTGCGGCGTCGACCGCATCGACGTTCCGGCACTGTTCGCCGATCACGACGCCCAGCTCGGCCTCGTGCTCGATCGACTCCGTGCCGGCCGGGAGCGTGACCGTGTCGCCGTGACCGGCCAGCGCGTTCGGCGGCTTCAAAAACAGGAGCGGCCGGTCCGGCACGTCATTGCCGAGCTCCTCGGCGTGTGCCGCGTAGTTGCGGCCGATACAGACGATCTTGGTCGGCTCGCAGGGCGGCAGGACGTCGACCGCGTCGACGTCGTACGTCCGACCGGCCGCCGCGATCGTTCCGTCCTCGTCGTACTCGCCGACGCGGGTGCTGCCCGCCGGGTCTCGGAATCGAATCCGTTTCATACGGGCGCGTGGAAGCGTCTCCCGTTATACCTTCCGTTCCGTGGGACGCGTGCGGCTTCCGATGAATGGACTGCCGGTGGGGTCCGTCAGTGGTCGTGGTTCGCCATCTCCATCGGATGTCCAGTGGCGTAGTCGTCGGGGGCCTCCTCAAAGGTCTGTTTGCAGGTCTGCGAGCAGAAATAATACGTCTCACCGTCGTGCGTCGCCGACGGCTCGCCGTCGTCGGTCCGCATGCCACAGACGGGATCGCGGTACTGGCCGGGCGCGCCAAGGCCGCGACGATAGACGTACAGCAGGAACCCGGAAAGCGCGAACGCGATGAGGTTGAGATAGAACGTGTAGTTGAGTTTGAAGTACGCCCGTTCGGTCGCCGTCTCGCCACCAGCCAGATTCGGGACGATTCCGAAGGCGTCGAATAGGAGCTCCATAAGAAAGCCCGTGAAGGCCATCGTCACGAAGAAGACGCCGAGGATGTACAGCATCACCTTCCAGCCGTAGTACTTCCGATAGACGTTCAACACGGGCACGGTGATGAGGTCGGCGTAGACGAACGCGATGACGCCGGCGAAGCTGATGCCGCCGCCCCAGAGCGCGACGGCGAACGGGACGTTACCCATACTTCCAACGAAGCTGATGACGGCGATGGCGACGCCCATAATGGCGTTCTCGGCCGTCACGAGCAGGCCGTCACCCTGAATGAACAGGGTGTTCCAGACCCACTGCGGGACGAAGACGATGACGAATCCCGAGATGAGGAAACCGGCGACGACGTCCTTCCAGATCATCGACCACTCCTTTCGGTACTGGTTCCCGACCTTGTACCAGCCACCCCACGACAGCAACTCGTCGCGCCAGCCACCCCGGCTGGATGACTCCTGCAGGTACGTCTCCATACACCCCGCAGAGCAGAACTCCAGCGTCTCGCCGCCGTCAGTCGTGAGGGTGTACTCGTCTGTGCCTTCCATTCCACAAGTCGGGTCCTCGGTAACGCCCGCCTCGTGATCGTGCTCGTTGAGCGTCTCTCGTACCTCGTCGAAGAGGTTCTCCGGAAGCGTCAGGTGGACGATGACGGCCATCACAGCGATGAGGATCAGACCGCCGAGCAGTTCGGCAAGCAGAAACTCCCACCCCAGCAGGATCAGAATCATCAACCCGAGTTCGACGATGAGGTTCGTCGACGCGAACATAAACGCGAGAAAGTTCACCGCGTGCGCCCCCTTCTTGAACAGCCCCTTCCCGATTGCGACGGCCCCGAAACTGCAACCGCTGCTCGCCGCTCCGAAAACGGTCGCTTTGGTGACCCCGCTAAGATCACCGTCGCCCAGGACCTCAGCCATTCGGTCCTTGGAGACGTAGACCTGGACGAGGCTCGTGACCGTGAGTCCCATAATGATCGCCCACGCCGCCGTCCACAGGAAGCCGACACCGATGCGTAGTGCTTCGAGGAGACCATTACTCATCGTCGCCACCATAGGTATCAGTTCAAAGGGATCATCTTTTGCAGTTTTCCTTCAGATGATGCTCCTTGAATCCCTTGTGAAATTAGATTCAAAATAAAATTTCTGGAAAAATTTCCGGGTGAAGGCACAACCGCATTGAATAGTCGGTACGTAGTAGTACTTGAGACCCAAACTCACGGAGGGAACACGCCATGCCGACACAAATGGACGATACACGACTCGTCACGCTCCTCCTCGTTATCATCGGGGTCGTCGTCATTCTCCCGTTGTTCTTTATGGGATTCGGGATGATGGGATTCGGACCGATGATGGGCGGGATGTGGGGCGGTCATATGTGGGGCGGTCATATGTGGGGCGACGGGACGCTGCCCGGCTGGATGTTCATCGTCAGCATCGTGATGCAGCTCCTGTTCCTCGCCGCCCTCGTCGGTGGTGGGTACCTCATCCATCGCGCGATTACTGGGGATGCGAGTGACTCGGACGAAGCACTCGAAGAGCTCCGGCTCGCCTACGCCCGCGGAGAACTGACCGACGAGGAGTATGAACAGCGACGCGAGGCGCTCACCCGCGATACCTGACGAGAACGGGCAGACGGGATCAGTCACCCTCAAAGACAGCGCGGACGTCGGACTCGAATTCCGTGACCTCTTGCTCGAGGAGCTCGCGCTCGAAGTAGAGGAGTTCGACGGCGAGCACGGCGGCGGCGATACCGAGCACCATATAGAAGGTATTCGGCTCGCGAGTGTAGAGGTTGTACAGCATCAACGGAAAGAACGCCAACGCGCCGACGGTGCCGACTGCAGGGACGACGGGGTTCACCTCGTCGTGATCTCGTTGGCGGAACGCGAGAGAGCTCATCGAGCCGAAGACGAGGATGAACGACAGCGAAGCGAACGACGTGATGGCCCCGAGGCTCCCGTACCACGTGAACATCGCGGTGATGGCTCCGAGGACAACCACCGTTCGCTCAGGGATGCCATCAGTGGCCGCGTCCCCGATCTGATCGGGGAGAAGGTCCTCACTGAGCATCCCCTTGGCGAAGTGTGCCGACGAGAACAGCGTCGCGTTGATCGCACTCCCCGTCGAGAACAGCGCCGACAGCGCGAGGACGACCGACCCGACGCGCGCCAGTCCGTACGGTTCCATCATCATCGAGGCGGCGTCCTTGAGCGCGACGTGTGGATGGGACTCAAGCGCCTGGGGAACGAGGTTCACCGTTACCATCCCCACGAGGATATAGATGACAACGGCGACCGGGATCGAGATGTACACCGCCTTTCGGATGGTCTCGACGGGATTCTCGACGCTCTCTTGGTCGTAATACAGGAGTTGCCACCCCTGAAAGGCGACGAACGATATGGCTGCCGCCATGATGGGTCCGAACCCGCCGAGCTGGCTGCCGCCGTATTCGAACGGCGCTCCACTGAAACCGAAGGCATACACCAAGCCGATGATCCCGAACATCACGAGGATGCCGACCTTCAGCGCGACGAGGACGTTCTCGACGGCACCAGTCGTCCGTGCCCCGAGCAGGTTCAAGCCGACGAAGCCAGCCACTGCCACGACAGAGACGAACGGTCGAATCGGGACGCCGGCAAGGCTCGTCGGGACGACGTCGAATGCGGCCGTGAACTCGCCAAAGGCGAACGCGTACATCGCCATGGAACCGATGTAGCCGAACAGAAGCGTCCAGCCGACCATCCCGGCGACGGTGGAGTTACCGAGGTAACACTGGACGAACGTCACCGACCCGCCCCGGTTGTCCGTGAGGCTGTTGAGCTTGTTGTACGAGTAGCCCGCACACATGGCGACGACACCGGCGACCAGAAATGCGACCCAAATGGCGGACATCGTTATCCCCGCAACCACGCCGAGGACGGCGTAGATACCGCCCCCGATCATGCCGCCGAGTGCCATCGAGACGCCTTCCGTTAGTCCGAGGCCGTCACTCATAACTGTCGGTCTCCGTTAAACCAGTCCCCTAACGGTAGGGATCTGCGACGGGTGAATCCTTCGCTTGCTGATCGGGAACATCGTTCGTCGGGTGGTGCACTCAACGATCCTCTACAGATACTCAAGGCGAGTGGCTCGGGGCTTGTCCCGAGGTACTTCACCCAAGAGGGATGGAGAAAGATTCAGTAGTCCATCCTGGATTCGAACCAGGGTCGTTGCCCCCAGAAGGCAACAGGATTGGCCACTACCCCAATGGACTGTGTCGGCACCAATGGGTATCCCGTCGACGGTTATGAGTGTTGCGAAGCGAGACGATCGGTCGCTCCCGAGGGCGAAGGCAATCCCGAGCGACCGGAACCGACATCGACATACCGGAGCGGTCACCAGCGACGGGTATGTACGTCGGACGGTTCGTCGTCGTCGCTCCGGGGATCGGTGCCTACCGCGTCTCCTCACGATCGTTTCCCAACCGCCAGGTCGTCGACCGGGACGGCACCCTGACCGTCTCGCCGACCCCGGACGCGCCGCCGACGGAGAACCCGTACATCTCCTACAACTGCGTCCGGACGGTCGACACGCCCGCGGGCAACCGGCTCGCCGCGATCGGAAACGGCTCCCACGTCGATCCGATCGCGGAGAAACTCGAGCTCGGATATCCGGAACGGGACGCGCTCGCGGAGCCGCTGCTCGCGCTCGATTACGAGAAGGACGACTACGACACTCCGCGCATCGCGGGCGTGATCGGCGCCGAGACCGCAACCATCGGCACCGTCCGCAGCGACGCGCTGCTGATCGAGGCGGTCACCGAACCCACGATCGTCGCCACCTACGAGGTCGACTCGCCGGAGGCGCATCCCCTCGAAGCCGACACGGCGGCCGAGGCCGCCGGCGAGGTGCTCACGGCGGCGTTCGATCACCCGGTCTGTGCGGCCGGCGTCACGGTCGCCGAGGACGGCGTGTCCGTCGCCGTGGATAACGGGCCGGACGCCGACTCGGAGGCCTGACCGGCCGGACCCGGTCCAGCACCGGATCGAACGACGGTCGAGTCGAGTCCGACCGTTACTGGTCGAACTCGTCCTGCACGATCTCGAGCGCCCGCTCGCGGTCCTCCCATGCCACGAAGAGGGCGACCGACGTGGCGCTCGTGATGAGGTCGACGATGTTGATCCCGGCGGACGCGATCGGTCCGACGATCTCCTGGATGATCCCCGGCTGGTTGGGTAGCTCGCCGCCGGTCAGCCGGATGACGGCGATCGGATCGTGAACGGTGACCGAGGAGAGCGTGTCGTCCTCGACGACCCGCTCGTGAAGCACCGCCTCCGCGTCCTCGGAGCGCTCCCGGTCGATGTAGAAGGTGACAGAGTCCATCCCGGAGGCCACGGCGTCCACGTTGATCTCCTCGTTTCGAAGGGCGTCGGAGAGCTCGGCCAGGATCCCCGGCCGGTTGCGGATCGCCCGCCCGGCGACGGTGACGCAGGTGAGCGGCTGCTCCTGCATGTCGATCAGGTTCTCGAACTGGCCCTCGATCCGCGTGCCGCCCTCGAGGAGGTCGCCGTGTTGGTAATGGACGACGCGAACGACGAGGTCCTCGTCCTTGTACGAGAGCGCGCTCGGCGCGACCACCTCCGCACCCCGGAACGAGAGGTTTCGGAGCTCGTCGACCGTGATCCGACCGACGTTCCGGGCGCCCTCGACGACGCGCGGGTCGCCGGTCATCACGCCCTCGACGTCGGTGACGATGACGACCTGGTCGGCATCCATGTAGTTGCCGAGCATCACGGCGGTCGTGTCCGACCCGCCGCGGCCGAGGGTGGTGACGTTGCCGAGGTGGTCCTGCGCCAGGAAACCCGTGATGACGGGGACGACTCCGTCGAGGTCGGCCGCGAGCTGTCGGGCCCGCTCACGGGTTGCTTCGACGTCGAGCTCCCCGACCTCGTTCGTGATCACCGGCCAGCGGTCGCTGCCGGGCTCGAGGAAGATCGCGTCGACGCCGCGTGCCCCGAGGGCGGCCTTCAGCATCCGGACGCTCGTCCGTTCGCCCATCGAGACGATCTCGGCGCGGTCCGCCTCGTCCGCCTCGAAGGTGATCTCGTCGAGGAGCTCGTCGGTCGTCGACCCCATCGCGCTGGCGACGACGGCGATCTCGTGGCCTTCCTCGACCGCCGTCGCGATCGAGTCCGCCGCGCGGTTGATCCGGTCGCCGCTGCCGAGGCTCGTGCCGCCGAACTTCGCGACTACTCGCATCCCGATCCCCCAGCGTGGGCCGCGTGATGGTCAGTCATAGGCGGCCGTAACGGAGGGTCCCGCATAACTGTGTCTGTCTCGGTCGGCGTCGACGTCGTGTCAGAGACCGACACCACCGCCGCTCGACGACGGACCTGTCCGGACGACCGCGGAGTTGAAACCCACGAGGCCCGTACCTCGAACCGATGGAAACGAGGGAGGTCCGTATGCGTGCAGCTGACCTCCCGCGAGAACCGGGAGTCTATCAGTTCCAGGCCGGGGAGACGACGCTGTACGTCGGCAAGGCGGTCGATCTCCGAAGCCGAGTACGGTCGTATGCCGATCCGCGATCGGCACGTATTCGCGGGATGGTGGACCGGGCGGAGACGGTCGACTTCGCGGTCACCGACACCGAAACGCAGGCGCTTCTGCTGGAGGCGAACCTCATAAAGCGCCAGCAGCCACGGTACAACGTCCGGTTGACCGACGACAAATCCTATCCGCTCGTCCAGCTCACGGACCACGACGTCCCGCGGATCGCCGTGACGCGGAACCCCGAGGCGGGTGCGATCGCGTACGGTCCCTTCACGGACAAGGGTCGCGTCGAGACCGTCGTCAAGGCGCTTCGGGAGGTCTACGGACTGCGCGGCTGCTCGGACCACAAGTACGAGGGACGGGAGCGGCCGTGTCTGGACTACGAAATGGGTCTCTGTTCGGCGCCGTGTACCGGCGAGATAGACGCGGAGGACTACCTCGAGGACGTCGAGTCAGTCCGCCGGTTCTTCGAGGGAGAAACCGGCGTCCTCGCCGACCCGATCGAGCGGGAGATGGAGGCGGCCGCACAGGAAGCGGCCTTCGAGCGAGCGGCGAACCTCCGCGACAAGCTCGAGGCGGTCCGTGCGTTCCACGGGGACGGCGAGGCGGCCGTCTCCTCGCGGTCCGCCGACGGGACGACGGACGTGCTCGCGGCCGCCATCGAGGGAGACGCCGCCCGAGTGGCACGACTGCACAGCGAGAACGGTCAGCTCGTCGACCGGAGCCGCCACCGGCTCGACCGCCCGTCGGTCGAGATGGAGGCTGGGGACGGGGCAGTCGATGGAGAGGCGATCGGTTCGAACGCCGGCGTCGGTGGCACGTCTCCGGCCGCCGTGCTCTCGGCGTTCCTCACCCAGTACTACGCCGAGCGCGATCTCCCCGACGTCGTGCTCCTTGCGGAACGACCGACGGACGACGACGTCGTGGGATGGCTCGAGACGCAGGGCATCTCGGTGCGTGTGCCGAGCGCCGGTCGCGAGGCACGGCTCGTCGAGCTGGCGCTGAAAAACGCCCGGCAGCGAAGCGGCCGGGACGACGAGCTGAGGGCGCTCGGCGAACGTCTCGGCATCGACCGCCCCGATCGGATCGAGGGGTTCGACGTGAGCCACTCCGGCGGACGGGACGTCGTCGGGTCGAACGTCTGTTTCGTCGACGGGTCGGCGGAGACGGGAGCCTACCGGCGCAAGAAGCTCCCCGACCGAAACGACGACTACGAGAACGTCCGGGAGCTGGTTCGGTGGCGGGCGACCCGCGCCGTCGAGGGTCGCGACGACCGGCCGGATCCGGACCTGCTGCTGGTCGACGGCGGCGAGGGGCAGCTCGGCGCCGCGATGGACGCCCTCTCGGCGACAGGCTGGGACGTTCCTGTGGTCGGCCTGGCGAAGGCGGAGGAGATCGTGATCACGCCGGACGGCCCCCGGGACTGGCCGTCCGACGCGCCGGAGCTGCACCTGCTCCAGCGGGTCCGCGACGAGGCGCATCGGTTCGCCGTCCAGTACCACCAGTCGCTCCGGGACGACGTGTCGACGGTGCTCGACGAGGTACCGGGCGTCGGGCCCGAGACCCGACGGCGGCTCCTCAGACGGTTCGGATCGGTCGAGAACGTCCGGTCGGCATCGCTCGCGGATTTGACCGACGTCGAGGGCGTCGGAGAGGGAACAGCCGAAACGATCCGGAGCCGGTTGTGAAGTCGGGAACGGGAATGGCGAACAGGCGGCGCTGGGCGAACCGCGGAACGACGCGCCGCGCACCCGCGACCCGTTCCGCGGCGACGGTCAGGTGATGGGGCGGCTGCGTCGCGATCGCTTATAAACTTCGGCGCGTCCGTCGGTCGATCGGCTCCCCGTCCGAACGGCCGCGGGATCGATGACGGGCGGCTTTTAGGGCGGGACGACCCAGGAGGGGTATGAGCGCACTCGACGAGTTTCTGGCCGGCGAGCGGCTCGAGGACGTCGTGTTGTTCGTGAGCGACGGCTTCCTCGACGACGACTCCCGGCTCCGGTCGATCGGAACGGAGCGGGAACACGGCGTCCTCCTCGTGGTCGACGGGGAGCGGGGCCGCTCGGCGTTTCAGGCCGGGACCGGGATGGACGCGATGGGCTTCGCAAAGCAGGCGATGGGAACCGACGGAACGATCGCCAGGACGCTCGACGGGGCGACCTGCCCGGCCGCGGACGGCGAGTCGGCGAATGATTCCGACGGGGGCCACGCGATCAGCTTCATCTTCGCGTTCGCAGAGGCCGAAAACGAGGAGGTCGGCGGGCTGTACGCCGAGGGCGACGTGGTGCACGCGTACGCGCAGTGTGAATGCGGCGAGAGTTTCTCACACAAGTGGCTCGTGGGCGAGCGCGAGTAACGTCGGCGAAGTGACGGTGTCGGAGAGACGTCCGGCGGGGCTACTCGGCCGCGGCCTCGGTCGCCGCGTTCTCGGCCGCCTCGTCCGCGACGGCCTCGAAGGCGCCGAGGATGACCTTGCGTGCGGCCTGTCCCTCGGTCGTCCAGTGGTTGGCGTAATCGAGCATGTCGTCGTAGATGTCGGGCTTGCAGCCGGCGGCCTTGGGATGGCCGCCGCCGTTGACGCGGCCGGCGACCTCGTGGGCGCGCTCGAAGCCGTCCGATCCGCGGATGGACGCGGAGCCGGCGGGTTTGACGATCACCGCCGCGTCGGCACCCTGCTCGCGGAGCGTCTCGGCGACCTCGTTCTGTGAACAGCGGCCGTAGGTGACCGCGACCGACCAGTCGCCGACCTCGTGGACGACCGCCCGGTCGACGGCGGCCTCGATCCGCTCGCGTTTCTCCACGCGTCGATGCTCGAGGAATCGATCGACCGTCTCGGGGAGGTCCGCGCCGTAGGCGCCGACCACGGTGACGTACTCCTCCGCGCCGGTCCAGTAGGCGTAATCGGCGAGGTCGTCGGAGCGAGGGTCCTCCTTGATCCAGAGGTCGTGATCGCGGGTGACGGCGGCCAGCTCGGTCCACCGGTCGTCGAACTCGTGGGGGAGCGACCGGAGCGCGACGTCCGCGGTGCACTCCTCCTCGGAATCGCCGACGACGAGGTCGACGCCGGCCGACCGGACCGCCGCGGCGGTCTCGTCGTCCCACTGGTGGTGGTCGAACCACCGGATCGAGGCGGCGTGGTCGACGAGCCCCGTGAGGGGGTCGGCGATCCACTCGAAGTCGTCGGGACACAGGTCACAGACGAACAGGTCGATCCCCGGGTCGGCGTACTCGAGGACGCGCTCGAGGGAGTCGTCGATCGAGTAGGGGCCGGCCGCGAGGAGCGCGACCGTCGAGCGCTCGTGGGGTTCCTCGACGTCGTCGGATGACTGTTCGGCGCCCTCGGCCGCGTCGGTGTCCCCATCCGTCTCGGCGTCACCGGTTGCGTCGGCGTCCGACTCGTCCGCAATGCGGTCCGCGATGTCGGCCTCGAAGTCGGCAACGTCGAGGGCGGCGTCGTACTGCGCACGCACCATTGCGGCGCAAGCGAGCCCGTCGGCGTCGCCGTCGGCGATCACGACCGCCTCGGCACCCGTGAGAGTCTCCTCGGCGCGGCGCTCGGCACGCTCCTCGTCGAGCGAGTCGGGATAAAAAAAGCCCGCGCCCGGGAGCCGGGTCCGGCGGGACAGCGGGATCGAGCCGTCGTCGATGAGTTCCTCGTCCATACGCGAGCGACGGGCGGGAGGTGGAAAACTCCGCGGTTCCGCGCCGATCGATTCGGCGGGCGGACCGGTCGTGGCTGACCGACGCGACCGAATGAACCGTGGACCGTCCCGTCACTCGCCGGACAGCTGTCTGACGGTGAGGACCGGGACGGGACAGGTCCGGACGACGCGCTCGGCGACCGAGCCGATGAGGAATCGGTTCTCGCCGTGTCGACCACGGGTGCCGGTCGCGACGACGTCCGCATCGACGTCGCGGGCGTACGTCGAGATCTCGGCCGCCGGCCGTCCCTCCCGAACGGCGGTTTCGACCGGCACGGCGGCGTCGCGTTCGACCGTCTCGATCGCCTCCCGACCCCGGGAGTCGAGCGCATCACGGAGATCGTCCCTGACCTCGTCGGGGGAGGATTCGACCTCGCCGCTGTCGATCACGTACAGCGCGTGGACCGTCGCGTCGAATCGGTCGGCCAGATCGAGCGCGACGTCGACGGCGCGGCGCACGCTGTCGGAGCCGTCGGTGGCGATGACGATGGTCTCGAACATACGCGACCGTTCAGCCGCCCCGTGCTTAAAAGGGCCGCTCGGCCAGTCGGGACAGGGGGGTTTTTGAGGGGCGAGACGAACCGGTAGAACATGGCGACCCTCGACATCGACCTGGTGTTGGCCCCCGTGGACGGCAGCGACGAGTCACAGCAGGCGGTCGAGTACGCGATCGCGATCGCCGAGGAGTACGGCGCGACCGTCCACGCGGTGTACGTCCTCGGCGAGGACGTGGCTCGGGGGATCGAGACCGGGGCCGTCGACGAATCGACGGTCGCGACCGATACGGAATCGTTCACCGAGGCGATCTTCGACCGGGCAGACGGAACGGGCGTCCCCGTGACGACCTCCATCGCGTACGGCTTCTCGACGAAGGTGAAGACGACCCATCCGGGAAGCGTCATCCTCGACACCGCCGAGGAGGTCGACGCCGACTTCCTCGTGGTCCCGCGGGAGCCGGTCTCCGGGGACCCGGGCGAGGTGCTCGAGAAGGCGGCCGAGTACGTGCTGTTGTACGCGAGTCAGCCGGTCCTGTCGGTCTAACTACTCGTCGGCGTCAGCGTCGTCGGCCGCCCGGCCCGGCGGGTTGAGCCGGAGCGACATCCCGATCTCGAAGCTCTCGGCGTCCGAGGTCTCGAAGCCGATCTTCTCGTACAGCGAGACCGCGGCGTGGTTCCATCGCTCGACGGTGAGCCAGACCGCCTCGACGCCGTCCGCCTGGCCGTATCCGAGCAGGGCCTCGATCAGGCGGGTTCCGATGCCGGCCTCCTGATACTCCTGCAGGACGAAGATCGCGAGCTCGTACTCGCCGTCGTCGTCGGGGGGCGGGACGAGCGTCGCGTGGCCGGCGACGTCGTCGCCGTGCCACGCGAGGACGTTGTAACAGTCCGCATCGAGGATCGTGGAGAGCCACTTCCGGATCTCGTCGGCGTGTCCCGGCGGGATACCCTGTGCGCGGTCGGCCGGATCGAACGCCTCGTACATCGACGCGAGCGCGTCGCGTTCCCGCTCGCTCCCGTCGTAGGCGCGAACCTCGATCGCGCGGTCGGTCCGGTCGGTGAACCTGATCGGCGGTTCCGGATAGTCGTCGGCGACCTCCTCGGGGAAGCGGTTCGGCGTCATCGGACGAGCGTGACGGTCGTCTTGGCGTTCAACAGGACGAACTCCGCGATGCTTCCCAGCGTGATCTTCCCCATCGGGCTCGTCTGACCGCCGCCGAGGACGATCCGGTCGAATCCCTCGCGTTCGGCGATGTCGACGAGCCGGCTGCCGGGGTCACCCTCGACGAGCCGGACCTCGACGTCGACGTCGGCTTCGAGGTCCGCGAGTGTGGATTCCACGTGCTCCGCGACCTCCTCGGGGGTGCGGTCGGAGTCGGGATTCTCGAGCACGGCGACCACGAGGTCGTCGCCGGCCGCCACGGCGCGGTCGACCGTCCGTTCGAGCGCGCGAAGCGAGTCGTCGCTGCCGCCGATCCCGAGCAGGACCTTCATACTCGGCAGTCGATGCCCCGTGTAAAAAACGTTGTTCGTCGGGTCATCGATCACCGGCGGATGGGGTCACGTTCGCCGATCCGGGTCACGGATCGTCGAGGATCGACCGCGAGGAGTTGAGCACCACGAGGAGGCTGCTCGAACCCATCGCGAGCGCGGCCAACAGCGGATTCAACAGACCCGCGACGGCGAGCGGGATCGCGACCGCGTTGTAGACGAGCGCCCAGCCGAGGTTGGCCCTGATGCGCCCGTTCGTCCCGGCGATCAGCGCGAACAGCTCCGGGATCGCGGCCAGCCGGTCCTCCAGGACGATGGCATCGGCGGCGTCGACGGCGAGATCGGTCCCGCCCGAGACCGCGATCCCCAGCGTCGCGGCCGCCAGCGCGGGCGCGTCGTTGCTGCCGTCGCCGACCATCGCGACCGACCGCGTCTCGGCGAGCCGGGAGACGGTCTCCGCCTTGGCCTCCGGCGGGACGCCGGCGAACACGCGGTCGATCGACGGATGTGTCTCGAACCGCGAGGCGGCCTCCGGGCTGTCGCCGGTCAACACGACGATCTCCAGTCCCCGATCGGCGAGATCGGAAACGACGGACTCCCACCCATCGCGGACGTCGTCCCCGACCGCGATCAGGCCGCGGGCGGCACCGTTCCACCCGACGAGAACAGGAACGTTCCCCCGCGATCGGCTGGCGTCGATTCGATCCGCAACTCCGTCGGGAATCGTCCAGGCGTCGAAGAGGGACGGGTGACCGACGCGGTGTTCGACCCCGTCGATCGTCCCGACGACGCCACGGTCACGGACGTTCGCATCGACGTCCGGCGGCGTCGAGTCGTCGCCGGCGTGACGACCGTCCCCGAACGCGGGCGTCTCGAACGCAGTCGCCCCCTGCGCGTTCTCGAGGACGCCGCCATCGGCAACCCGGTCGGTGGGCCCGGTCGCCTGATCGCCGGCCGGGTCAGCCTGGTCGACGATCGCCGTCGCGATCGGATGCGGAGACGCGTGTTCGAGGGTCGCGGCCCGAGCCAGGACCTCGTCGGCATCGACCGGATCAACCGTCCCGTCGTCAGTCCCGTCGGCCGGGGTCGTGCCGGCAAGGGACTCGACGTCGAGAACGCGCATCTCGCCGTCGGTGAGCGTTCCGGTCTTGTCGAGGACGACGGTGTCGATCGATCCGGCGCGCTCGAAGACGGCCGCGGAGGCGATCACGATCCCCCGTTCGGCGGCCTCCCGGATCCCGGCGGCGACCGCCAGCGGCGTCGCGAGCCCGAACGCGCACGGACACGAGACGATGAGCACGGTGAGCGCGACGAGGGCGGCGCTTGCGGGCGCCGCGCCGGTCGCCAGCCGGAGGAGACCGACGACCACGGCGACGGTCACGACGAGGGGGACGAAGACGGTCGCGAGGCGGTCGGCGAGCCGCTGGGCGCCCGAGCGCGCGCTCTGGACGTCCCAGAGCAGCTCGACGAGCCGGTCCAGGGTGCTCGTCGCGTCCGGACCGACGCGAACGACGAGCGGCGCGTCGGTGACGACGGTCCCGCCGCGAACGGCGTCCCCCGGACGTTTGGTGTCCGGGAGCGACTCGCCGGTGACGAGCGCCTCGTCGACGGCGGCGGTCCCCTCGACGATCGTTCCGTCGAGCGGGACGCGCTCGCCCGGGAGGACTCGCAGGCGGTCGCCCGGCTCGACGTCCTCGATCGGAACCTCGTCGCCGTCGGCCAGCCTGGCGGCGTCGTCCATCGCGGCGGTCAGCTCCGAGAGGAGGCCGGTCGCGCGGCGCTTGATCCGGGTCTCGTAGATGCCGCCGCCGGTGACGACCAGGATGACGGCGATCGTCACGTCGAAGTAGAGGTCGGTTCGCCCGACGAGCATCGCGAGGGTGCTGTAGGCGTAGGAGCTGCCCGCGGCGAGCGACACGAGGAGGTCCATGTTCGGTTGCCGGGCGCGAAGGCTCACGTACGCGCCGCGGAGGATCGGGAACCCGGTATAAAAGAGCACGACCGAGGTGAACACCCAGATCTGTGCGAACAGGTACCGACCCGAGAGGCCGCCGAGGTCGACGAGGGGGTCGTAGCCGAAGTAGGCCGGGTATAAAAAGAGGACGTACCACAGCATCGCCATCATCCCGAACAGACCGCCGCCGACGAGGAACCGGACGACGTCGACGGCATCGTCCTCGATCTCGGTCCGATCGCGGCGGTCGGTGGCCTCGTAGCCCGCGGTCGAGAGGACGTCCGTGAGGGTCGCATCGTCGATCCGGTCGGGGTCGTGGTCGACGCGGACCGTGTCGGTCGCGTAGCTCGCGGTCGCCGCTTCGACGCCCTCCGCCCGGCCCGCCGTCACCTCGAGGAACCGCTCGCAGGTCGCACAGTGCATCCCGTCGACGTGGAGATAGGTCGTCTCGAGGTCGTCGACGGACCGCTCCGTATCGACGGGTCCAGTCCCGGAAGCACCCGGATCCGCGGCGGTCGATCCGATCGCGGCGTCGACGTCCGCGGCGGCGTCCTCGAGGTCCGCCATCCCGCCGAGCGACCGGGAGACCTCGAGGCAGCCGCGACAGCAGAACGCGCCCTCGACGTCGGGGTCGGTGACGGGATCCGCGGGCGTGGGAAGGTCACAGAGTGTGCAGGTGGCCATCTCGATGACTTCTCGGGGGTCGTTTACTGGATGGCTCCGCGGAGGTGGAGTTCCGCGGAGCTATGCGGCCGACGTCTCGTCCTTGGCGTCGTGGTGGGCCGCACCGGTCTCGCCGCCGGTCGCCCGGACGAGGCTCCCGACGATGATGAGCACGTTGACGACCGCGAGCACGACCGCCGGCTCGCCGCGGGAGGCGGCGAAGACGATCGCCGTCGGCGTCGCGAGGAGACCCAGGAGCACGATGCGTTGCGGCGGAAGATCCATACTCCGAACGTGTAGGGCCGAGAATAAATAGGCCTGGGGCGATCCCAGGCGGCGAGACCACCCTGCGGATATAAGTGGTCGAGTTCGGTAACTTTTGCCTATGGGTACGACAGACAGCGAGCAGACGGCGGCGGGGCTGGTCGAGGACCCGAAGTCGTTCGACCCGAAGGGGACCCTCGCGTTGATCCTGGTGTACTTCTGCATCCTGGTGACGATGTGGGTGTACATCTACTTCGTGGAGTTCCTCGGGAACGACCTGATCGTGGTGGGATGACCGATGCACGTACACAGCTACGAGAAGATCTGGCTGGCGCTCGGGCTCGGGCTGATCCTGCTGCTCATCGGCTCGGTCACCTACGGCGCGGTCGGGCCGGGCGTCTCGATGGTCGCCGCCGACCAGCCGACCGTCGATCCGACGGCGTTGGACGAGGACGACCGCTTCGCCGAACCGCGCGTCGAGCAGGTTGGGGAAAACGAGTACGAGGCGTACGTCGTCGCCTTCCAGTTCGGCTTCGAGCCCGACCCGATCGTGATACCGGCAAACAGCACGGTGACGTTCATGGTGACCTCGCGGGACGTCACCCACGGCTTCGAGGTGGTGGGCACGAACGCCAACACGATGGTGATCCCGGGCGAGGTCTCGACGCTGACCGTCGAGACCGGCGGTCCGACCGAGTACGGCGTCATCTGTAACGAATACTGTGGTGCCGCCCATCACGGAATGGAGGCCACGGTCGAGATCGTTCCGCAGGACGAGTTCGAAGCGTCGAACGGCGCCGACGGGGCTGGCGACGGCGGCGCCGACGGGAGCGACGAAAGCGGAGGTGACCAATGACCGCGACCGCGGACGCGCCGGCGACCGCGTCGGACGACACGGCCGGCGGACCCGAATCCGGTTCGGAAACCTTCTACGACCGGTTCCCCGATGAGGCACGCATCGTCCGGGCCACGTTCCTCGGGGCGTTCCTGGCGTTCGCGATCGGCACGACCTTCGGGATCATTCAGACGCTCCACCGGACCGGGATCGCCCGGCCGTTCAGCTCGGTCGATTACTACACGTTCCTCACGGCACACGGCGTCTTCCTGGTGTTGAGCTTCACCATCTTCTTCCTGGTGGGCGTGTTCACCTGGGCGCTCGTGCGGAGCCTGGACCGCCCGCTCGTGAATATGCGGTTCTCCTGGACGTGGTACGGGCTGATGGCGACCGGGATGACGCTGACCGGGATCACGATCCTCGCGGGGTTCACCAGCGCCGTCGATATGAGCGCGGACGTGCTCTTCACCTTCTACGCCCCGCTGCAGGCGCACCCGCTCTTTTACGGCGGGCTGGCGGTGTTCCTGGTCGGGACCTGGCTGGCGGGACTCGACTGGTGGCGGACCTACCTCGCCTGGCGGCGCGAGAACCCGGACGAGCGGATCCCGCTGCAGACCTTTATGGTCCTGACCACGACGATCATGTGGTACGTGGCGACGTCGGCGCTGGCGATCTCGGTGCTGTTCTTCCTGCTGCCGTGGTCGCTGGGACTGATCGAGACCGTCAACCCGACGCTGACGCGGACGCTGTTCTGGTTCTTCGGCCACCCGGTCGTCTACTTCTGGCTGATGCCGGCGTACCTGCTGTGGTACACGGTCCTGCCGTCGATCGCCGGCGGGCGACTGTTCAGCGACCCGCTTGCCCGCGTGGTGTTCGTGCTGTTCCTCCTGTTGTCGACGCCGGTCGGGATCCACCACCAGTACCTCGATCCCGGCATCGCGGAGGGATTCAAGTTCGTCGCGATGACGAACACGATGTTCCTGTTGTTGCCGAGCCTGCTGACCGCGTTCACCGTGGTCGCAAGCGTCGAGTATGGCGCACGAGTGCGCGGCGGAACCGGCCTCTTCGGCTGGTTGCGCACGCTGCCGTGGCGTAACCCGGCGTTCACCGGGATGATGCTCGCCGGGCTGATGTTCGCGGCCGGCGGCTACTCCGGGATGGTCAACGCCGGGATGAACATCAACTACCTCATCCACAACACCATCTGGGTCCCCGGCCACTTCCATCTCACCGTGGGAACCGCCGTCGCGTTGACGTTCATGGCGGCGACCTACTGGCTGTGGCCACAGATCACCAACAAGCCGATCTACAGCAAGCAGATCGGGCTAGCGCAGGTCGTCCTCTGGTTCGTCGGGATGGGGCTCATGTCCAACGCGATGCACGCGCAGGGGCTGCTCGGCGTTCCGCGCCGGACCGCGGAGCCGACGTACAGCGGGTTCGAGTACGGGAGCGCCTTCGGCGGCTACGCGGAACTGAACCTCCAAGTCGCCATCGGCGGGACGATCCTCTTCGCCTCCGCCGTATTGTTCCTCAGCAACGTCGTCCTGACGATGGGGAACGACCGAACCGACGGGCTCGCGGAGACGATCTCCGAGCCGATCTCCGGGGCGGAGGACGCGCCGCTCGTCCTCGACAACATTCGCCTGTGGGGCGGGATCGCGGTGCTGCTCGTGCTGCTGGCGTACGCCCTCCCGATCGTCGCGATCATCCAGCGTGGCGGCCTGCTGGGTCCCGGCGGCGAGGCGTATCCGATGGTCCTCGACGCCGTCCCGATCCTCGTCGACCGGGCCCCGAACGTCCTCACAACGGTCGTGGACCGAGCGCCGGACGCCATCGCGCTCCTCGCCGACCGAACGGCCGACGCACTGGGCGGCGGCCGGATCGGGGGGTGGCCGTGATGGTCGATCCGTCGATCACCCGCGGCGGCCTGCTCGTCGCGCTCGCGGTGTTCGGCATCGGGCTCTACGAACTCCGGACGCTGTTCGAGTTCCTCGGCGTAAGCGTGCCGATCGTCCCGTACCTGATCGCGGTCGTCGTGCTCGCGTTCGGGATCTACGGCTACATCTCCTTCTTCGACAAGTGGCGGACGGAGTCGGAGCTGGCCGAGGCCGACTCGAAGTAGGGTCGCGGGGATCCGTCTTCGCGACGAGGACCGCCCCTCACGGGGGCCGCCGACGGGGTCGAAGGTTCCGTTTCGTGAACCGGTCGCGCTCATCGGTGTTCCAACGTCCTGAGAATCGGCGTCGTTGGTTTAAGAGTATGGAACCAAGGAATACGTGTATGTCACCTGAACGATCGGTCTCACGGCTCGACGGGGCGATCAAGCTCATCGGCGCGGTCCTGCTCGGAGTGGCCGTGGTCCTCGGCGCGGCGGTGACCGCGATCTCGGTCGTCGGGCTGGGCGCCATCTCGGTCTCCCCGGTGGGGATCGGAACGGTCACGTTCGGCGCGCTCCTGGTCGCGCTGTTCCTGCTCGCGGGCCGGAAGACCGGCCGGAACGGGGACCGGCGGCGCGGTGGGTCGTCGACGGACCGCACGGCGTGACGCCGGCCACACCGGCCCGCCACCGTTTCGGAGCCGGCGGAACGGCGCATGCCGTCGAATAGACCTTTGTAGGAGCCGAACGAACCCGCGGCCGTGTACACCGACGTGCTTCTCGCGACCGACGGCAGCGGGACCGCCAGGGAGGCGACCGACCACGCGATCGCCCTCGCGACGGCCCACGACGCGACGCTGCACGCCGTCTACGTCGTCGAAACGCGAACCGCCTACGACAACGCGATCGTCGACCCGGAGACGGTCCGCGAGAACCTCCGGCGGGAGGGCGAGGCGGCCACCGAGGCGGTCCGGTCGGCCGCCGGACCCGACCTCGAGGTCGTCACCGCGATCCGGACGGGCGTCCCCCACGAGGAACTGCTCGCGTACGTCCAAGAGGCGGGGATCGACCTCGTCGTGATGGGCTCGACGGGACGCTCGACGATGAAGACCGTGCTCCTCGGCAGCACCGCCGCCGCGGTGGTCGAGGACGTCGAGGTCCCGGTCGTGCTCGTCGGGGAAGCGGACTCGACCGATGCCGAACCGACCGTCTCTGACGGCTAACCGACCGACTCCGACACTGAACCGGCCGTCCCCGATACCGAACTCGACCGTCGCCTCACTCACGCCATCCGATCGTCAGGACGCGGTCGAGCGCCGACGTTCGGAGTCGATGATTGATAAGGATATGCGGGAGACGTCCGGCCGTATTTATATCTCTCAGCGACGGACCGGCTGCTCGGTGCGAGCGGTCAGGTCCGCCGGGTCGAGCCGGAAGAACTCGAAGTCGATCGCATCCGGCGGCGCCCCGAAGATCTCGACGAACGGGATGTGGACGCGCTCGAGCCCCTGGAGGGTTTCGAGCGCGACGTCCTCGTCGGTGGTAACCACGAGCCGCCCCTCGGCGACGACGCTGTTCCAGCGTCCCTGGCGCTGCCCGTAGGTCACGAACGAGACGGGACGGTCGGTCGGATCACCTTTGCCGCTGTCTGCCCCGGTCGCGAGCCGAAAGTAGAACGTCTCGTCGGCCGCGTCGTAGCCGTAGGAGACGGGGACCGAGTGAGGAGGATCGTTCGCGTCCGCGGCGAAGGAGAGGACGCCGGTGCCGCCGGTGCCGAGGAACTCGTCACGCTCGTCGTTGCCGAGCTGGATGACGTCGGGAGCCATACCCGGCATACGGGCGGCTCCGGGAAAACCGTTCCCCGCGTTCGGACGAAGGCAGGTCGCGCCGGGACGCTCACAACCCCCAGCCGACCGCGATCCCGACGGTCGTCACGACCGCCAGGAGAAGCTGGAGCGGTCCCCCGACCCGGAGGAAGTCGCCGAACCGGTAGCCGCCGGGGCCGTAGACCATCAGGTTCGTCTGATAGCCGACCGGCGTCATAAAGGAGGTCGCGCCGGCGAAGGTGACCGCGAGCAGGAAGGCGAACTCGTTGGCGCCGAGCCTGGCCGCGGCGTCGACGGCGACGGGGATCATCAACACGACGGTGGCGACCGGCGTGATCACGTTGGCGAGCAGCCCCGTCACGGCGGTGAACAGAAACAGAACGGCCAGGAGCGGGAGGACGTCGGCGGTCGAGACGAGCAGCTCAGAGAGCATCGCGGCCCCGCCGGTTCGGTCCATCGCGAGCCCGAGCGGAATGACGCCCGCGAGCAGGAAGACCACGTTCCAGGAGACGGCGTCGTAGGCGTCCGCGGTGCGGAGACAGCCCGTCACGACCATCGTGAAGACGCCGGCAAGCGCGGCGATAACGATCGGAAGGGAGCCGAGCGCCGCGACGCCCACGACGCCGACCATGATCGCCACCGCGACCGGCGCCGTGTCCGAGATCGGCGCGACCGTCGCGGGGTCGGCCGTCGCGAGCCGGTCGACGGCGACCTCGTCGGCCACCAGGAGGTCGCCGGCGTCGGTGAAATACCGGATCGAGGCCGGCGTGGTGCGAACGAGCAGCAGGTCGCCGGCCCGGAGGGACAGCTCGGAGAGCCCGGTCCGGACGAGTTCGCCCTCGCGACGGACCGCCAGAACGGTCGTGTCGTGGTAGTCGGCGAACCCGGTCTCGGCGATCGTCTCCCCCACGTACCCGGACGCGTCGGGCACGAGCGCCCTCGCCAGCGTCCCGTCCGTGTCGGCCCCTTCGAAGGTCTCCTCGGTGACGTCCTGCCCCAGCAGCTGTCCGAGGCCCGCGGTCTCGCGAAGCCGGTTGATCGCCTGGAGCGTGCCGTGGACCACGAGGCGGTCTTCGGCCCGGACCGGCTCCGGCGAGTCGGGGCGCGCGCGGGCCTCCCCGTCGCGGCGCAGTTGGAGAATGCGGACGTCCGAAACCTCGGCATCCAGCTCGTCGAGCGGTCGCCCGACGACCGGCGAGTCCGGCCGGACGCGCATCATCGCGAGGTGGTCCTCGAGGTCGAACTCGTCGATCGGGTCGGCGTCGACCGGCACCCGCGCGGGGATCAGTCGTCGGCCGACCGTCAACAGGTAGGCGATCCCGACGCCGAACACGACGAGGCCGAGTCCCGTGAACTCGAACATCCCGATCCCGTCGCGGCCGTCGATCAGGAGCCGGGCGAAGTCGCTCGCGAGGATGTTCGTCGAGGTGCCGATGACGGTGAGGGTGCCCCCGAGGATGGCCGCGTACGAGAGCGGCAACAGCAGCTTCGAGGGACTGGTCCGCGTCTCCGCGGCCAGGTCGGTGATCATCGGGATGAAGACGGCGACGACCGGCGTGTTGTTGATGAACCCCGCGAGGGGGCCGGCCGTGCAGACGGTCGCCACGAGCGCCCGGAACTCGCTGCCGCCGACGCGGTCCGCGAGGTGTATCCCGAGACGGCGGACGAGGCCGGTGTTCTGGATCCCCGCGCTCAACATGTACATCGCGATGATCGTGACGGTCGCCGGGTTGGCGAATCCCGAGATCGCCGACCGAGCGTCGACCCCCGTCCACGGCTCCAGCAGGACGAGCGCCGCGATGACGCCGATCGCCGTGACGTCGTTGGGGATCGCCTCGGTGACGAAGAGCACGAGCGCAGCGAGAATGAGCCCGAACACGACGGTCGCCCCCGAGATCCCGGCCGTCACGCCGGTGACCGACGCGGTCGCGCCGAACGCCTCGGCGACGCTCACCGCGCCGAACGCCTCGGCGACGCTCACCGCGCCGAACGCCTCGGCACTGCTCACCGCGCCGAGCGCGTCCGGAATCGCCGAGAGGCTCACCACGCCGACCACGTCGGGGACCGCCGCGGACTCCATACCGCATCGTGGACGGTCGGCGACTTGACTGTTGGTGCGTCGACGCGCCGACGGAACGCAGGCACGGAAGGGGTGTCCGCGGACGTGTCCCGGTCCCGGGTCCACGGAGTGGGTTCGGTCACCGCCGAACGGCGACGATCAGGAACGTTTCCGGCCGCTCCTCGGCACGAACCACGTCGAAGCCGTTCGCGGAGAGCGCGTCGGTCGCGTCTGCCGGAGCGTATCGCTCCGCGACCGGCGGGCCGGCCTCGCCGGCACCGTCCGCGGACCAGTCGGCGACCACGAGCCGGCCGCCGCCGACGATCGTTCGGGCGAGCGTCTCGAGGGCGGCCTCGCCCGCGAACTCGTGGTAGGTCATCGTCGAGAACGCGCCGTCGAGCGCGTCCGTCTCGAAGGGCAGGTCGGCCACGTCGCTCGTCACGAACGCGACGTTCTCGGGCGCGCCCTTCTCGCGGTAGTAGTCGTGCATCTCGGCCTGGACGTCGACCGCGTGGACGGTGTCGACGTGCGGGGCGACGTCGTCGGTATAAAAACCGGTGCCGCTGCCCAGGTCCGCGAGGACGTCGTCCGGATCCGGGTCGATCGCCGCAAGCAGCTCCTCACGCGAGAGGTAGCGATAGCGCTTTCCGGCCTCCTCGAGTTGGGCGGCACGGCCGGCGTCGAAGGTGTGAAATCCCATACCGTTCGTTGACGACGCATCGATAAAACCGGTCGGATCGATCGGACGAATACGGTCGAACGATCGGACGAATACGATCGAACGATCCTCCATCGAACGGCATCAGATCGCCGCCAGCGCGATCCCGTATCCGAGCAGGAACGCGACCGCGAAGGAGGCGATCCACGCGAGGATCGTGAATCCGATCTTCCGCGGGTCGACCGCGTTCCAGCCGCCGACCGCGGCGCCGCTGCCGACCATCGCGGAGACGACGATCTCGTTGAACGAGACGGGGACGCCGAGCAGAACCGCCAGCTGTGCGATCAAAAAGGACGGGACGAGCGCGGCGATCGATCGCCGTGGGCCCAGCGAGGAGTACTCGCGCGCGAGCGAGCCGATCATTCGGGGCGCTCCGGTCCAGGAGCCGACGAGGATCCCGAGGCCACCGCCGACGAGGATCGCGACGGTCGGGACGGACTCGACCGCATCGAAAAGCGGCAGCAAGGGTCCGACCGCGAGGCCGACCTGGCTTCCGCCCGCAGAGAACGCCACGAGCGCGCCGAGCCCGAGGAGGACCCGCCTGAGTCCCCCGGTCTCGTCGCGGCTGACGTCCCACCGGACGAGCGCGGCGAGCGCGGTCGCGATGCCGACCGTGGCCGCGACCGGGCCGAGCGGGAGGGTGGCGCCGCCGACGAGCACGGAGGCGGCTCCCCGGCTTCCCACCCATTCCCGTAGGACCCCGGCGACGGCGGCGGCGATCGAGCCCGAGTCGCCCGTCGGGCCGAGGAACGCGAACCCGACGTTCGCGAGGACCGCGCCGACGATCGCGACGAGGAGGGGGATGCTCCACGATTCCGGCACGTCGGGCCGCGGAAGGACGCTCGCGATGGCGAAGGCGATCCCGCCGCCGACGACCGGCGTCAACAGCCAGACGGCACCGATCTCGAGGGACGTGCTCGGAACGGGCGTGCCGCCGAGCGCGAGTCCCACGCCGATCACGGAGCCGGTGACGGTGAACGCGGTCGCGATCGGGTAGCCGGTACGGATGCCGATCGCCATCAATCCCGCGCCGACGAGGAGGACGATGATGACGCCCGCGACCGGGAGGGTGACGCCGTCGACGAGCCCGCGCCCGACGGCCGCCGAGACGTTACCACCCTGGGTGACGGCGCCCGCAAACCCGAGGATGCCGACCACGAAGGCGGCCCGCATCGTCGCGATCGCGTCGGCGCCGACCGCGGGCGCGAACGGGGTCGCGCCGCTGGAGCCGGCGCCGATGACCCACGCCATGAACAGGCTGGCGATGGCCGCGGCCACGACTGGGAGTATCGTCGTTGGATCCATAGCTGAAAAGCGCCTGCGGGTTACCGCGCCGATGCGTCGCCCGACGCCGGGCGGCTCCGCCACCGGCCCTGGAGGTACGCGCCGAGGAACATCCCGGCGATCGCCCAGAGGATGGTGACGTTGCCGACCCCGAGGCTCGCGTATGCGGCGCCGGGGCAGATGCCGGACAGTCCCCAGCCGACGCCGAAGATCGCGCCGCCCACGAGGACGTTCCGGTCGAAGGACTTCAGGCGGCGCTCGAAGGGATCGCCGGTCAACGGCGCGGCGTCGGCGACCCGCGGGAGCACCGCGAAGGCGATCCCCGTGACGATCGCCGCGCCGAACATCACGAACGGGAGGCCGAAGTCCTGAAACTGCAGGAACTGGAGCACGACCTCCGGCCGCGCCATGTGGCTGAAGCCGAGGCCGAACCCGAAGACCAGACCGCCGACGAGGATCAGCGGGAGGAACGCGGGGTGGCGGTTCCGCGCCATTACGGCGTCACCCCCAGCGCCGCGACGACCTGCGCGGTGACGATGGCGACCAGCAGAAAGGTGACCACGCCGGCGATCGAGGTCCTCGAGGCCGACCCGACCCCGCAGACGCCGTGGCCGGAGGTACACCCCTTGCCGACCCGGGTGCCGATCCCGACGAGGATCCCGCCGAGGAACAGCCGCCACGGCTGGACATCGGTGAGCCAGAGAGTCACGCCGGCGAGCTCGTAGATCCGGCCCGTCGATCCGGACTGGTAGAGCGAGGTCGTGATCAGTCCGGACTGGACCGTCGCCGCGAAGAGCGCGGCCCCGAGGATGATGCCGAACGTGAACACGAGCCGCCAGCCCCGCGAGGCGACGTACCGCTGGAACCGCGACCGATCGGAGACGTACGAGAGCGTCGACTCGAGGAACGTGCTCGCGCCCGCCGCGATCCCGGTGCCGACGTAGATCACGGTCGCGCCGAGCCCGACCAGCAGCCCGCCGACGACGTATCGGCTGAGCCCGTTCGGGAACGGCTCGGCGAACGCCTGGAGCAACGCCGGATCGAGGGTCATCGGGACTTAGTCACCCGCCAGCGACTCCTGGCTGGCCGCACAGTTGTTGGGGCCGAGCTCGAGCGTGAACGCCTCCTCGTCGTCGACGGTCTCCCGGCCGAGGTTCGTCGCGATGATCGACTCGTAGTTGGCCGGCCGGGGCGGCATGTCCGAGAGGACCAGCTCGACGAACGCGCCCTCGTCCATCGAGAGCGCGTCC
Source organism: Halopenitus persicus (assembly GCF_002355635.1). Lineage (GTDB taxonomy): Archaea > Halobacteriota > Halobacteria > Halobacteriales > Haloferacaceae > Halopenitus > Halopenitus persicus_A. The sequence continues at coordinate 1,785,383 of NZ_AP017558.1, read as the reverse complement.
ATCCGTCGCATCAGGTCGCCGATCGACGCGGTGTAGGTGCCGTCGGCGGCCGGTTCGGCCGCATCGCTGAAGTGGGCACCGCCGACGAGCGTGTCGTCCGAAAGCGTCAGCACGCGGTCCTGCAGCGACTCGTAGAGCATCCGGGCGGCGTCCGGGGCACCCTCGTCGCCCTCCTCGAGGTCCGGGCGGGCGACGCTCTCGATGAAGAGCCCGTCGCCGGTCGCGAGCAGACTATCGTCGACGAGGTAGGAGGTCATTCCGGTCGTGTGCCCCGGCGTGTAGACGGCCTCGATCGTGGCGTCGCCGACCGCAAGGACGTCGCCGTCGACCGCCGTGGTCAGGTCGTCGGCATAGGTGACGCCGCGATCGACGGCCGGCTCGGGTATCACGCCCTCGACGCCGCGGTCCGCAAGGGCGCGAACGCCGGAGATGTGGTCGGCGTGGATGTGGGTGTCGAGCGCGTAGGTCAGCTCGACACCGCGTGCCTCGGCGTCCGCCAAGTACCGGTCGGTGAACGCCCGCAGGGGGTCGATCACGGCCGCGTCCCCGCCGTCGACGAGGAGGTATCCCAGACAGCCCGAGGACGGACGCTGATACTGCAACAGCGTCCCGGCGCCGTCGTAGCCGGTCACCTCGACGGCCTCGTAGATCCGGGCCCAGCCGTTCATGCCGTCCGCGACGTGGTTCACGCCGTAGCCGAGTTCGGCGAGCGTTCCGGCGACGAACTCGCTGGCGCCGCCCTTCGCACAGATGACCGAGATCGGACGATCGGCCGGAATCCGGTCGAGAACGTCCTCGTCGACCTCGTCCTCGAGGAACTCGAAGTACGGGACGTTGATCGACTCGACCGTCTCGCCGTCGACGTGCCACTTCTCGTACTCCGACTGCATCCGCACGTCGAGGAGCGTGACGTCCTCGCCGGCGTCGATCCGGTCCTTCAGGGCCTCTGGCTCGATGGTCTCCACGTCCGCATCCGGCGTGGGGAAGTCTTCCGGGTTCATTGCGTGTATTGCACCATACCGGTTGGCGGCATATAAGAGTTTGTATAGTAATTCATAAACCACACAATATAGAGGTCGGGAACGTCACGGAGGGCGACGTCCACGACCTGGAGGGCGGCACACACGACGAGACCGTCGATCCCGAGAGTCGAGTGACGATCGGCGTCCATCACAACCGGTCAGTCGAAACGACGACTCGTACCGCGGCCGACGAGCCTGCACGCGACAGAGTGACCGTCGACGGGTGTGCGTCCCGGTCGAACGCCGCGAGCGAAACGAAACGTCGGCGAAGCGCCCGGAAAACGTCGGCGAAGCGCCCGGAAAACGTCGGCGAAACGCCTCGGATCGAGTGCACGACGCATGCGCAGACACACAAACGACGTTTGCACAACGTACGGCGGCCGCCGCCGGCAGTCGTGTGTGGTAGGTACAAGAACCGGCATTCTTATTACTGCCGAGTTGGTATTGTGTGGTAGCTCCAATACACCAAGGGAGTGTACATCCAATGACCACCGAACACACCGTAACCGAAACGCTCGACGTGAAAGGCGCATCCTGTCCGATGCCGGTCATCAAGACGAAGGGTGCGATCGACGATCTCGCCGTCGACGACGTCCTGGAGGTGCTCGCCACCGACGCCGGCAGCATGAGCGACCTCGACGGCTGGGCGGCCGGTACCGACGGCGTCGAACTCCTCGAGCAGGTCGAGGAGGGCGACGTGTACAAACACTACGTGCGGAAGACGGCGTGATGAGCACGGATACCGCCTCCCCGTCGACCGAGGCCGAGCTTCGCGAGCGCGTCGCGGAGCTCGAGGAGACGGTCGCAGCTCTCGAGGCCGCGGCCGACGACGGCACGAAGAAAATGACGATCGTGGCGACGCAGGGGAGCTTCGACATGGCGTATCCCCCGCTCATCCTCGCGAGCACGGCGGCCGCCTTCGGCTGGGACGTCGTCGTGTTCCACACGTTCTGGGGACTCGACATTCTCCACGAGGAGAAGTCGGACGACCTCCGCCTGTCGGCGGTCGGCAACCCGAACATGCCGATGCCGAACGCGCTCGCCGCGCTGCCCGGGATGGACCGGCTCGCCACGCGGATGATGGAACGGCGGATCGACGAGAACGGCACCGCGACGATCGACGAGCTCATCGAGCTCTCGTTGGACCAAGGCGTCGACCTGCAGGCGTGCCAGATGACGATCGACCTGATGGGCTATGAGGAGGACGACTTCCACGACGGCGTCACCGTCGGCGTCGGCGCGGCGACCGCCCTGCAGCACATGGCCGAATCGGACGTCCAGCTGCTCGTGTGAGCGAGCCGCAGCAGCGTTCGGGACGAGGCTTTTAAACGAGGTACACGAACCACGGGACGATGGCGCCGTTGGAGAACCTCGTCGTGGTGTTTCTCGCCGGACTGGTCACCGCCTTGGCAACCGGCCTGGGCGCCCTTCCGTTTCTCTTCTTCGAGGAGATCGGCGACCGGTGGACGGTCGCGCTCTGGGGGCTCGCCTCCGGGATCATGGTCTCGGCCTCGCTGTTCGGCCTGGTTGACGAGGGGCTCGCCGAGGGGACCCCGGTGGAGATCGCGATCGGAATGGCCGCCGGTGTCGTCCTCGTCGTGATCGCCCACGAGGTGTTGCTCGACGTCGACATCGACCCGCGCGAGTACGAGCAGGCCGACTTCACGAAGCTCGTGTTGATCCTGGGCGTGTTGACCGTGCACAGCTTCCCCGAGGGGATCGCCGTCGGCGTCTCCTTCGCCGACCTGGGACTCGCGGGCGGGATCGAGCTGTTGGGGCTCACCGTCCCGCTGCTGGCGATCTTCATGACCGTCGCGATCTCGATCCACAACGTTCCCGAGGGGACGGCGATCGCGATCCCGTTGCGGGCGATGGGCGTTTCGAAGGGGCGGATGGTCTGGTGGGCCGTCTTCTCGAGTCTCCCCCAGCCGATCGGCGCGGTGATCGCGTTCGCGTTCGTCCGGACCGCTCGAGCGTTTCTGCCGTACGGGTTCGGGTTCGCCGCGGGCGCGATGATCTACCTGGTCCTCTCGGAGTTCATTCCGGAGGCGCTGTCGATCGGCGAACCGCTCCCGTACGGCGGGAGACGCGAGCTCGTCGCCGGCGTCGTCGTCGGGATCGCGGTGATGGTTCCGCTCGCGTTCATCTGATGGAATCGGTCAGACCGGATCGACCTCGTGGAGGAACGTCTGGAACTCCATCGTGCGCCCGTCCGGATCCTCGGCGAAGAACTGGTAGATGTCATACTCGTCGTTCCGCCGCGGCTCGCCCCGGGCCCGGTCGGCGAGGCGGTCATAAAAGTCGTCGACTCCCGCGCGCGTTTCCGTGACGAAGGTGATGACGCCGTCGGTCTCGGTCTCCTCGCCGGCGCAGAAGCCGAAGAGGAGGTTGTCGTACCGACAGATGGTACAGGCGGACTGCTCGAGCCAGACTTCGGCGCCGACCGTCTCGACGTAAAAGGACGCGGTCGACTCGTAGTCCGTACACCGGAAGAACACGATCCCGGACATACGGTCCGGTCGTGGGCAGTCCGGAAAAAGGTACTCGCGGAACGGATGGTCGCGATCAGGTCGAGCGGGATCGCAATCGGATCACACGACGTCGTCGGGGTCGTGTGCCGCGGCCATCCGGGCGGCCTCGTCCGCGTACCGCTCGCGGCGGTCGGGCTCGTCGACGGCGCCGAGGTTTCCGGGGTCGACCGCCACCGCGGCGGTCGTGTCGCGGACGTCGGTGAAGCTCGTGAGCGCGCGCTCCTTCCGGAAGTACCGCGTCCCGTCGGGGGTCGCGTACACGAGGATGACCATGTTCTGCTCGTCGTCGGAATAGGTCCGCTCGACGAGCCACACGCGGACGGGTCCCCCTTCGGAGGCCTCGGATTCATCGTCGGCGGCGTCGGACACGGCCCCGGAAGCGGCGTCAGGATCGGACATCGTCACCACGCCGCCTCGAGGGCCTCGAGCAGTCGGTCGACCTCACGCTCGGTGTTGACCGCGTGCACGGAGGCGCGGACCGCCTCGGGATGCGGGAGGTCGCGAAGCCGGATCCCCTCGTCGGCGAGCCGCTCGACGGTCGTCTCGGGATCGTCGACGTCGACGGTCACGAGTCCCGACTCGGGCTCGGCGGGGCTCAACAGCCGGTCGGCGGGGACGCCGTCCGCGAGCCGGCCGGCGAGCTCGCCGATCCGGCCCTCGATCCGGTCGATCCCGACCGACTCCAGCGTCTCGATCGCCGCCCGGAGCCCGACGTGAGGCGCCGGGTTCGCCGTGCCGACCTCGAAGCGACGGGCGCCGGCCGCGAGCTCGTAGGGGTCCGCGGTGGGCGTCTCGACGCTCCGGTAGCCCAGCGAACGCGGGTGGAGCTGGTCGACGACGTCGTCGTCGACGTAGAGAAAGCCGCCGCCCCAGAGGCCCAACAGCCACTTGTGGCCGGCCGCCGCCACCGCGTCGGCGCCCCAGTCGGCGACGTCCATCGGCGTCTGTCCGGGGGACTGGACCGCGTCGACGAGCGCGAACGCGCCCGCGTCGTGGGCGACGTCGACCAGCTCGGCGACGGGGAGCCGGGTGCCGTGGGTCCAGGTGATCGCCGAGAAGCAGACGAGCCGCGCGTCCGCGACCGCCTCGGCGTACGCCTCGCGGTCGATCCGTCCCTCCGTGGTGGAGACGACGCGCACCTCGACGCCCTCCCGCTTGAGCCGGTCCCACGGGAGGATCCCGGCCGGATGCTCGAGGTCGGTCCGGACGACGACGTCGCCGGGCTCCCAGTCGATCGCGTTCGCGATCGCGTTGATCCCGGCGGTCGTGCTCTCCGTGAGCGCGATCTCCGTGGGGTCCGCGCCGACGAACGCCGCGACCGTCTCCCGGGTCCGATCGACGGCCTCGGTCGCCGTTACGTAAGGATTCGATCGGGCAGGCGACTCGTACTCGAACGTCTCGAGAAACGAGTCGGTCGCCTCGAGGACGGACCGCGGACTCGGTCCGTGAGCGCCGTAGTTGAAGTAGTCGGCCTCCTGCAGGGCCGGCACGTCCGCCCGAAGCGTCAGCGGCGTCATCGGAGCGCCTCCGCGGTCGGGGATGCCGACCACAGCGGTCCGGCACTCGACCTGGCGGGAGCGCTGGGTCCGGCGTGTCTTCGCACGTGTCTCCGCGATCGGCGTCGTGCAGCCGCGCTCGTCGTCACGTCCATACGATCTGGTTCGGCCGGCGAACCCATTAATCTTGTTAATAGTGCACAATATTTATAACACAGACGCCACTGGTCGGGCAGCCGTTATCGCGTTCGACCGGACGTTCGGTCGGGCGATCGACTGGTCAGGCAAGCGGCGAGTCAGATGAACGGCGAGTCAGGCAAGCGGCGGGTCAGATGAGCGGCGGGTTAGGCGACGAAAGCAGCGGAGGGGGAAGCAACGACCGACGAAAGCAACGGGCGGTCGGGCGATCAACTCTCGGCGGGAACCGTCGCGTCCGCCGACTCGTATTTCGTCTCGAACTCCTGGATGAGCTGGCCCATCTTGGCGTACCAGTCGTTGAGCATCCGCTGCATGTCGTCGGCGATCTTCGAGGGATCGGTCGGCGAGTAGACGTGGTAGTAGCCGCCCTGGTCGTAGTTGACCTGGTCCTTCCGGATGAACCCCGTCTGCAGGAGCCGCTGGATGGCCCGGTAGGCCGTCGACCGCTCGCGGTCGACCGCCTCGGCGACCTCGTCGACGGTCAGAGGTTCCTCGGCGCGGACGAGCGCCCTGAAACAGTCCTTATCGAGCTGTTTGAGGCCGTGGAAACACTCGAGCAGTCCCTCACACTCCATGTCCTGCTGGAGTTGTTCCGACATCGAGTCTGGCATCGTATGTGTACGGCTAGCCGCCGAGTGCTTAAAAGGCTTGTGTAGAGATCGTACAAGCCTGTCCGTAACCGTGAATGGCCGATCGTCGCCGAAGTGGAGCGGCGGGTGACGGATATGGCCCGGATCGTTCGCCCTGAACGCCATCATTTAGACGGCCGAACGAGCTGACTCGCCGTTTTCCCCGGTCCCTCGCCGGGAACTATATTGTTTGATAGACCCAAAACTCTTAACTACCGTCGGCGACTATCGAACGATGATGGCAACGAGATCATCCGCAAGCGGGAACGGGATCGACCGCGACGAGCCGGTACACGTGAACGGCCGGGAGGCGCTCGACGACGTCGTCGCCGGCGGCGGCGTCGTCCTCGTGGACTTCCACGCCGAGTGGTGTGGCCCCTGTAAGATGCTCGAGCCGGTCGTCGAGACGCTCGCGGCCGAGACGGACGCCACGGTCGCGAAGGTCGACGTCGACGAGAACCAGGCGCTGGCAAGCGCCTACGGCGTTCGGGGCGTCCCCACGCTCGTCCTGTTCGCCGACGGCGAGCAGGTCGAGGAGGTCGTGGGTGCACAGCCCGAGGAACGACTGCGAGCGCTGATCGACGAGTACGCCGAATAGCGAACGGGAACACAGCGGCAGCTCGTGGCGATCCGGTCGACCGGTGATCCGGATCCCGTCGATCGTCGACCGGAGACCGCTTACCTCCCGTTTTCGTACCCTATCGTGCAGTTCCTTTTAAACCCTACCTCGAACGGTCAGCAACGGGGCCCTTCCGGCCGTTGAACCGACCGGATCGGCGAACTCGGCCAGTTTCGAACGTCGAAGTTCGGACGGAGGCATCACCAGGCAGCCCCGAACGGAAACGTCGCGGCCGCGCCACCGGCGTCGAGCGCGCGATCGCGGCTGATCGTGGCGGATCGCGACCGAAGCGGAACATCACTCGATAACTTATGAGTTGGTTATAAATGGTGGGGGAGGAGTTACCGGAATATAGTATTGTGCAATAAACCCACAACCATTATATCCGAGCGGCCGATACGGTGACGTGAGTAGAAATGTACGAACCACGAACGACCGACGACGGACCACGAACGACCGCCGTGCGGTCGGCTCGGCGAACGGAGGATCGACGATAATGGCGGGGCTTGCGGTTCCGAGCTGGGATCCGGTCGCGGCACGGTTGATCGGGACGGTACTGCTCGAGGCGATCGTCCTGTACGTCGGGTACGCGGGGCTCGAGCGCCTCGTCGGCCCGGCGATCCTGGACGCACTGGTCGGGGGTGACGGCGTTGGGGGCGAGTGAGGCCCTGATCGACGGCGTCGGCACCGTCGGTGCCGTCAGCGAGTTCTCCGTCTTCGGGACCGGTCCGGAGATGGCGGCGCTGTTCGTCGGATTCGGGCTCGTCGTCGGGATCCTCTTCGGGTTCTTCGGGATGGGCGGGTCCTTCCTCGTGACGCCCGCGCTGTTGCTGTTCGGCTATCAGCCCAGCGTGGCGGTCGGCAGCGGAATGGCCTTCGTCTTCGGGACCGCGGTGATCGCCACCCTGAAACACCACGACCTCGGGCAGGTCGACTACAAGCTGGGCGGGCTGATGATCGTCGGCACGACGGTCGGCATCGAGATCGGCCGGATGACGGTCTTCTACCTCCAGGACCTCGGCCTCGCCGGCGGCGTGATCAACGCCGTCTACGTCCTGCTGCTCGGCGGGATCGGTGCGATGGTCACCCGCGACGCGCTGGCGGCCGACGGTGACGGGGACGATGGTGGCGGTGACGACGACAGTGACGGGGACGACGGTGGCGGTGACGGGAATGACGATGGACCGACCGAGGGAGGCCACGGTCACGGCGGCGCCGACGGTGCGGACCTCTCGGACCACACCCCGCCCGCGATCGCGAAGCGGATCCAAGAGACGGTTCGGATCCCCCCGATGGTCACCCTCCGCGGCGACGTGCGCGTCTCCGTGTGGGTGATCACGGTCGTGGCCCTCTCGACCGGGTTCCTCTCGGGGCTGCTCGGCGTCGGCGGCGGCTTCATCCGGATGCCCGCGATGATCTACGCGATCGGTGCGCCCGTGCCGGTCGCGGTGGGCACCGACCTCTTCGAGATCGTCTTCTCGGGCGGGATCGGCAGCTACCTCTACGGGCAAAGCGGCGGCGTCGACCTCGGGATCGTCGTCCCGCTGCTGTTCGGCAGCGCGCTCGGCGCCCGGATCGGGTCGGCTGCGACCGCGGTCGTCGACTCGGACGGGATCACCGTGTACTTCGGCGGGATGCTGTTGGCCGGCGCGGTCGCGGTCGCGGTCGGCGAGCTCGGCAGCCTCCTCGGGATCGCGCTGCTCGAGACGGTGGGGTTGGTGCTGGTGTTGGGCGCCGCCGTGGCCGTCGCCGGCGCGATCGTCGTGACGACGCTGCGGCGGCTGCGAACCGGTTCCCCACGGCCCTCGGTCGCGGAGTGAGACTCACCGGCCGGGGTCGGCCGTCCCCCTGGACCGTCAACGACGTCGATCCGCGACGAGAAAGCGATGACGGGGAACGCTTTTGGCCGCCGGTCGGATTAACGACAGTATGAGCGAGGACCAGGAGCAGGCCCCCGAATCGGCGGTCGGCTCCGAGTCGACCGACGAACGCGGACCCGCCGAAACCGACACGGGCGGGAGTCCCGAGCCGGCCGAGAAGAGTGGTCCCGAGCCGGCCGGGCCGGCCGAGGCGGGAGAATCGGGCGAGAGCGACGTCCCCGAGGACGTCCGGAAGTACGAGCGGTTCACGAAGATGGACGGCGCGCAGTACGACCGGGTCAACGAGTTCCTCCGGGACCGGACCTACATCACTGCCCGCGAGTGGGCGATCGCGCGGCTGTGTGCCGACTTCCGGACCGAGACCGGCGTCGAGATGACGAAGATCGGCGAGAACCTCCCCGAACTGGTTCCCTTTATGACCGACACCTACACGCCGCAGGCGGTCAACCAGGCGCGCCACTCCTTCGAGGGGAAGGTGACGAAGGCGGGCGCGACGTTCCTCTACGGCGCGATGTGCGGCTTCTTCACCGCCGAGGATCTCGACGAAATGATGTACGAGGTCACCGAGATCGCCAAGTTCCTGATGGAGGTCGAGGGGGTCGACCTGGCGGTCGAGGACGAGCTGGAGGCGGAGGAGCAGATCTCCAGCGTGATGCGCGAGGTTCGGGAGTCGAGCCAGCGGATCCGCGGCGAGGAGGTTCGGTGTCCGGAGTGTGGCCACGTGCACGAGGCCGACGCCGAGGAGTGAGGGACCTGCCTAGGTTACGACGAGTGACGAGGGCGTCGTAAAATCGTATCAAGCCATCTTATTTTCATTGTTGTGGAATAGAACACAATTTACGCATTTCGAGAGTCTGTCAGACGAGGGGGCCACGAGAGATGTGGTTCGTGGAGGGTTAACGGAGTCCCTCCCACGCTGAAGGGTGGGACGCTCTCCTCGCAGGAAGATAGGAGGCATATCTGCCCGATGCTGGCGTGGGGAAGGAGTGCCCGAGAGTCGCGGTCTAATTCAACACCCAGAAGCGATAGTTGAGATAGGCGGCGAATGAGACCCAGAGGAGATACGGTACGAGGAGGAGTGCTGCTCGTCGATCAACGCGGTCGAATGCCCACATCGTCGTGACGATGAGTAGCCAGAGGAGTCCAATCACGGCCAGCCCCCACCCAATCTCCTGCAATCCGAAGAAGACTGCAGACCATCCCAAATTGAAGACGAAGTGTACCACGAATACGCCAAAAGCGATCCGGGCCTCGCGGGGTGAGGACTCGGTTTGGCGCCAGACGAGCCATAACGCGACTCCGATAAGTGCGAACAGGGTGGTCCAGACGGGACCGAATATCCAGTTCGGGGGAGCGATCATCGGTCGCTGAATGGTATCGTACCACGTGCTGAGACTTTGTATCGTGAAGATGGATCCGGAAGCCCCGACGATTTCGACGGTCAGAATGGCGAATACGAGTGCGAGGACGGGTCGATCGCGTGGAAATCGGCGGAATCGAGCTACGAGTGATACCATAGGAACTGATCGGGTCTCTCAGCCAAAACGTTGTACGTTGAACTTCGATCAGATCGGATCGCTCAGCATACTGAGCGAATCCGGTTCCGGTATGATACGGCTGTCCGAACGTCCTCAAGCGTCGTCCCGCGGGTCGCCCTCGAAGGTGTACTCGGCCGAGTTGTCCCGCGGCTCGTAGCCGAGCACCTCGCGGGCGCGTTCGATCGAGTAGTACTTGCGGTCGTTGTCGGAGATGCCGTAGACGATCTCGAAGCCGTAGTCCGCGCGGAGACAGCGGTCGAACAGATGCGCGCAGTCCCGGTGGGAGAGCCACATTGCCTGGCCGCGCTCGTACTCGCGGGGCGGGTGGCTTCGGGTCAGGTTGCCGATCCGGACGCAGACGACGTCGATCCCGTACTCGTCGTGGTAATACCGGCCGAGCAGCTCGCCGGTCGCCTTCGAGACGCCGTAGAGGTTCGAGGGCCGGGGGAACTCCGTCCCGTCGAGGCGGTAGTCGTCGTCGGTCCGGTACATCCCGGGCGTCCGCTCGTCGGTCTCGTAGTGGCCGACGGCGTGGTTCGAGGAGGCGTAGGCGACCCGGTCGACGCCGGCGTCGACGGCGGCCTCGAAGACGGCCCGCGTGCCGTCGATGTTGTTCCGGAGCACACTCTCCCAGGAAGCGTCGGTTCGGGGGTCGCCGGCGAGGTGGACCACCGACTCGACGCCCGCCATCGCCTCCCGAAGCGCGTCCATATCGGTGACGTCCGCGACGTACAGGTCGTCCGCGTCGACGCCGTCGGGGATCCGGTCGGCGGCAAGCGGTTCGCGGTCGAGGAGACGCCAGTCGTGATCGTCGCCGATCCCCCGGAGGATGGCCTGTCCGACCCGTCCTCCCGCGCCCGTCAACAGGACTGGCTGCGCCATTCGGATGTGTGTGGGCGGGTGACGGGGAAATATCGTGCGGTTCGCCGACCCGTCACTCCAGCTTCTCGCGGGAGATCGTGACGCCGGTCGGCGCGAGGATGAGCTGGTCGTCGCCCTTCTGGACGATGTCGCCGTCGACCTCCTGGGCGACCTGACGGAGCTCGTCGACGATGTGTTCGACCGTCCGGTCGGAGGTGGAGTGGCGGGTGATGTCCGCGATGACGAGGTCGCCGTCGTAGACGGCGTCCTTGATCGGGACGACGTCGCCCTTGTCCGCGATCTCCGCGATGTGAACCTGCGTCCCTGCCTCGCCTCGGGCCTCGGCGAAGTCGCCGAGGTCGAGTTCGACGTAGTCCTCGACCGACCGGTTGCCCCCGCCGCCGAGGATCTTACTCATGATTCCCATACACCCTACTGCCGCCGAGAGGACATTAGTTCTTACGTCAGACGCACCACCGAACGCGGCCAAAAACGGCGTCGTCGAACGCAGCCGAAGATCGGCGTCGTCGAACGCAGCCGAAGATCGGCGTCGTCGACCGCCGCCGAGGAACGTACCCGGGCGTCGCGGCGGGGTACGTGACCGGTCGGAATCCGCCGGCATCCAAGCGGTTTTGGCCCTCCACCCCGGCGGGGGAGGTATGCAAGCAGTCGTGTGTCCGGAGTTCGCGGCGTCGACGGTCGAGGAGGTTCCCCGACCGGAACCGGCGCCGGACGAGGTCGTGATCGCTCCCGACCGCGTCCAGTTCAGCGTGACCGAGTGCCAGCTGTTTCACGGCCGGGAGGTCGCCCACTACGGGACGATCGCCGACCGGATCGCGGCCGGCGGCGCCCGCCTGTTCGGCCACGAGTTCTGCGGGCACGTCGACGCCGTCGGGGACGACGTGACCTCGCTGTCGGTCGGCGACCGCGTCTACGCGCCGGGGAAGATCGCCTGCGGGGAGTGTGCCTACTGCCGGGCCGGCGAGCCCTACCACTGCGGAACCCAGACGGGGATCGGCTACGACCGGCCCGGCGCGGTCGCCGAGTACGTCGCGGTGCCCGCCGAGCCGCTGTGTCGACTCCCGGAGGGGATCTCCGACGCGGAGGGGGCGGCGATGCAGCCGATGGCATCAGCCCTGCTGGCGACGGTGGACGCGGGGATCGAGCCCGGCGACGTCGTGGCGGTCGTGGGAACCGGCGTGATGGGCTATCAGGTCGGCCAGGCCGCGGCCGCTCTCGGCGCGAGCGAGGTCTTCGCGGTCGACGTCCGCGAGCGCCCCCTCTCGATCGCGGCCGACCGCGGGATGATCCCGGTCAATGCCACCGAGGCGGACCCCGTCGCGGCAGTGCGGGACGCGACCGGCGGGGTCGGCGCCGACGTCGCGGTCGCGGCGGCCGGCGGGCGCCAGTCGCACGCGACCGAGGGGTCCGACCCGCTGGCGACCGCCCACGCGCTCGTCGCACGGGGCGGCACGATCTGTCAGGTTGGCCACATCGAGGGAGAGCTCACCTGGCGGCCGCGGGACACGCGCTCGAAGAAGCTCACGTGGGTGAACCCCCGCACCGGGAGCGTTCCCCTGGGCCCGAACCGGACCACCGGCGAACTCGCCGCCGAGTGGGTGGCGAACGGAACCGTCTCGATCGACGAGTACGTCACCCACGAGCTGACGGGGCTGGGATCCTTCGAGGAGGCGATCGAGATCACGCTCGAGAAGGACGCGTACGACGCGCTCGGCCCAGCACAGATCGTGATCGAGCGATGACTGAGCGGTGACTGAGCGGTGACGAAGCCGTGATCGATGGATTGCCGATGGATTACCGAGCGATAAAAAAACGGAGTCGAACGGGCCGGGATCGTTCGGGAGGCGGTGCGACCGTAGTTCGAAACCGGATCGACCGCAGGTTCGTGTCGACGGATGGAATGGAAGGGTAACGTAACCGACGTGGTTACATCATACCGCCCATGCCGCCGCCCATACCGCCCATGCCGCCGGCGCCGCCGGGCGCGCCGCCCTCGTCGTCGCCGCCGGCGGTGGACAGGTCGCCCGCGGAGATGATGTCGTCGATCTTGAGGACGAGGTTGGCGGCCTCGGTGGCCGAGGAGAGCGCCTGCTCTTTGGCGTGGGCCGTCTCGACGACGCCGGCGTCGAAGGTGTCGACGACGTCGCCGGAGAAGGCGTCCAGGCCCGCCCGGGAGTCGCCGGACTCGTGGGCCGCACGCAGGTCGACCAGCAGGTCGATCGCGTCGAGGCCCGCGTTGGCGGCGAGGGTGCGCGGGACGAGCTCGAGGGCGTCGGCGAACGCCTCGACGGCAAGCTGCTCGCGCCCCTCGATGGAGTCGGCGTGGTTGCGGAGCCGGCTGGCGAGCTCGACCTCGATGGCGCCGCCGCCCGCGATGGTGCGGCCGTCGGCGACCGTGGTCGAGACGACGTCGATGGCGTCGTTGATGCCGCGCTCGAGCTCGTCGACGACGTGCTCGGTCGAGCCGCGCAGCAGGAGCGTGACGCCGTGGGAGTCCTCACCCTCAACGTAGAACAGCCCGTCCTCCTCGTCGCGGGAAACGGAGCCGACCGCGACGTCGTCGGCCGACAGGTCGTCGAGGTCGGTGACGATGGGCGCGCCGAGCACGTTCTTCAGGAACGAGAGGTCGGACTTCTTCACGCGGCGGACGGCGAGGATGCCCTCCTTCGCGAGGAAGTGCTGGGCCATGTCGTCGATGCCCTTCTGGCAGAAGACGACGTCCGCGCCGGACTCGACGATGCGATCCACCTTCTCGCGGAGCTGTTTCTCCTCCTGGTCAAGGAACTGCTGGAGCTGGTCGGGGTCCTCGATGGAGACGGACGTGTCGGCGTCGGCCTCCTCGACCTCGATCGGCTCGTTGAGCAGCAGGACGTTCGCGGACTCGAAGTCGGTCGGCATCCCGTCCTGGACGGGGTCCTTGTCGATGACCGCGCCCGAGAGGAGCTCGGACTCGCTGGCCGGGCTGCCCGTTCGAGTCTCGATCTTCAGGTTCTGGAGGTCGACCACGTGGGAGCCGTCGTCGGCCTCGACCGTGATGGCCTGAACGGCGCGGACGACGAGGTCCGCGAGGACGTCCTTGTCGAGCTCGGCGCCCTTACCGGTCATCGAGGTCTCGGCGACCGACTTGATGAGGTCGGTGTCCTCGGGGTCGACCGGCTCGGCGATCTCGTCGACCTCCTGGCGGGCGTACTCGCTCGCGAGGTTGAATCCCTTGATGACCGCCGTCGGGTGGATGTCCTGCTCGAGGAGGTCCTCGGCGTTCTTGAGGAGCTCGCCCGCGATCGCGACGGCCGTCGTCGTGCCATCGCCGGCCTCGTCCTCCTGCGTCTCGGCGACCTCGACGATCATCTCGGCCGTCGGGTTGTCGATGTCCATCTCCTTGAGGATGGTGACGCCGTCGTTCGTGATGGTGACGTCACCCATCGAGTCGACGAGCATCTTGTCCATCCCCTTCGGTCCGAGCGTCGACCGGACCGCCTCGGCGACAGCGCGCGCCGCCGAGATGTTGTACTCCTGCGCGTCCTTGTCCTTGACGCGCTGGGCGTCCTCGCCCATAATGATCATCGGCTGGCCTTGCTGCATTCGCTGACTCATAGACAAGGGATGATTGATTGTGATTCTATATAAACCCATCGTCACCGGTTCGGCGATTGGGAAACGGGGTCCCGCCGGCGGTGAGTCGAAATCAACGGACTGCGACGCTCTCACACCAGTGCGATGCCAAACGGTGTCGGACGTCCGTAGCTCCTGAACTCCTCGAAAAGCGCTCGTTTAAGTGTGGTAACCAATATCACGGACGGGAGGTCCTCGAACCCCGGAATCGGCAACCCGATCGAATCGGATCGGCCGGAAGGAATGTACGAAATCGGTCCCCATCGCCGATGGTAATACACGACGACGGGTGAGAGACGAACGACGAAACGACCGATCGAGGGCCGAACGATGGTACAATGGAACGACGGAGCGACGGAGCGACGGAACAATGAAGCGACGGAACGACCGAGGTCACTCCTCCACGTCGGCGTCGAGGATCTCCGAATCGATCTCCTCGTCCTCGGGGTCCGGCGGCTCCTCCTCGGCGGTGAGTTCCCGCTCCGCGAGGCGGTTCTCGAGCTGACGGCGCTTGTTTCTGCCCTTCTTCTCGCGTCCGGATTTGGTGTCTGGCATCGTTGGTTGTGATAACACCCCACATACTTAAGAACGTTTGCACGGAACGCCGGGATCGACGGTCCCCGATCCCGGAATTCCAACGACCACCTTTTTAAATCATCCAGTCGTCAGTTAGGCCGTTGATGACCGATCCGAAGGACACGATCACGATCGAAAACGTCGTCGCGTCGACGGGGATCGGCCAGGAGCTCGACCTCGAGAGCGTCGCGATGGACCTGGAGGGCGCGGACTACGACCCCGAACAGTTCCCCGGGCTCGTCTACCGCACCCAGTCGCCGAAGTCGGCCGCGCTCATCTTCCGGTCGGGAAAGATCGTCTGTACCGGCGCGAAGTCGACGGACGCGGTCCACGAAAGTCTTCACATCGTCTTCGACGAGCTGCGTGCCCTCGAGATCCCGGTGGCCGACGACCCCGAGATCACGGTCCAGAACATCGTCACCTCCGCGGATCTCGGCGACGACCTCAACCTGAACGCGATCGCGATCGGCCTCGGGTTGGAGCACATCGAGTACGAACCCGAGCAGTTCCCCGGCCTCGTCTACCGGCTCGACGACCCCGACGTCGTCGCGCTGCTTTTCGGATCCGGCAAGCTCGTGATCACCGGCGGCAAGGAACCGGTGGACGCCGAACGCGCCGTCGACGTCATCGTCGAGCGGCTCGAGGAGCTCGGGCTGTTCGGCTGAGATCCCTCGATGGTTCCCCTTCCCCTCCAGACCGACGTCAGCCCGATCGCCGTCCTCGGAACGCTCGTCCTCTTCTCGCTCGGACTCGCGGTGACGGCTCACGTCGCCGCCCGGAACGTCGTCGTCGATCCGGACCCGAAACGCGCCCTTCTGGTCGGTCCCTGGCCCGCGATCGTGAGCATCGTCGGCGGCACGCTCACGCTCCCGGCCACGATCACGCTTCCCGTCGCGATCGCGCTCGACGCCGCGGCGATCCGGTGGGCCTACGGCGGCCCGCCACGCCGCACCGCGACCATCACGGTCATCCACTTCACCGTCACCGTCCTCGTGACCGTGATCGCCGTCGCCGCCTCGATCATCTGGGCGAGCCGCCCGGCGTGATCGAGGACTGCCACGCGGACCTTTTTATCCGTTGCCGCGCCATCGGACGGTGGATGTCCCGCCGAACTCGTATCGGTCGCGTCGTCCCCGCGCCGGTCCGACGAGCCCTCTGGAACCGTGAGGAGGCCCGCCCGCGCACGCCGATCCGTCTCGTGCTCGCCATTGCCGTGTTCCTCGCGATCGCGATCGGCACCAGCATCGCGGTGGGAGCGCTGCCGCTTCCGCCCCTCGGGGGGACCGCAGCGCTCGTCATCGCCGGCGCGGGGAGCCTGGCGGTCACGACCGTCGGCTGTGCCGTCGCCGCCCGGTTCGTCGACCGCCGACCGCTCACCGATTACGGGCTCCGGATCGACCGGGAGTGGTGGACCGACTGCGGCTTCGGGCTCGCGCTCGGCGCCGCCCTGCAGACCGCGATCTTCCTCGCCGGCTGGGCCGCCGGGTGGTACGTCCCCCGCGGGACGCTGGTCTCCCGGTCGGGTGAGCCGTTCCTGTTCGGCGTCGTGAGCGTGGTCGCGTTCTTCCTGGCGGTCGGGATCTACGAGGAGCTGCTGGTTCGCGGCTGGCTGCTGACGAACCTCGCCGAGGGGTTCCGGGCCGTCGGCGACCGGCTCGCGGCCGCGTTGGCGACGGTCCTGTCGGCGGGCGTCTTCGGCGTTCTCCACGCCACCAACCCGAACGCGACGGCGCTCTCGACGGGGATCATCGGTCTGGCGGGTGCGTTCCTCGCGCTCGGATACCTGCTCACCGGGGAACTCGCGATCCCGATCGGCGTCCACGTGACCTGGAACCTCGTCCAGGGCGCGGGATTCGGGTTCGGCGTCTCCGGCGTCTCCCTGCCGGTCGCCGCGATCGAGACGCGAGTCGTCGGGCCGACGGTCCTCTCGGGCGGCCAGTTCGGTCCGGAGGGCGGCCTCCTGGGGTTGGGCGGCGTCCTTCTCGGCTGTGCGGCGATCGCGTGGTGGGTCCACCGGCGGACCGGGCGGCTCCGGATCCACCCGGCCGTGACCGACCCCGATCTGCGCAAGGCCGACTCCGAACTGCTCACGACCGAGACCGGAGGCGGCGAACGACCGACGGCGAACGAGTGACCGAACAACCGACGGCGAACGAGTGATGCGTGGACGAGAACGGGCGACGACGAAAAATCGGGCCGTTGACGCCGATACTCACTCCACGAGACGCTCGATCTCCGTGACGAGGATCCCGCTGGCGCCGACGTCCTTGAGGTCGGTGATGACCGAGAAGACGTCACGCTCGTCGACGACGGCGTGGACCGCGACGGTCCCGTTACCGTTCTCGTCGGCCTCGACGTCCATCACCGTCGGGCCGCCGAGTCCGGGGAGGACGTCCTTGACCGCCGGGAGCTTGGCTTTCGGGGCGTTCATCATCAGGTAGCGTTTGTCCTCGGCGGCGAGGACGGACTCGAGCGCGGTCACGACCTGCTGGACCTTCGGGTCGTCGACCACGTCCGGGCGGGCGAACAGCCGCACCGAGGAGTCGAGCACCTCGTCGATGATCGCGAGCCGGTTCACCCGCAGCGTCGTGCCGGTCGAGGTGATGTCGACGATCGCGTCGGCCATCTCGACGTGGGGTGTGAGCTCGGTCGCGCCGGTGACGGTGACGACCTCCGCGTCGACCCCGGCCGACGCGAAGTACGACCGCGTGATCGAGGGGAACTCGGTCGCGACCGTGCACCCTTCCAGGTCCGCGACCGACTCGATCTCGCCGTTCTCCGGCGCCGCGAGGACGAGGCGACAGGACCCGTACTCGAGATCCAACAGGTCGACGAGGGCGTCCTCGTCGGCGGCGGTCGGGGTCTCGACCACGCCGCCGGACTCGGTGGCCTGATCGAGTCCCGTGATGCCGAGATCGGCGGCCCCGTCGCGGACGTACTCGGGAATGTCGGCGGCGCGCGCGTACAGGATCGAGACGTCCGGGTCGACGGTGTCGGCGTACAGCTGCCGGTCGGCCGTCCGCTCGACGTGCAGCCCGGCGCGTTCGAGCAGCTCGATCGTCGGCTCGTGGAGACGGCCCTTGTTGGGGACGGCGATGCGCATACCCGACCAACGCGGGGCGGGTGGAAACCGTTTTCGTCCCGAGCGGCCGCCGCGATCGCGGTCCGTCCTCGATCGCCCCCTCGCTCCGCGAACCGGTCACCGGCGGTCGGCGCCGGTTCCGTCGCGGTCGCGGTCGATCACGTGGACGTCGGCCGGGTCGAAGCGAACGGACACGGTCCCCGAAAGCGGGTCACGCGTTCGGCCGACGACGGACCGTCCCTTCCAGCGAAGGTGGACCCGCGTCGTCTCGCCGAGAAATTCGGTGCTCTCGACGGTTGCTCGAAGGACGTTCGCGGCGGCAGCGGCGTCCTCGGCGATAGCGGCGTCATCTGCGGCAGCGGCGTCCCGAGCCGAATCCCTCTCCCCGGCGAATCGAAGGTCCTCCGGACGAACGCAGACGGCGAGCCGGTCGCCGACGCCGACGGCTCGCACATCGTCGGCGGCGTGACCCCCACCGCCGTCGGCGGAACGATCCTCCAGGGCGACCCGGATCGGCGTGCCGTCGACCTCGACCGTCGCGATCGGACCGTCGGCGTCGGCGGGTGCCGCCACGGATCGATCGACGGCGTCAGCTTCCGAGGTGACGTCCCGCACGGTCCCCGCCAGCACGTTGTTGTCGCCGACGAACTCGGCGACGAATCGAGTTGCCGGCTTCCGATAAACGCGTCTGGGAGTGTCGACCTGTTCGATCCGCCCCGCGTTCATCACGGCGACGCGGTCGGAGACGGCAAGCGCCTCCTCCTGGTCGTGGGTGACGTAGACGGTGGTGATGTCGAGCTCGCGCTGGATCGACCGCACCTGCATCCGGAGGCGCTCGCGGAGCTTCGCGTCGAGGGCGCTCATCGGCTCGTCGAGCAACAGGACCGCCGGGCCGGGAGCGAGCGCTCGCGCGATCGCGACGCGCTGGCGCTGGCCACCCGACAGCTCGTCCGGGTCGCGGTCGGCCATCCCGGGCAGATCGACGAGCTCGAGCAGCGCAGTCACGCGCTCCTCGGTGGAGACGTCCCCCGGCGGGTCCGCGAATCGGAGCCCGTAGGCGACGTTCTCGCCGACGGTCATGTGCGGGAACAGCGCGTAGTTCTGGAAGACGACGCCGACGTCCCGGTCCTCGGGCGGAACGCCCGCGACGTCCCGGCCGCCGAACCGGAGCGTGCCGGCGGAGGGGGCCTCAAATCCGCCGATCAGTCGGAGCGTGGTGGTCTTGCCGCAGCCGGACGGGCCGACGAGCGTGAAGAACTCGCCCTGCCGGACGCGGAGCGAAACTCCATCGACGGCGGTCGTGTCACCGTACCGGCGCGTGACGTCCGCGAGTTCGAGGGCGATCGGAGCGTCGACAGCCACGTCCGAATCCGTTCCGCGAGCGACATCGGCGCCCGAACCGTCCTCAGATCCCACCGTGATCACCCCCGAGTCGGTCGATCACGACGAAGCTCGCGGTGGTAACGACGAGGAGAACGACGCCCATCGCGGTCGCCGGGCCGATCCGGCGACCGATGAACCGCTCGATCGCGATCGGCATCGTGTACTGGTCGGTGCCGGTCGCGAGGACGACGGTGGCCGAGAACTCGCCGGTCGAGATCGCGAACGCGAACGCCGCGCCGGCGACGACGCCGGGCCAGACGAGCGGGAGTTCGACGTCCAGAAGCGCCCGGAGGCGGGACGCCCCCAGGGCCCGAGCGGACTCCGCCAGCGACTGATCGAGCGATTCGAGCCCCGGCGCGACCGTCCGCACCACGAACGGGTAGCCGGCCGCGGCGTGGGCGGCCACGATCGCGACCGCGCCGCCGACCGCGATCCGGGTCCCCGCGACCTCCACGCCGAAGACGAGCCCGCGGAGCAGCCCGAGTCCGACGACGATCCCCGAAACGGCGAGCGGGGCCATCGCCGCGGCGTCCACGAGCTTCCGGCCGCGGTACCGTCGGGTGGTCAACACGGAGACGACCACGCCCATCGGGAGCGCGACCGTCAACGTGGCGAGCCCGAACAGCAGGGAGTTTCGGACCGCGTCCCACGGTTGCACCTGAAACGCGGCCCCCGTTCGCTGTCGCTCCAGCAGGAACCGGTAGTGCTCGAGTGTGACGCCGTCGGGGGCGGTCAGGCTGGCCCAGATCATGCTCGCGATCGGCGCGATGAACACGAGCGCGGCGATGCCGGCGTAGACGACGAGCCCGGCACGGGGGAGGAGTTCGCGGAGGGCTCCCGACCGAAGCCCCGACGGCGGGCGAAGCGACCGTCGAGGAAGCGGACGGGCGCCGCGGGACCGAACCGTATGGGCGGCCTCGTACCGGAGGTAACCGTACAGCAGCGTCAACGAGATGGCCAGCTCCACGAGCGCGAGCGCGGCCGCCTCGGCGTATTCGAGGTCGCGAACCAGCCGGTAGACGAACACTTCGACGGTTGCAAGCTCGAACCCGCCGAGCGCGAGCACGATCGGGAAGCTCCCGAAGGTGAACACGAACGAGAGCGCGGCCCCGAGGATGACCGCCGGGTACACCTGCGGCGCGACCACGTCGACGAACGCCCGGAGCGGGCTCGCACCGAGGCTGCGTGCGGTCTCGACCGCGCTCGCGTCGACGGACTCCCAGGCGGCGGTCGTCACGCGGGTGACGAGCGGCGCATTATAAAAGGCGTGAGCGATCACGATCGCCTCCAGCGTGTACAGGAGTTCGACCCGCGGGAGCCCGATCGTGACGAGGACGGCATTCAACGTGCCCGATCGACCGAAGGTGGCGACGAAGCCGGCCGCGACCATGATCGACGGGAGCACGAACGGGAGGATCGTCACCGACCGCAGGGTTCGGCGACCGGGGAACTCGAAGCGGGCCAGCAGGTACGCGCCCGGAAGTCCGAGGGCGACGCTCGCGAGCGTCGACAGCGCCGCCTGATACGCGGTGAACCCCACGATCCCGATCCGCCGGTCAGGGCCGACGACGTCGCGAAGGACTGCAGTCGGGGACTCTCCCGCGAACAGCCGCGCGAGGTCGCCGAAGTAGAACGGATCCCGAAGGATCTCGAGAAACGCCGCGAGCGTGAGCGTGCCGTCGACGCGTATCGCCTCGACCAGGACGGTGGCGACGGGGTAATAGAAGACGACGACGAGGACCAAAACCGTCGGGATCGCCAGCGCCACGAGGGCGTGACTGTCGAGGCGCCGACGAGTCCGCTCGCCGAAATCGAGGAGGGAGGTGGGTACGTTCACGGAGCGGCCCTCCGTTGGTGAGCTGATCGTCGACCACCGGAGGCGAGGGCGAGCTGCTCGAGGCCGGCGACGCCGGACCGGCGACCGCCACCGGCGGTGTCGACGACCACCGCGTCAGTTGCCACCGGCGAACTGGCGTTCCCAGTCGTCGATCCAACCATCGAGCGAGCCTTGCAGTTCCGCATACGTGAAGGTAACCGGTTCGGGCGGTTCGTGGGCGAGCTCGGCGTAGTCGTCGGGCAGCTCCGCCGTCTCGGTCGCGGGGAACTGGACGTTCCGCTGAGCGATCTCCCCTTGGATCTCCGGGCGGAGCACGAACGACATAAACTCCCGGGCGAGCTCGGGATCGGCCGCGTCGGCGAAGGTGGCCATCCCCTCCGGGTTCGCGTAGCCCTGGTCGTTGAGAAACCGTATCTGGTGTTTCTCGAGGTCGGCACCGCTCTCGGCGGCGAAGACCTGGTCCGTGGAGTAGGAGACGACCATCGGCGCCTCGCCGGCGGACCACGCGTCGTAGGCGTCACTCCACGTGCCGAGCACGCGGACGTCGTTGTCCTGTAACTCGCTCCAGAAGTCGAGGTAGTCGTACTCGCCGTCCGCGCCGAACTCGTGGATCGTGTGCAACAGAAACGCTCGCCCGGTGTCGCTGCCGGGCGTCTGGGCGATCAGGTCCCCTCGGTGATCCGCCTCGAGCAGCCCCTCGAAGGTCGCCGGGGCCTCGGTCGCGGTGCCGTCGTACACGAGGCTGATGTAGCCCGTGTCGTAGGGGACCGCCCGGTCGTTCGGGTCGAAATCGAGCCCGGGTTTGACGTCGTCGCGTCCCTCGACGTCGCCCGCCTGGGCGAACAGCGTTCCTTCGGCGTTCTCGTCGATGTGGACCATGTCGTCCGGGTTGAGGCCGAGGTATAGATCAGCCTCCACGTCGACACCGGCGTTGTGGCGCTCGATGTAGTAGTTGAGCCCGTTGGGCGGCGTCTGCCAGACGAGCTCCGCGCCCGTCTCCGCCTCGAAGGCGTCCTTGAGCCAGGCGCCGGGACTCGTCGAGGGCGCGTCGATGAACGCGCCGTAGGTCCCGACAACGAGGGTCCGATCGTCGGCGTCGCCGTCGCCGCTTCCGGAGGAGGTCGCGGTGCCGTCGGGAGTCCCATCACCGTTCCCGTCGCCGTTTCCGTTTCCGGTCTCCTCGGCCGGCCCCTCGAAGGAGGCACATCCCGCGATCCCCACGGCGGCGGCCGTTCCGGCAGCCGACAAAAACGATCGACGGCTCGCGCGGTCTCTATCCATTACCCGGTTGTTTTCCCGAGTGGTACTTAAACGGAGCGTTTCGGCGGATCTCGGCGAGGACCCACGGATCGGCGTGACCGGTACGAATATGTCGGTCACGGCTCAATACGGGACCGATGGTGGGGACACGCTCAGGGGTACTGACGGGGTCGGGAACGGGACGCGAATCGAAGCCGGAGACCACGACGAGCAGGCGCCGGCTGCTTGCCGCAACGGGCGTCGCCACGACGATCGGACTCGCCGGCTGTCTCGGCGGCCGTGAGGGCGAGGTGCCGGCGCCGACCGTGACCGACGACCGGATCGAGGAGGACTGGCGGCTCGTCGACGAGACGAGCGGGACGATCCTCGAGACCGAGGTGGGGCCGGTTACGGTCCGGGCGCTCGAACACACGACGATCCACGAACACGTGGGGATGGCGGAGGCGATCGCGGAGACGTTCGAGGCGGACGGATCGCCGACGGTCTTCTTCGCGACGCGGGTCGACCTCCGGCCGGGCGTCGATCGCCTCCCGCTCGGCATCGGCCAGGATCGCGTGATGAGCCAGGTTCGGACCGCGGCGAACGACGCGTTCCGCTCGCAGCTCCGTGACGCCGGGCTCGAGGACGTCGAACGAACCGGCGAGTCGACGATCGAGGTTGAGACCGGCCACGAAGCCACACAGTACACCTACCGGGGATCGTTCCCCCTCTCGACCGAAATCGAAGCGTCCGGCGGAACGACTCAGCCGGTGTCCGGCGCAGTCGAGATGGAGGGCCACGTTGCGGTCTGGCACGACGGAACCGACGTCCTGCTCGCGGGCGGCGCGTATCCGGTCGAGCGGATCACGACCGCGATGAACGAGGCGCTGCCCGAACGCGCACCGGACGCCGGGACGCTCGTCGAGAACGAGACGCTGGCGGCCGACCCGACCGTCTTCGAGGAGGACGTCGGGACGCTCATCGTCGCGGTCGAGTGACGAGCCGGGCCGGCGGATCGACCGGGTGACGCGACCCAGGTCGGCGATCGGCCGGGTAACGCGACCCAGGTCGGCGATCGGCCGACCGATCGCTCTTATATGCCCCCGTCACACAGACACACACGATGGTGAAGCGACGGTACGTGCTCGGCGCGCTGCTCGTGATCGCGGCGGTCGTCGCCGCGGTGTTGCTCTGGGAGGTCGCCGGGACCGTCTTCTTCGCGATCACCGTCGCGTACGTGCTCTCGCCGGTTCGACGATCGCTCCGGAACCGCGGCGCGTCACGGCGGATCTCCTCGGTCGGTGCGACCATCGTCGGCTTTCTCGGAACGGTCTCCATTCTGGCGCCGCTCGGGATCGTGCTGTTCCTCCGGCTGGACGCCGTGATCGACTACCTCAACGAGGCTCCGGAGACGATCCCGATCGCCGTCGGACGCTGGTCGACCACGATCGTGACCGCGGACGTGATCGACGCGGCGATCGCTCGACTGGTCGCGGCGGCGACGGCGATCGCGGCCGCGATGCCCGTGTTGCTCATCAAGTTCGCGCTGTTCGTCTTCGTCGTCTACTCGGTGCTGTACTACGAACAGCGAACCCGGAAGGCGATCCTCGCGGTCGTTCCCCCCGCCTACCGCGACCTCGTGGAGGCGCTCCGCCGGCGCGCACAGCGAACGCTCTACGGGATCTACGTCGTGCAGGCGGCCACGGGAATCGGGACGTTCCTGATCGCGATTCCGGTCTTTTTCCTCTTCGGCTATCCCTCGCCGGTGATGCTCGCCGCGGTGGCGGGGATCCTCCAGTTCGTCCCGGTCGTCGGGCCAATACTGCTCATCGCGGCGTTGGCAGCGACCCACGTCATCGCCGGGGATCTGCTGCTCGCGGTCGCGATCCTCGTGATCGGCGGCGGCGTGATCGGGTGGATCCCGGATCTCGCGATCCGAACGCGGCTGGCGGCCGAGACGGCCGAGCTGGCGGCGAGCCTCTATTTCATCGGGTTCGTCGGCGGCGTCCTGACCGCGGGGCCGATCGGGGTGATCGCCGGACCGCTCGCGGTCGCGACCGTCTCCGAGGTCGCCACACAGCTCTCCGAGGAGTTCAACCGGCTGCCGGTGAGCGAACGGCGGTGAGCGCGAGGACGAGCGGCGGCAAACACCGCGGCGACCGCGTTGACCGCGATGTCGGTCGCGGGCGATGAACCGACGGGTATTCCCACGCGCGCGAGCAATGAGGGGCTGAATGAGCAAGGACTACATCGAGGTCCGGGGCGCCGAGGAACACAACCTCACGGACCTCGACGTCCGGATCCCGCGCGAGCAGTTCACGGTCGTGACGGGGCTGTCGGGGTCGGGGAAGTCGTCGCTGGCGTTCGAGACGATCTACGCGGAGGGACAGCGCCGCTACATCGAGTCGCTGTCGGCGTACGCGCGCAACTTCCTCGGCCAGATGGACAAGCCGCAGGTCGAGAGCGTCGAGGGGCTCTCGCCGGCCATCTCGATCGACCAGAAGAACGCCGCCAACAACCCGCGGTCGACGGTCGGAACCGTCACGGAACTGCACGATTACCTCCGACTGCTGTACGCCCGGATCGGAGACCCACACTGTCCGGAGTGCGGCCGCGAAGTGGGCGAACAGTCGGCCCAACAGATGGTCCGGCGGATCCTCTCGCTGCCGGAGGGGACCCGCGCGAAGATCGCCGCACCCGTGGTGCGCGACCAGAAGGGCGCCTTCGAGGACCTGTTCGCGGACCTGCAGTCACGGGGGTACGCCCGCGTCGAGGTCGACGGCGAGCGATACGACCTCTCGTTCGACGATCCCGACCTCGACGAGAACTACGACCACACGATCGACGTGGTCGTCGACCGGATCGAGGCGTCCGAAAGCGAGCGGTCCCGGATCACCGACTCCGTCGAGACGGCCCTCGAGGAGGCCGACGGCGTCCTCAAGCTGATCGTCCCGGATCCGCCGGCGGGAGCGGCCGCGGAACTCGGCGGGTCGACCGCACGATCGACCGGGGACTTGGCCGCGGTCGGGGCGGCGACTGCCGACACTGACGACGCGGGCGACGACGACACGCAGGCGGACGACCGCCTCGTCGTGGAGTTCTCCGAGGCGTTGGCGTGCACCCACTGCAACATCGACTTCTCGGAGATCGAGACCCGGTCGTTCTCCTTCAACTCCCCGCACGGCGCCTGTCCCGAGTGTGAGGGGATCGGCTCGACGAAGGAGGTCGACGAGGGCCTCGTCGTACAGGACCCCTCGAAGCCGATCACGGACGTCTTCGAGGCCTGGTCGTACGGCCGGTCGTACTACCGGACCCGGATCGACTCCGTGGCGGCGCACTTCGGCGTCTCCGTCGAGACGCCCTTCGAGGACCTCGATCCGGACGTCCGCGAGCAGTTCCTCTACGGCACCGACGAGCAGGTCGTCTTCGAGCGGCAGACGAAGAACGGGACCCGGCGCAAGGAGAAGCGGTTCGAGGGCGTGATCCCGAACCTCCAGCGCCGCCACGTCGAGACGGAGTCGCAGTCGACCCGCGAGCACATCGAGGAGTACATGGCCGTGACGACCTGTCCGGCCTGCGAGGGGACCCGCCTGAAGCCGCAGTCGCGGTCGGTGCTCGTCGACGGAACGCCGATCACCGCGGTCAATCAGCTGTCGATCGGGGAGGCACACGCGCACTTCGAGGGGATGGAGGAGACGCTCTCGGAACGCGACCGGACGATCGCCGAGGAGATCCTCAAGGAGATCCGCGCCCGGCTCGGGTTCATGGAGGAGGTTGGTCTCGAGTACCTCACGCTCGACCGGGAAGCGTCGACGCTCTCGGGCGGCGAGAGCCAGCGGATCCGGCTCGCGACGCAGGTCGGCTCCGGACTCGTCGGCGTGCTCTACGTGCTCGACGAGCCCTCGATCGGGCTCCATCAGCGCGACAACGACCGGCTGTTGAACACGCTTGAGGGGCTTCGCGACCTCGGAAACACCCTGATCGTCGTCGAGCACGACGAGGAGACGATGCGACGTGCGGACTCGATCATCGACATGGGACCCGGCCCCGGAAAGCGCGGCGGCGAGATCGTCGCGCAGGGCGACTTCGAGGACGTCTGTGAGGCGCCGAAGTCGGTCACCGGGGACTACCTGTCGGGACGCAAGTCGATTCCGGTCCCCGAGGACCGCCGCGAGCGCGACGACGACCTCGTCATCCGCGGCGCGCGCCAGCACAACCTCGCCGACCTCGACGTGTCCGTCCCGCTGGGCGTCTTCACCGCGATCACGGGCGTCTCCGGGTCGGGCAAGTCGACGCTGATGCACGACGTCCTTTATAAAGGATTGGCCAGGGAGATGAACGACAACACCTCGGTCGACCCCGGCGACCACGACGCCATCGAGGGGATCGACGCGGTCGAGACCGTCCGGCTGATCGACCAGTCGCCGATCGGCCGGACGCCGCGGTCGAACCCGGCGACGTACACGAACGTCTTCGACGGGATCCGCGAGCTGTTCGCCGAGACGAAGCTGGCGAAGCGGCGCGGCTACGAGAAGGGTCGGTTCTCCTTCAACGTCAAGGGCGGCCGGTGTGAGGAGTGTGGCGGCCAGGGAACCGTCACGATCGAGATGAACTTCCTCTCGGACGTGCACGTCCCCTGCGAGGAGTGCGGCGGCGACCGCTACAACGACGAGACCCTCGAGGTGACGTATAAGGGGAAGACGATCGCCGACGTCCTCGGGATGAGCGTCGAGGAGGCCCACGAGTTCTTCGAGAGCCACGAGGGGATCCGCCGCCGGCTGAAGCTCCTGCTGGACGTCGGGCTCGGGTACATGCGGCTGGGACAGCCCTCGACCACGCTCTCGGGCGGGGAGGCCCAGCGGGTCAAGCTCGCCGAGGAGCTCGGCAAGCGGGACTCCGGCGACACGCTCTATCTCCTCGACGAGCCCACGACCGGCCTGCACAAGGAGGACGAACGCAAGCTGATCGAGGTCCTCCATCGGCTCGTCGACAACGGGAACAGCGTCGTCGTCATCGAGCACGAGCTCGACCTCGTGAAGAACGCCGACCACGTGATCGACCTCGGTCCGGAGGGCGGCGACGGCGGCGGCGAGCTGGTTGCCGCGGGCACCCCCGAGGAGGTGGCCCGCGAGGAGAACTCACACACCGGCCGCTACCTCCGGGACCTGCTCCCGGCGATCGACGCGAAGGGGCCGCGAAGCGACCGACGGAAGCCGGCGACGGCGGCGACCGGCGACGACTGACCGGAACGCGTCAGTCGCCCAAAACCACGGTCTCGATCCCCTCGAGACCGGCGAAGTCGGGGTTACCGAAGTAGAGCACGCACATTCGTCGTGAAGGGATGCCGTGGCGAGATGGATCGCGTCGGCATACGAGAGCTCACGATCGTCCGAACCGTTTTCCCGACTCGCGCTCGCGATCACCCATGAATGCCGACGCTGATCCGGACGTGATCGATCGGCTCGCCGAGCGAGCCCCGCTCCTCGAGCGGTGTGCGGAACGATTTGCGGAGCGGCACCCCTTTTCCGACCGGGTCGTCGGCGTCTCGGCACCGCTGACGCCGCACACCGGTCGGTTCCTCGAGGTGCTCGCGACCGGCGACGCGACCGTGCTCGTCGCCGGAGAGGCAGGGTCGACGCACGCCGACGTCGTGGCCGCGCTCCGTCGGCGTCCCGGGATCACGCCGCTCACCGCGTCGGGAGACGGGGAGGCGACGCTCGAGACGGCACGCGAGGAGGTGATCGCCGCGGAGCCGGACCTGATCGCCGACGACGGCGCGAATCTCCTCGTGCCGCTGTGTCGTGACTTCCCGGACGTCGCCGCGGACGTGTCCGGTGCCTGCGAGCAGACGACCGGGGGTATCACCCGACTGCGGCGGCTCGGCCGGTCGGACGCCGGAAACGGGCCGGTGCCGATCCCGTTCCCGGTCTACGACGTCAACGGGACGCCGATGAAGCGGCGGTTCGACAACGTCCACGGGACCGCGGAGAGCTCGATCGCGGCGATCGCGAGCCTGACGAACGCGATGATCGCCGGCTCCACGGCGGCCGTGATCGGATACGGACACTGCGGACGCGGGATCGCCCGCAAGCTTCGGTCGCTCGGCGCGCGGACGACGGTCGCGGAGATCGACCCGCGAAAGGCCCTCGAAGCGCTCGCCGACGGCCACGACGTACGACCGGCGACCGAGGCCGTCGCGGACGCCGCGTTCGTGATCGCCGCGACCGGGCGGACGGACGTGATCGGCCGCGAGCAGCTGGCCGCGATCGATGACGGCGCGATCCTCGCCTCGATCGGCTCCGAGACCGAGATCGACCGCGACGCGCTGGCGGAGGTGGCGGTCGACCGGACGCGGATCGAGCCGGGCGTCGAGCGGATCGCGTTCGCCGACGGACGGACGATCCGGCTGCTCACGGAGGGGCGCGTGGTGAACCTCTCGGCGCCGAGCGGCGCCGGCAATCCGGTCGACGTGATGGACGCGACCTTCGCGTTGATGGCGCGGGGGCTCGAGGCGATCGTCGACGGCGAACCGACCGGGACCGGGGTCGAACCGCTTCCCGAAGCGATCGATCGGGCGGTCGCCCGCGAGAAACTGGCGGCGATGAACGTGGCGGTTGACGACGAATAAACTACCCCACCCTACTCCCTCGGCGCTACGCGCCTCGGTCCTTGAGGGTGGGGCTTTGATGTGGACTCCCGGCAGTCAGTCGCCAGCAACAGGCCGGTGACTCCTGCCGTTCAACGTCCCACCAGTTATACGCAGGTCTACTTCTGCGTCTCCGCTCCCCGACTTGGGCGAGGACCGGAGTCTGTGTGTCCGCGTCCGGGCGTACCGTAGCCCAATATTCTTCGCGCCGTTATAGTCCGCGTTCACCTCGTACCCGCACTTCTGGCACTGAAGCCGCGACGGGGCCGGCTACTCGCCGGTGCTGACGTCGAACCGGTCCGAGGCCTCGAGGACCCGCGCCGGGGGTGCAAGGTTCCGTCGCCCGCCGAGAGTGATCACGTAGAGCACGCCGACGCCGACCCAGTAGGCCGCAAGCAACGGAACGGTCACGAGGATCATCGTCACGATGTCGGCGGGGGTGAGCACGGCCGCGAACGTCATCGCGGCGATCGTCGCCTCGCGCCAGCGGTTCCGAAAGGCATCGTAGGGAATGCCCACGGCGTTCAACAGCACCATCAGGATCGGCACGTCAGCGAGCACGCCGATCCCGAGGGTCGTGAAGATGATGAGCCAGAAGAAGTCGTTGATCCGGTAGGTGATCACCATCTCCGCGCCGAGCGCGTCGGCGACGAGATACGAGATGAGCCCGGGCGCAATGACGAGGTAGCCGAGCGCGAATCCGCCGACGAGGCCGCCGGCGAGCGCGCCCGTCCAGACGAAGATGCGTCGCTCGTGGCCGCGAACGAACCCGCGGTCGCGCAGCGCCGGCCACGCGTAGTAGAGGACGAGCGGCAAGACCGCGAGCAGCCCGATCAGCACCGAGAACTTCACCATAAAGACGAGTGCCTCGACCGGGTGAAGCGTGATCACCGAGAACTCGCCGGCGTCGAATCGCTCGGGGAGCCGGTCGAGGAAGTCCGCGCGGACCCCGCCGAGGCCGCCGAGGTAGAGCCAGGTGAACACGGCACCCATCACGGCGACGAACCAGCCGACGAGGCGGAACGACCGGGATCGAAGCGAGCCGACGATGAACTTCAGGTCGGTGTAGTAACCGCCGATGTCCTCCTCGTCGGTGTCCTCCGCGAAGTCGTCGAGGAAGGTCGTGCTGGCTCTGGAGGCGCGGTCGGTGATCCCGCCGAGCATCCCGTCGTCATCCTGGTCCGCGGGCTCGGCGCTCGCGTCGGCGCCGGCTCCGGACGCAACCGTGTCCTCATCCGCCGTCGAATCAGCCGCCGAACCGCCAACTTCCGAGTCACCGTCCGAATCAGCCGTTTCCGAGTCGGCCGACTCCTCGTCCGGGTCGGCGGTCGCCTCGTCGAACCGGTCGAGGATCGCCTGCGCCGTTTCGGAGTCGTCGTCCTCCATCGCGTCGCTCGCGAGCGCGAGCGCCTCCTCCTCCGAGAGGGCGGCGAAGGCCGCCTCGGGGGCGGCCCGGATACCGCCGGCGTCGAGTTCCCCGAGGTCGATCGCGGTGGGGTCGCCGTGCCGGCCGTCCCCGCCCGCGGCGAGGGATCCGGAACCTCCGGTCGCGTCGGCGTCGAGGTCGCGGTAGACGGCCGCGAGGACGGCGAGGACGACGAACAGAATGGCGACGCAGGTCGCGTAGACGGCGATCGCGGTGGCGGCGTCGGTCCCCCATCCCGCACCCGGCGGCGCGACCCGTCGTGAGCTGCCGGCCCAGGTCAACAGCGCGTTCGTCGCCTCGCGACCGCCGTAGGTGTAGTAGGCGTAGACGATCCCGCCGCCGAGCACGCCCGCGCCGCCGACGAGGTTCCAGTGGCGGCGGGTCGAGGCGAAGGGGTCGATCCGGTCGGAGGAGCGCTTGGCCGTGACGACGACCTTGGCGAGATAGAGGCTGAACCCGTACAGCGTCGTGAGCGGGATCGCCCACATGATCTGGGTGAACGGGTCCGGCGGCGAGAACATCGCGCCGAAGAAGAAGATCCCGACGACGGCGTGGCGCCACTTGTCACGGAACGTCTCGTAGGGAACGATTTCGGCGTAGGAGAGCCCGGTGATCACGAGCGGCATCTGGCCGGCGAGGCCGAAGGAGATGGAGAGGAAGACGATGAACTCGGTCCACATCACGATCGAGTAGCTCGGGTTGAAGCCCGCCTCGAGCCCGAAAGCGGCGAGGAACGAGAACATCACCGGGAAGAAGACGAAGACGCCGTAGGAGACGCCGGCGACGAAAAGCGCCGCCGCGAGCAGTCCGATCGACGCGATCTTCCACCGCGGGATCGGGGACTGGGGCCACATCCCGCGGCGGCGGAGTCCGTCGCGGGCGTAATAGATCAGCGCCGGGAGCGCGAACACCGCGCCGACGACCAGGCCGATCTTCGCCTGCAGCAGGATGACCTCGAAGGGCGTCTGGGCGATGATCTCGAGCTCGGCCTCGACGTCGACGGGCATGTTCGCGACCGTGATCCCCTTGAGCCAGTCCCAGATGTAGATGCGAAGGGCGTAGAACGTCGCGAGGAACCCGATGAGGAAGACGACGAACACCTTCTGGAGGTCCTTCTGGATCGACCGAAGGACCACCTTCGTGGACTCCCACCCGTCGGTGAGCGTCTCCTGGGTGTCCTCGTCAAGGGCACTCGCCATACGGTGGCGAAAGCGCGTCCCGGTTATCAACCTTTTCGAAGCGAATCGAGCCGGGAGCGGCCGATCGCGTGAGCGGCGAACGACGCGGCCATCCAAAAAGGCCTATAATAGCCCGGGGGCGAACAACCAACGAATGGGTGAGGATCCGCCCCGCGAGGAGTCGTCGAACGACGACCGGTCGGCGAACGGGGACGGCCCGCAGCCGGATGGGGACGACCCGTCCGGAGCCGAGGCCGACCCCGCCCCGGAGAGCGACGGATCCGATCGGACGGACGAGAACCGCGCTGGGGAGCACGATCCCGACGACCCCGAAGGCGACAGCCCCGACGACCCCGAAGGCGACAGCCCCGAAGGCGACAGCCCCGACAGCGATGGCGGTAACGAGGATGGAGACGGCGGCCGCGATGGAGACGATGGCGATGGGGGAGACGGCGGCGACGATGACGACGGCAGCGATGAAGGCGCCATCAGCGATGAAGGCTCCATCGACGAACGCGAGGGAACCGACGACGAAGACGAGAGCGACGGCGACGACGAAGACGAGAGCGACGGCGACGACGTGACCACGGCTGACGACACGGAGGCGAGCGCTGCGGACACGACGCGCGACGAGGACGACGCAGATACCGGAAGCGAAGACGACGAGGAGACGGAGTCCGAGGGCGAGACCGGCGACGAACCCGAAACCGACGCCGCGACCGATGCCGGCACGGGCATCGAGGCGCCGGAGACGGACGAGGAGATGCCGCTGGCCGACCACATCGAGGAGATGATGCGGCGGCTGGGGATCGTCTTCCTCGTCGGCGGGTTGGCGCTGCTCGTCGCGTTTCCGTCCGCCAGCGAGCTGATAAACTACTTCTGGTCGTATCACATTCCGGAGCCGAACGTGAACCGGCCGCGGCTCTACGGGCCGCTCGAGCTCGTCCTGACGCGGATCAAGGTCGCCGGGCTGGCAGGCGTTTTCTTCGGTCTGCCGGTGTTCGTCTACCAGACCTACCGATTCATGCGCCCGGGACTGTACCGCAAGGAGCGACGATACTACCTGGCGGCCGTTCCGACGAGTCTGATCCTCGGCGGGATCGGGATCCTCTTCGCGCACTTCCTCGTGCTGCCGGCGATCTTCAGCTACTTCACGACCTACACCTCCGACGCCGCGACGATCGCCTTCGGGCTCAAGGAGACGTTCAACCTCATCGTGGTGATGATGTCGTTCATGGCGATCGTCTTCCAGATCCCGCTGTTCATCATGCTCGCGATCATGATGAACCTCGTCACCCGGCAGTGGCTCGAGGACAAGCGGCTGATCTTCTGGGGCACCTTCCTGGGGATCGCCTTCCTGTTCAGTCCCGATCCGACCGGGATGGCGCCAATCATCGTCACGCTCACGATGATCGCCCTGTACGAGGGGACGCTCGCGCTCCTGCGGTGGACCGGTAACTGACCCCGGTGGACGGTCACAAACCGAAATCGGCGTCGTGCCCCGACCGGCGAGAGGGGAGGGTCAACCGGCGAGAGGGGAGGGTTCTTCAGTGATGGCGACCAAGGCGCGTCGTAATGGCTCAGGCCGGCAACCAGGACCTCACCGAGCGGTTCATCCAGTTCTATCGGAACTACTACCGCGAGGCCGTCGGCGAGTTGGCACAGCGGTATCCCAACGAGCAGCGGTCCCTCTACATCGATTACGACGACCTCTACCAGTTCGACCGCGATCTCGCGGAGGACTTCCGCAGCCAACCCGAACAGCTCCGCGAGTACGCTGAGGAGGCGCTGCGGCTGTACGACCTCCCCGCCGACGTCAGTCTCGGCCGCGCGCACGTTCGGATCGAGAACCTCCCCGACAGCATCGACATCCGCGGCATCCGCGTCCACGACGACCACATCGGAACGCTCGTCTCCGTGCGGGGAATCGTTCGGAAGGCCACCGACGTCCGCCCGAAGATCACCGACGCGGCCTTCGAGTGCCAGCGCTGCGGCACGATGACCTACATCCCGCAAAGCGACGGCGGCTTCCAGGAGCCCCACGAGTGTCAGGGCTGTGAGCGGCAGGGCCCGTTCCGGGTCAACTTCGACCAGTCGGAGTTCATCGACTCCCAGAAGCTCCGGATCCAGGAGTCCCCCGAGGGGCTCCGCGGCGGCGAGACGCCCCAGGCGATCGACGTCAACGTCGTCGACGACATCACGGGCAAGGTGACCCCGGGCGACCACGTCACCGCGGTCGGCGTCCTCCACATCGAGCAGGTCGAACAGGGCAACGAGAAGTCCGCGATCTTCGATCTGTACATGGACGGCGTCTCCATCACGGTCGAGGACGAGCAGTTCGAGGACATGGACATCACGAGCGAGGACGTCGAGGAGATCATCGAGCTCTCGAACGACCCCGAGGTCTACGACCGGATGATCGACTCCATCGCCCCGGCGATCTACGGCTACGAGGAGGAGAAGCTCGCGATGGTCCTCCAGCTGTTCTCCGGCGTCACCAAACACCTCCCCGACGGCTCGCGGATCCGCGGCGACCTACATATGCTTCTCATCGGGGACCCAGGTACAGGAAAGAGCCAGATGATCAGTTATGTAGAGAATATTGCTCCAAGATCAGTTTATACGTCCGGGAAGGGATCATCCGCTGCAGGATTAACCGCTGCAGCTGTAAGAGATGATTTCGGAGACGGTCAACAGTGGTCGCTTGAAGCCGGGGCGCTGGTGCTCGCCGACAAGGGGATCGCGGCGATCGACGAGCTAGATAAAATGAATGCGGAGGACCGCTCGGCCATGCACGAGGGGCTCGAACAGCAGAAGATCTCGATCTCGAAGGCGGGAATCAACGCGACGCTGAAGGCGCGGTGTTCACTGTTGGGAGCGGCCAACCCGAAATACGGTCGGTTCGACCAGTACGAGCCGATCGGCGAACAGATCGACTTAGAGCCCGCGCTCATCTCGCGGTTCGACCTCATCTTTACGGTCACCGACCAGCCGGATCCGGAACACGACAGCCGGCTTGCGCGACACATCCTGAAGACGAACTACGCCGGCGAGTTGAACACCCAGCGCGAGGAGCTGACGACCTCGGAGTTCACGCAGGCGGAGGTGGATGACGTCACCGAGGAGGTGGCGCCGGCGATCGACGCCGACCTCCTCCGGAAGTACATCGCCTACGCCAAGCGGAACTGCTACCCGACGATGACCGAGGAGGCGAAGGGAGTCATCGAGGAGTTCTACGTCGACCTCCGCTCGAAGGGTGCCGACGAGGACGCCCCGGTTCCGGTGACGGCGCGGAAGCTCGAGGCGCTCGTCCGGCTCGCGGAGGCGAGCGCGCGCGTGCGACTCTCGGATACGGTCGATCGGATGGACGCCGACAGGGCGACCGACATCGTCGAGTCGTGTCTGAAGGACATCGGCGTCGACCCCGAGACCGGGCAATTCGACGCGGACGTCGTCGAGACGGGAACCTCCAAGAGCCAGCGTGACCGCATCAAGAACCTGAAGACGCTGATCGCGGACATCGAGGAGGACTACGAGGAGGGAGCGCCCGTCGAGGAGGTGATCGACCGCGCCGACGAGGTCGGGATGGACCCCTCGAAGGCGGAGGACGAGATCGAGAAGCTACGCCGGAAGGGAGAGGTCTACGAGCCGACGCAGAACCACCTCCGAACGACGTAGATGGACCGAATATCAGCCATCAGAAACGTCGAGGACGCACTGCGGCAGTTCGAGAACGGCGAGGCGAGTCTCGCGGAGACGGAACGACGAACCGTCGCCGTCCTGCGGACGTACGCCACGGAGTTCGATGGAGCCGAGGCCGTCTACCGGGCTCGTGGACCGGATCCGATCGACGGAACCGTCGTCGTCGCGCCGTCCGAACCGGCGGCGCGGGAACGGCTGCGTGAACGCGCGGGATACGAACCGGATCCTGACGAGGGGTTCGACGTCGAACGGCTCTGATCCGGCCGGAACGCGTATTCAGCCGGCATCGAACGTTGTACGGCCGATCCTTGGTAAATATTACTATATCAATACACTTAATTTAATGTAATGTATAGAAATATTATGCTGTTGGTGATGACGTATTCGCAGGGAGCGAGGACGACGCTACGGAACGTCTGTCGCTCCCACGAGGAGGTCGTCGTCCGACGATTCGGGCGGGCAGCGGTGTTCGAGGAGACCGCGTACGGGGCGTTCCTGGCGTTGCGACTGCGGGCGGCTCACGACGGTGACGTCCAGGTCGAGCGAACGTCGCCGTTCAACGAGTTCGAGGCAGTCGAAGCGGACGTTCGTGAGGCGGCAGCCGCGTACGCGGCGCGGACGTCGCCCGCGACGCCGTACGCGAAGTTCGCGGCCGGGACCCGTCACCCGGATCCGGAGACGCTCCGGGATCGCTCCCTATGAACGATCGTGTACGAGCGCCACGTTCGGTCCGCGTTCGGATCGGTGACGTCATCCGATCCGGAACGGTGATCGACATCCGCGATCTGGCGCAGTCGAGCGACGACACGTCCGCCTCGCTCACGGACCGGATTCTGAATCGGATCCGTCCCCCGGCGACGGTCGAAGGATGCCCGAGTGCGGCCGGTCCGGCGGGCGACGCGGCCGGTCCGGAGGGCGACGTGGCCGGCCGGTCGACGATGGAGACGCTCCCGGTCGCGGTTCGGTGCGTCCGGCCGACGACGCCGACCGCTCTCGATCGCGTCCCCTCAGGCCGATCGCTCCACGAACTGCTGGCGATCGCGGCCCGTGAACGCGGACATACCGCATCGGTCGACGCACGGCTCGCCCGGCGACGGCGTCGGCTTCACGGGATCGATCCGCCATCGGTTGACGTCGCCGAGGCGCGACGCCGCGTCGCCGATACCGGTGCGGCGATCGACCGGCTGCGTGAACGGGCGGCGGCGATCCGCGGCGAACTGACCGCTCGCCGCGAACTCGGCGAGGAACGGGACGGCGTTCGCGAGAAGCTCGAAGAGACGCTGACGGAGCTCTCGGAGGCGGAAACAACACGCATCGCCGCGACACAGGACCTCGATCGTGCACGGGAGCAGGCACGAAAAGCGCGCGATCGACGGGAACGACGCTTGAAGCTGGCCGACGAGGTGGCGAACCTGGAGCGGAGTGCGCGCCGCGAACTCGTCGAGGCGGTCTATCCGGCCTTCCGTTCGACCCTCGAACGGCTGCCGGTCGCGGTGCACCCGGGGTCGTGGCCGACGGAGCTTCGGGGCTCGTCCGCGATCGCGGAGCTCGCCGCGATCGCGATCGCCGGGCGACGGGCACCGGTCGTACTGGAAGAGGGATCGGACGGGATCGGGGAGACGGATGGGGAAACGGACGGGAGCGAGAGCTGGCTCGGGAGGATGGCTGAAGGAGGAGCGGGCAGGGACGACGGTCTCGATCCCGGCACCCTCACCGCGGCCGGCGGACGACGTGGCTTCCCGATCGTTCGAACGTGACGATCCGAGCAAGGGGATCGACACGGCGGACCCTGGGCCCAACGTCGTCCGTACCTTTAGATGGGAACGCGCGGCAGCCACCGTATGGATCTCAGCTGGAACGTCGAACGGCGCGGCGGCCTGGCGGTCGTGACGTGTGTGCTGTGTAACGACGCGCCCGCGGAGAAACGCGTGCGACTCCGAAACGATCTCGAGGGGCCGGTGGTGCCGCCACGCCGTCGGGGCGTTCCCGAGTCCGGCTGGGACCGCGACGGATACACCTGCCGGGTGAACGGGAACTCGACGGTCGGGTTCGGCTACGTCTGTCCGGCGCTCACGTCAGTCGACCGTCGTCCGATGACGATCGAATCGGTCGAGGACGTCGATGACGAGGACGACGGCACGGCTGCCGGGGGAACCGAAACGGACGATGCCGCAACCGAAAGCGCGGTTGCGAGCGCGATTCGAACCCTGGACGATCACCGCCCGCCGCGGGGAAGCGTGCCGAGCGACGGCAACGGCGGCGGGGGGGAACCAGTCGACGCCGGAGAGAGCGGGAAAGTGCCGACCGAGGAAACACCGACTGGGAAACCACCGACCGAGGACGGGGCGAATGGTATGACATCGATCGACGAGAAGTCGATCAACGGGGAGGCGCCCGCGCGCATCGAGGACCGGATCGACGCGGTGGGCGACGATCTCGACCGGCTCGGGAGACTCACGGACGCCGACCTCGAGACCGCGGCGTCGGTCGTGGCCGAGAGCGGCGACCTGCAGACCCTGGAATCCGACGTCGACCGGCTCGCGGCGGCGATCGACGAGCTTCGAACGCTCCGCGACCGGATCGACGAGGTGATCGAGCGCCACGACCGCCTCGAGACGCCGATCGAGGCTCTCCGGAGGATCGCGTGATCGTCGCGGTAGTCGGGGGAAAGGGCGGCGTCGGCAAGACGACGGTCGCGTACAACCTCGCGGCGGCCTGTGACGGGATCGTCGTGGATGCCGACCTCGGGATGGCCGACCTGCCGGACGGCGACGGCCCCGACCTCCACGACGTGCTCGCCGGGGACGCCGACCCGCGTGGATGTCTCCGACCCGGACCAGTCACTATCCTGCCGTGCGGGCGAACGCTCGCAGGGGCACGAGCGAGTGACCTCACCCGTCTATCCGAGGCGCTCCGGACGGTCGAGCGTTTCCACGGGACGGTCGTCGTCGATTGCCCCGCGGGCCGACGCGCCGACGTCGGCGTCCCGTTGGCGGCTGCCGACCGGTGTCTGCTCGTCGCCTCGCCGCGGTCGTTCGCCCTCCCGGACGCCATCCGAACGCGAGAGCTCGCGCGAGAGCTTCGGACGGGGCTTGCGGCGATCGCGCTCAACCGAACGACCGGATCGCCACCGACCGACCGAGTCGCGGACGTGTTGGGTGCGCCGGCGGATCCGATCCCGGAAGCGTCCGCGATGCGCCGGTCGATCAACACGGAGCGACCGGTTACGGTCGACCGACCCGGCAGCGAGGCGGCACGGGCGGTGGCGGCGATCGCGAACCGGGTGACCGCCGGGACGGGGTGACGGAGCGGACCGCCGGGACGAGGTGACGGAGCGGACCGTCGGGATGGAGTGCCGGTGATCAGCCACGACGGCCCGACGCCTGCGTGCGATGGCAGCCCTTCACAAGGGTTAAGGCAGCGTCGGTCCGTCTATGCACAACGATGCTAGAGGTTTCCGACGTCCGCAAGGAGTTCGGCGGACTCGTCGCCGTCGACGACGTCTCGTTCGAGATCGGCGACGACGAGATCGTCGGCCTGATCGGACCGAACGGGGCCGGAAAGACGACCCTGTTCAACACGATAACCCGCGTGTTGACCCCGGAGGAAGGGAGCTCGATCCGGTTCAACGGACGGGACCTCCTCGAGGTCAAAACCCATGAGGTCGCACAGCTGGGGTTGGTCCGAACCTTCCAGATCGTCCGCGTGTTCAACGAGATGACCGTCCTCGAGAACGCCGTCGCGGGCGCCACGTTCGGCACGACCGAGTCGATCGACCGGGAAACCGCGGAGGCCAGGGCGATGGACTCGCTGGAGTTCCTCGGGCTGGCCGAGGAGGCCGATCTGGAGGCCGGCGCGCTCCCACTTGCACAAAAGAAGCAACTCGAGATGGCGCGCGTGCTCGCTGCGGATCCGAACCTGATCATGCTCGACGAGATCGCCAGCGGACTGACGCCGAAGGAGGTCGCGGAACTGTCCGACAGCATCGAACGGATCCGGGACGAACGTGGAATCTCGGTGTTTTGGATCGAACACATTATGGATGCGATCATGGGAACCGTCGACCGGATACTCGTCCTCCAGAGCGGCGAGCTGATCGCGAACGGAACGCCGGCGGAGATCCGCGACGACGAGGCGGTCGTCGAGGCGTACCTCGGGAGCGCTGTCTGAGATGATCGAGCTATCGAACGTCGACGTCTCCTACGACCGGATGCAGGTCATCTGGGACGTCTCCCTACAGCTGTCCGAGGAGGACACGGTCGTCTCGCTCGTGGGACCGAACGGGGCCGGGAAGTCGACGCTGATGAAGACGATGAGCGGCCTCCATCCCGTCGATTCCGGATCGGTCACGCTGTGGGGCGACGACGTCGAGGATCTCGACCCTGGCGAGATCGTCACTCACGGGTTCGTGCTCGTCTCCGAGGAGCGAAACCTCTTCGGTGAGATGTCCGTCCGTGAGAACCTGGAGATGGGAGCCTACCGGCGTCGGACGAACATCGACGCGAAGATCGAGGAGATGTACGACCGGTTTCCGATCCTCGAGGAACGGTCGGGCCAGCGTGCCGGATCGCTGAGCGGCGGCGAACAGCAGATGCTGGCGATCGCTCGTGGACTGATGGCGGAGCCGAAGATACTCGCGCTTGACGAGCCGAGCGAGGGTCTCGCTCCGCAGATCACGAGCCGCGTCTTCGACATCATCGACGAGATCAGCGACGAGACGACGATCCTTCTGGTCGAACAGCACGTCGATCAGGCGCTGGATCTCGCCGACCGCGCGTACCTCCTCGAGAACGGCCAGATCGTCCACGAGGATACCGGACAGGGAATGCTCGAAAGCGAGCACGTCAAGGACGCCTACCTCTAGCCTGCCGACGGACTTCGGATCGGAGGAAGCGGCCGGAGCGACCGCCCGAACGCGGCACTCGAAACGTGACGGCACTCGGACGTCGGGACCACCGGAGGCGAGCCGCCGATCCCGACGGTCAGGAGTGACCGTCGGTCACGCCGGGTGACGACTCGTCTCGATCGCGAAGCCGATCGACGCCGTTCGAGAGAACCGGCATCAGTCCCCGCCGGAAGTAGAGGAACAGAACGATCAGGAGCGCGCCGAAGACCGCCGTCTCCCACTGGCCGACCGGCGAGAGCAGTTCCTCGATCGTGAACACGGCTGCGGCACCGACGACCGGCCCGAACGTCGTTCGGATGCCGCCGATGATCAACATGATCAGCACCATCACGTCGATGGCCGCGAACCCGTAATCCCCCGGGAGGACGGTTCCCTGGAACTCGGCCATCATGATCCCGGCGAGACCGATGAGCGCCGCCGCGAGGAACCCGGCGACGGTTTTGTACCGGACCACGTCGATCCCGATCGAGGCGGCGGCGAGGTCATCCTCGCGGATCGCCTCGAAGGCGAGGCCGTATTTGCCGGCGATCAGCTTGACGTAGACCAGCTGTGCGAGGACGACGAAGACGATGAGCAGGTACGAGAGGACGGCGAATCGATTCACGCCGAGCGCCGACCCGACGGTATCGAGTCCGAGGCCGACGAAGGAGTAGCCGGTACTCCCGCCGGTGATGCCGCGAAGCCCGACGTATGCCTCGCCAAGGGCAAGCTGCAGGTTCAAGGTGAGGATCGAGATGAGGATCACGCCGAGTTTTCGCTTCGCGGAGACCCAGCTGACGAGGGCGCCGAGCGCGCCGGACGCGGCCATCCCCACGGGGATCATAAGCCAGGGGGAGATCCCGAGGACGTCCTGTGAGAGAACGGCCATCACGTAGGCCGCGCCGCCGGCGAGCGCGCCCATGAACAGGAACAGCTGGTCGGTATGACCGAAGGCGATGTTCAAGCCGATGGCCAGCAGCGTGAAGATGAGGAACTGGTTGTACAGGCGGAGGTACGTGGTGCTCTCGAGGACGAACAGCGGAGCGAGTGCCAACACGATCGCCATCACGCCCGTCCACGAGCGTTCCGTTCGCGGAAGGGGGAGCGACGTCATGCTTCCACCACCGGTCGAACCAGAAGAATGATCACTGCGGTCATAAACAGGATGATGCTTGCGAGGTACGCGCCGATGAAGAAGTTCGCGTACGTCGCGACGACCCCGAGCAGGATCCCCGCTGCGGCCGTTCCTTCGATGCTCCGAATGCCGCCGACGATGGAGACGATGAGCGCGAAGATCGTGAACTGAAAGCCGTCGGTAACCCCGAGGGTCGCGGTCGTGCCATACACGACGCCCGCGATGCCGGCAACCAGGGTGGCGAGAACGAACACGATCGCACGGATCCGGCGCGGATCCACGCCGATCAGCAACGCCCCGACTTCGTCCTGAAAGACGGTTCGGGCTGCCTTGCCGAGGAACGTCCCACGAAGGAACGCGAACAACGCGACCAACACCACCGCGGACACGACGATGACGAGGATCGAGGACCCCGGAATCGTGATGTCGATGACGGTGATCCGCGGCAGCCCGAGCGAGAGCGAGTACCGCGAGGGGAAGAAGTTGGTCAACGTCCCCTCGAGCAGTATCGACAGGCCGAGCGTGACGAAGATCCCCAACAGGATCCGCTCCTCGCCGTCCGAACGGTACACGAGCGAGAGGAGCGTTCGGTCGACGGCGACGCCGAGGATACCGACCACGGCGATGCCGATGAGGAACGCGGGTGCCGATCCGAGACCGACCGAGGTTGACAGATAGTGTGCCATCAGCGTGCCGAAGATCGCGAACATCCCGATGGCGAGGTTGAGCACCTCGCCCAACCCGAATACGAGCGTGATCCCGACGCCGAGCAACGCCAGGAACATCCCGTACGCGATCCCGTCGATCCCGACCGCGATCAAAGTGCTAGTTGCTACCATATACTCCTACGCCTATTGCGATGTGGTGTCATCGTATACCTTACGGATCTAGTCGTCGATCGGTGTGGTCGAAAGCCGTTCGGGTGGTCGAACCAACGCAGCTCCGCTCACGCGCCGTTCGGCGGACGTCCGATCCCACGCAGGCACGGAACCGAAAACGCCGGGAACGGATCGATGAGACGGGACCGGTGGATGCCTGCGGAGCGTCGCGCAGGGGATGCCTGCGGAGCGGTCACGCGGGCGTCGATCCCTTCGATGCCGTGGAGTTCGGT
Organism: Halopenitus persicus; assembly: GCF_002355635.1. Classification (GTDB taxonomy): domain Archaea; phylum Halobacteriota; class Halobacteria; order Halobacteriales; family Haloferacaceae; genus Halopenitus; species Halopenitus persicus_A. The sequence continues at coordinate 1,742,776 of NZ_AP017558.1, read as the reverse complement.
CTAGTATTCGCGGGCGGGAAGCGGGTCCGACCGGAACACTTCCGAGAGTCCCCAGTCGCGGTCGGGGGCGTACTCCGGAGCCTCGGAAGTGAACTCGCTGTAGATCTGGACCTGTCCGTCCGGCTCGCCGCCGTTCGTGTACTGCAGCGGCTCGGGATAGAGAGTCTCGAATTCGATATCGCGAACCGCCTCGGTGATGGCCGCCGAGCTGGCCTCGCCGGCTTCCTCGATCGCGGCCGCGATCAGATTCGCCGTGACGTAGCCGTAACTGTGGTGGGTGTCGAAGTCCTGGTCCGGGAACTCCTCCGCGAAGCTCTCGGCCACGCTGATGTACTCGTCGGTCGTGTAATCGGACATGTGATAGTGGAGATACGCCTCCTGCGCGAGGTCGCCGAGCGCACCCTGGATCACCGCGGGTGGGAACCCGGACCCGGAGATTGCGTCCGGGTTCAGACCGATGTCGAACGCCTGCTGGGTGATCGTGAAGTTGCCCGGCGGGTGGCCGGTGGCGTTGAGGAACTCGATGCCCTCGTCGAAGCTCCGGAGGTACGGCCGGAAGTCGGACGTGCCGACCGGCGCGACCTCGATCTGGACGTCGACGTCGAACTGCTCCTGCATCGCGGCCTCGATCGATCGGCCCCACGCGTAGTCGCCGACGATGGCGCCGATGTTCTCGTAGCCGCGCTCCTCGATGAGCTGCGACTGCGCGATCATCGTGTTCGAGGCGGGCAGGAGGCCGACACGGAAGGTGTGCTGACGCTGATCGTTGATCGCCGCGTCGGCGCCGGCCATATGGAGGAAGTTGGGAACCTCGAGCTCCTGTGCTGTGTCCGAGGTTCGGATCCCGACGTCGCTCGAGACCGCGCCGGTGATCGCGACCGCATCGTCCTGCTCGACGAACTCGCGGAAGTAGCTATCAGCCTGTGAGGGGTCGCTGGCCGTGTCGTTCGAGACGACCTCCAGCTCGCGGTCCAGGACGCCGCCGTTGGCGTTGATCTCCTGAATGCCGTACTCCAAGCCGGCCTGGTGAGCCTGTCCCCACGGACCGAAGTTCCCCGAGAGGGGCTGGATCGCGCCGATCACGATCGGGTCGTCGGAGCCCCCGCCGTTGCCGTTTCCGCCGCCGTTACCGTTGCCGCCACCGTTACCGTTGCCCCCGCCGTTGCCGTTTCCGCCGCCATTACCGCCGAGGCAGCCTGCGAGGACGCCAACGGTCGTTGCACCGCCGCTTGCCTTCAGGAAGGTACGTCTGTCCATAGATACCTACCGTCAGTACACGTCCATGATGATTTTAAATTATCGGTATATATTCGACTTAACATGTTTTGCCTGAATCGCCAGTACAAGGACGTTCGGAAGGTCGACGCGGACGATGCGCTTCGAACTCGCTGGATCGATCTTGCCCGGCAGACGAGAGCGCGGAAGCACGCACTCGGATCCGGACGCGACACTCACGGTCTTCCCGGCAGTCGAAAGGGAAAGTAACCGTTATACGCCGGGTGGCCTATGCTCGAACTATGCAACGACGCGCTGTAGCCGTGTACGCCGTGCTCTTCGTACTCGTGGGCGCGGCAGCGGGAACACTTACGGCGACCGCGGACGCCCCGGAGGTCTCGTTCGACAACCCGGCGTTCGAGGGCGGGGCGGGTGACTCCTTCGAACACGACGGAACGACCTACACCGTCACCGAGGTGACCGAGGAAACGTCCGAGAGCCACGGGGCGACCACGACAACGCTGACGGGGACGATCGAGTGGAATCGGACCGTCGAGGAATCGGCGACGTGGGCGAACGGTTCGACCGTGACGTACGACGGGAACGACTGGCGAGTCGTGATCGACGGCGAGGACCCCACCGCGGTCACGCTGCAGGACCAGCTCGACCGGACGGCGATCCTCGAGAACGATTCGAACGCGGACAACGAGACCGTTCAAAGCGACGGCGAGGAGTACGTCGTGGTTCGTAACGGGAACGGATCCGCAACGCTCGTTCCTGCAGGGGAGTACTTCCCCGAGCCCGAGGAGCGGCGGATCACGGAAGGCGAGACGATCGAATACGACGGCCACGGCGCAACCGTCGAAAACGTCACCGCGAGCGGGGCGACGCTTCGGTGGGAGACCATCGAGACGGCCTCGACCGGACTATCCCAACGGGGAACGGTGACGCTCGACGGGACGGACTTCGTCGTGATCTTCCAGGACAGCTCGACCGTGTCACTCTCGAGCAATATGGATTCCTACGAGGCACAGTTGGCCGAGATCGATCAGTTCGAACAGCGAATGTCGGGTCTGACCCGAGTCCGGTGGACCTCGCTCGGCTTCGTGGTGTTCCTGCTCGCGTTCGCGTTTATGCCGTCGCGGTACTGAACGTCGGCGCACGCGGACCTCGACCCGTCGTTTCTCGACCCTCACGGCCACGTCGCGGGCCGTCACTCACCGATGGCGGTCACCGCAACAGCCTGAGTACCCCGGCGATCAGGACCACGACAACGAGGGTCAGAACGGAGAACCCAGCCGCTATCCGTGGGAACGCGAGCCACAACGCGATGAAAAACGAAAACGCGAGTCCAAACAGCAGCGCGATGAGGGCGCCGCGAAACGGGTTCTGCACCGCCGCGACGAACACCCGCTGGGGGAGCGACAGCTCCTCGATCCGGAGTTCCGGCGGCTCGCCGTCGGTCGGGGGACCGCGTTCGCCGTCGCGTTTCGCGTCCGCGGACGGAGATCGGTCGCTCCCGCCGTGATCGGCGTCGTCGGTCTCGGAAGTCACGTGTGTCGGTACGGCGGACGAACGCCTGTAACTACCGATCGCTGGCGGACGGACTCGCCCCTCCGTGTTCGGTGTGTCGTTCGCGAACGCGAACCGTGTGGGCATCCTCGGTGGCGTCGTCGACCACGATCGCCCGTCCGACGCCAGCGGGAAGCGCCCTCCCGAGGTCGTCAGCGAGGTACGTGGGCTGTGCGACGCGCAGCGCGTCGACGTCCCGCTCGTCCGTCAGCCGGTGGGCGATCACGAGATCGGACTGTGAAACCGCCACCGGCGGGAGAGCGCTCGGGCGCTGTGTGGCACAGACGACGCTCACGCCGGGTGCACGGCCGCGCGTGAAGAGCGTTCGAAACGCGTCGGCTGCGAGTCCCTCCAGGAACGCGTGTGCTTCGTCGACCAACAGCCAGGGCAGAACGTCCGACCCGGGTCCGAGACAGTGATCGTAGATGCCACGAGCGATCGCATAGCCGATCGCGGCCATCGCCGCCGGCGGAAGTGACCGACAATCGACGACCGTCGGGCCGCCGCCGAGGACGGAGCCGAACGACGGAGCGTCGGCGTCGAAGACGTTCCAGGCGGCCAGCAGATCGAGATGGTTTCCGACCGTACGCTTCGTCGCCGCCGGAGCGTCCGCATCGGCAAGCGCCCCGCGGATCGCTGAAAGCGAGGTTCGTGAGGGTCCGTCCGCAACCGTTTCGACGGTCCGCCAGAGCAGGCTTCCCGGCGGGCGATCGCGGTCGAGACGAGCGATCTCGGGCCAGCGATCCGGCGGAAGCGATTCGGGGTGGATCGTCGCTTCGAGCACGCGGCCGCCCGGAAGCGTCGCAATCCCCTCGAAGACGCCCATGGGGTCGAGGACGATCGGCGAAACGCCGGCCGTCGCCGCGATCTCCTCGGCGAGAACGCCCAGCGTGTAGGATTTCCCGGTCCCACGCTTCCCGACCAAGACCCCCGCGTGTGGGCCGTCGAGGTCGATCCCGACCGGCACACCCGCGCTCCCGTCCCGAGCGAGAAACGATCCGATGCGTGCGACCGGCCCGCCGGATCCCGGCTCGCGGCCGAGAACGTGCGGCGTCGGATCGGGCGCTGCGTCGGACGAACCAGTGGTGACGGTCCCGGTCGTCGTTCGATCGGTCGCCGCCGGTCCGGGATCGTACGAATGCGTTCCGGAGACGCCGCGAGTCGTCGCCCCCTCGTCTGCTCGGGTTGGCGAAGCTCGCCACCCGGACGAAGCGGTTCCTCTCCGCTGCTCGAAGGGGCCGATCGGACGGTCCATTGGTCCCGAACGAACGTGCGTGCTCGACGATCGATCGCGTTCAGCCATCGGCGGCGGTGGGGCGGCATCCGGGAAAAACCGCCGGACGAGGGTTTATATCCGAACCCGAACCCAGACGACCCATGATCGAAACGGCAGGAGCGGTACTTCGTGAGGGGATCGAGGACCTCCGGCGCGACGAACGGGCGATCGAGGGGCTCCCGATCCGGCTCGTCATCGCGCTCGTGGTCGGCGTCGCGAGCCTGAGCGTGATGATGAGCATGGTGAGCGGGATCGAGGGGCTCGCCGTGATCGAACTCGACGTACAGCCGGAACCAGAGGTGACCACGACCGGCGAGCAGGAGATCGCATTCACCGTCGTCGATCCGGACGGGTCACCGGTCGCCGACGCGACGGTCGTCGTACGGGGGGAGACCGCCCGGATCGGGTCGGTCGCGACCGCACGGACGGACGAAACGGGAACGGCGACCGTCACGGTCGCTCCGGAGCTCGGACCAAACCAGGCCGACGGCACGCTCACGGTCGACGTCAAGCCACCGGCGGGAAGCGAGTACACTGACGATCGGGAGAACACGAACGTGTTGGTCGTCGCCGACGGCTCGGCATGATCGGGGACGGGGGCGTCGACGCGTGGAGCGGTCAGCGGCGCTCGTCCCAGTCGACCCAGTCGTGCTCCCATCCCTGTCGGGAGGCAGCTCCGGCAGCGGCTCGTTCGGCGTCCTCGCGGCGGGTGCGGTTGCGCTCTATCCGGCCGCGCTCGCCGTCGGCAAGCATCGGCGGGAGTCTGACGGGGCCAGCCTGATCGAGGACGCGATAGCGTCGATCGCGAGTCCCGGACCGCTCCGGCCCGTCGGAGTGCTCGCCGGCGTCGGGGCTGACGGCGATCAGGGTCTGTGTCCCGGTGCCGCGGGGAAGCACGAGCCGGCCGTCCACGGCGAGCTGGTCGAGCAGAGCGCGGGGCGGCTCGGCGACGGCAGCCTCCAGAAGGATCCGGTCGAACGGGGCGTACTCGGGGAGGCCGGTGGTTCCGTTCCGCCGATCGACCAACACGGCGTCGTAGCCGGCCGCCGAGAGGTTCGACCGGGCCAGACGGACGAGGTCCCGGTCGACGTCGATCGCGTGAACGCGTCTGTCGCCGACGATCTCAGCGAGGACTGCCGCCGTGTACCCCACCCCGGCGCCGACGACGAGGGTCTCCTCGCCGGGATGTGGATCGAGCGCCGAGACCATCCGAACCACCGTCGAGGGCGCGAGCGTGCGCGTGCCGTGCTCCTCGCCGGCGCGGTCGTCATACGGGGACTCCGAGACGAACGTCTCGCGGGGGACGCGCTGGAGCGCCGAGAGAACCCGTTCCTCGAGCGGTCGGTCGAGACGGTGTTCCAGGCTCTCGATCATGTCCGCCCGCAACGTCGCCTCGTCCATGTTCGAACTCGGGCGCCGGGCGTAATGAACTGCACGCTCGGGACCGGATTTCGTCCCGGAGGATCGATCGGGTGGCGGAGCTCAGTCGATCGAGGGAACCGTCGTCGAGCGGAACGGCCGGTCACCCCTCGTCGTCGATCATCGGCACGAACCGGACGCCGCCGTGGCGCTCGCGATCGGTGCCGTGCCGCCGGACGACGAGCCGGACGAGCTCCTGGCGACCCCGCCGGCCGACCGGCGCGACGACCCGTCCGCCGACACGAGTCTGGTCGACGATCGCCTCCGGGATCCCGTCGGCGGCCGCACAGGTGAGGTACGCCGCGTCGTAGGGCGCGTGGTCGGACCAGCCGTCGCGGCCGTCGCCGACGCGAACGTGGACGGCGTCGTAACCCAACCGGTCGAGGCGGCGGCGGGCGGCAGCGGCGAGCTCGGCGACGTACTCGACGCTGTAGACCGCGCCCGACTTGCCGAGGAGCTCGGCGACGACCGCGGCGTGGTAGCCACAGCCGGTTCCGATCTCCAGGACGCGGTCACCCTCGGAGACGTCGATCAGGTCCGCCATCAGCGCGACCATATGTGGGGCGCTTATCGTCTGGTCCGCGCCGATCGGCAGGGGACGGTCGGCGTAGGCACGCTCGACGGTCGCGTCGGGAACGAACTCGTGGCGGGGAACCGACCCGATCGCCGCGAGGACGGCCTCGTCGACGTCCAACCGCTCCCGGAGACGTTCGACCAATCGGGCGCGAGCGGCGTCGGAGGACATACGATACCATAGATCACGGTGGCTCCTGAAAGCTGTGGTCAGAGCTCTGAGAGCGTCATGGGACGAATGAGGATCGAGGACCAAGCGGGCGAAACGGGAGCAGTGAGCCGACGGCCCTACCAGGCAGACCAGGCGGTCGAGGTCTCGTCGCGTGCGTACAGTCGCTTGACGTCCTTCGCGAAGGCGACGTCGCCCTCGTGGTCGAGCTTATCGAACCGGTAGTCGGGGGCGTTCTCCCGGATCTGGACCCCCTCAACGGTGAACTCCTCGTCGCCGAACGTCTCGGTGGTTCCGATCTCGAACTCGTAGTCGCCGGGGACGGCGACCGTGAGGGGACGCGTTTGATCGCGGTTGCCGTCGGCGGGGTGCAGGGTCACCTTCACCGAAACGTTGTCGACCGCCCGGGTCCACAGCGTCTCGATCGCCTCGACGTCGGCCTCCTCGACGCGCTCCTCGGGGCCGACCTCGATGTCCGTCACCCGGGCCTGAAGCAGCGCCTCCGGGGAGTCGACGACGAACTCGCCGCCGATCTCGGCGTACGTGTCGGCGGGGACCTCCATCGTCGTCGTGAACGACTCGCCGTCCTGGGAGACGACGACGTCGATGGCGGTCGTCTCCGGTTCCGTGATCTCGGCTTTGTGCGTGTGACCGCAGTCGGTACATCTGACGGTGGCCTGCCCGCCGGGGCTGAGCACCTCGTGGACCGTCGGCTCGCCGGGAGAACAGGAGGGGCAAACGAGACCGACGCGCTCGCGTGTGTCGCTCATCGGTGGCGCTAGCCCGTCGAGGCCTAAAAACCCGCGTGTGTCGGGCGGCGCGTGTGGACGGCTCGCGCACGGCGGCTCACGCCGACGGAAGATCGATCGCTTCGCCGTCGACGTAGACCGTGGGGTTCCGAAGGATCCCGTCGAGATGCAGCGGGGCCTCGGTGTCGCCGCCGATGCTGGCGTCGTCGCCGATCGCGATGTGAACGGTCCCGGCGGCCTTCTCGTCGAGGAGGACGGACCCGACGAGGTCGGTCACGCCGACGTTGGTGCCGATCCCGAGCTCGGCGAGGTTGTATGCGTCCCGTCCGACCGTCTCGGCGCCGGCCTCGACCTGCTCGCGGATCTCGGGGTCGGAGATCGCGGTGACGTAGCCGTCCTCGACCTCGAAGGTGAGCCGCTCGTCGTCCGCGAGCAGTCCGTGAGGCCGCATCGTCCCGTCGACGACGTAGGTGCCGTCGGCCGTCTCCGGGGAGACGAACACCTCGCCGGCGGGGAGGTTCGAGAAGTCGCCTGGCTCGTGAACCAGTCCGGTGTCGGTGTTCCACTCGCGGTCGCCCGGCTCGAACGTGACGTCGGTTCCGGCGGGGGTCGTGACGCGGACCGTGTCGGCGCCGGCGACCCGGTCGTGGACCGTCGCACAGTGGTCGGCGATCGCGGCGTAATCGGCGTCGAGACCGGTCACGAACACCGATTCGGTGATCCCTGGCAGGGTGGCGCCGCGCGCGCCGGCCTCGCACGCGTCGCCGCGTGCACGCGTGTGACTGATGCTTTTCGTCGTCGGTGCGAGGAACGCGTCGGTCGCCGCCATCGCCTCGGCGACGGCCGCGGGGGGCTCGCCGCCGTGTTGTTCGCCGGGCGGATACTGCAGGATCGTCGCGTCGTCGGTCACGTCGCGGGCGGCCGCATACAGCGCCTCGCCGATCGGCCGGCGCTCGTCGTCGGTGACGATCACGATCGATTCGTCGGCGGCGAGGTTCAGACACTGCCCGACGGCGGTGTCGGCGGCGGTCGCGAGGTCGGCGTCGGTCACGTCGGTCGACATACGTTCCGGTGACACGTCCATCCCGTTAGCGTTTGCCTCTCGCGACGCCGGGCCGGATAGCCGAAGGTAAACGGGGACGGGAGACGGGGTCACAACACCCGTCTTCGGCGGTCTCGTAACGATTATACGCGTCGCCGGTCGAATTTCGTCCATGATCCACGTGGGCGTCAACGGATACGGAACGATCGGAAAGCGCGTCGCGGACGCCGTCGCGTCCCAGCCGGACATGACGGTCAGCGGCGTCGCGAAGACCCGGCCGAACTACGAGGCCGAGGCGGCGATCCGCCGCGGGTACGACCTCTACGCGGCGATCGAGGAGCGTGCGGACGCGTTCGCCGACGCCGGGCTGGAGATCGCCGGCGACCTCGACGCGCTCGTCGAGGCCAGCGACATCGTCGTCGACTGTTGTCCGAGCGACATCGGCGCGAAGAACCGCCCCGTCTACGAGGACCACGACACGCCCGCGGTCTTCCAGGGCGGCGAGGGCGCCGACGTCGCCGACGTCTCCTTTAACGCCCGGTCGAACTTCGAGGACGCCCGCGACGCCGACTACGTCCGCGTGGTCTCGTGTAACACGACCGCCCTCTCGCGGGTCATCGCCCCGCTCGAGGAGGAGTACGGCATCGAGAAGGTGCGAGTGACGCTGGTACGCCGCAGCGGCGACCCCTCCGAGACGGGCCGCGGACCGGTCAACGACGTGCTTCCCGACCCGGTCTCGATCCCCTCCCACCACGGCCCCGACGTCAACACGATCTTCCCCGACGTCGACATCGACACGCTCGCGTTGAAGGCCCCGACGACGCTGATGCACACCCACAGCCTCAACGTCACGCTCGCGGCCGAGCCCGACGAGGACGCGATCCTGGACCTCCTGGCCGACGAATCCCGGATCTTCACGATCCCGGAGACCGCCGACATCGACGGCGCCGGCAAGCTGAAGGACTACGCCCTCGACGCGGGGCGTCCCCGCGGCGACCTGTGGGAGAACTGCGTCTGGGCCGAGTCCGTCGGAATGGAGGGTCCGGACCTATACCTGTTCCAGAACGTTCACCAGGAGTCGGACGTCATCCCCGAAAACGTCGACGCGATCCGGGCGATGGTGACCGACGTGGACGCCGCGGAGTCGGTCGAACGGACCAACGAGGCGCTCGGCGTGGGACTCGAGAGCCTGTTCGACGTCCGCGGCGACCGCGAGGCGGTCCCGGTCGACGACTGACCGGCGCCGGAAGGCAGATCAGCCCCGCCATCGAGGTCCCGATCGAATCGTCACCGCCTTTTCGTCACGCCGACCGCCTTTTCGTCACGCCGACCGCCTTTTTCTCACGTCGACCGAAGATGTTCGTGGTCGCGTTAAAGCACGTCCTACACGTAGTGACGGATGTACGACGAGAACAGCTCGCACACCACGAACGAACACCACCATCAACCCATGACTGATTCCCACGCCTCCCCAGATCCCAACATCTCCCCCGACCCCGACGCCTCCCTCGAATCCAGCTCGGAGGCCGCCTGCTCGTACTGGGCCCCCGACGACTGCGAGGGGACGCCACATTGTCCGCCGCGCTGTCCGCGGTTCGTGGACAAACACGGCACGCCCTGGACGATCCGCGAGGCAACCGACGCCGATCGGGACGGGCTCGTGGAGATGTACGGAACGTTCACCTCGGTCGAGCGGGCCCAGGGCCTCCCGCCAGTCAACGACCGGCAGATCGACACGTGGCTTGACCGGTTGTTCGACCGGGGGCTCAACGTCGTCGCTCACGGACCGGACGGGATCGCCGGCCACGCGGTGTACACCCCGACGTACGCCGCCGAACCCGAGCTCGCGGTCTTCGTCGGGCCGGCCTACCACGGCCGGGGACTCGGGACCGAGCTGTGCAAGCAGATCATCGCCCTCGGCGCGGCGAACGGTCGGGAGGCGATCGAGTTGACGGTCGAGCCGTCGAACTCGGTGGCCTGTGACATCTACCGCCGGCTCGGGTTCGAGGTGGTCGAGCGCAAGGCGCGGGAGATCGAGATGCGGCTGCCGCTGTCGACGGCGACGGCGATCGAGGTCCAGCACCCGCCGGCGCTCCGGGCGGAGTGAGCGGCAAGAAGACGGGGCAGCCGAAAAGGCCGAAAGGGCAGCCGAAAAGGCCGAAAGGGCAGCCGAAGAGGTGGAATGGAGGCGGAGGGGCAGTCTCGTTCTATGGGCGGTGCGTCCGAGTGCCTCGGGGGCAAGCCCCGACGGATCACGTCTCGCGTTGCAGTTCCTCGACCGCGGGCAGCGGCTCGCCGGTGAGTGCCCGGATGTAGGCGCCGCCGGCGATGGAGACGTGGGAGAAGTCGTCCTCGTCGAGGCCGTAGAGCTCGATCGCTCGGGAGGTGTCGCCGCCGCCGATCACCGAGAAACAGTCGGTGTCGGCGATCGTCTCGAGGACGCCGACGGTGCCGTCCGCAAACTGTTCGTCCTCGAAGACGCCGAGCGCGCCCTTCAGAAAGACCGCCGCCGAGTCCCGGATGACGGGCTCGTAGGCGTCGACGGTCGCCGCTCCGACGTCGAGGTAGGCGGTCGTCTTCTTCTCGACGTCGTCGACGGCGATCTCGGTCCGCTCGCCGTTCTCGTCCTCATAGGCGAGATCGACCGCGAGCTCGATCTCGTCGCCGCGCTCCTCCAGCAGGCTCTCGACGGTCCCGTGGGTCCGTTCCCACTGCTCGTCGAACAGGTCCATCCACTTCAGGTCGTGGCCGACCGGGTAGCCGGCGGCGCGCAGGAAGAGCTCGCCGGCGACCCCGCCGAGCAGGAACCGGTCGACCTTCCCCTCGAGGGCATCCATCACGTCGATGACGTCGATCGCCTTCGTGCCGCCGATTATCATCGTCACCTGCCCGTCGAACTCCCGGGTCGCGATCGCCGTGTTGGCCTCGTACTCCGCCTCCATCACCCGACCGGCGTAGGCGGGGAGCACGCGAGGGAACCCGACGAGCGAGGCGTGTGCCCGGTGGGCAGCGGAGTAGGCGTCGTTGACGTATGCGTCGAAGAGGGGTGCGAGCGACCGAACGAACTCGGTTTCGGCCTTGGTTTCGGGGGCAGCCTCGGGAAGTTCGTCGTCCGACATGCGGACGTTCTCGAGCAGGAGGATCTCGCCCGGGTCGAGTGCCTCGATCGCCTCGTGGGCGGCCGTCCCGTGGGTGTCCGCGACGAAGGCGACCTCGCGACCGACGTGGGACGCCAGCAGTTCGGCGTGGCCCTTCAGGGAGACGAAGTCGTCGTTTCCGGGACGTCCCTGGTGGGCCAGACAGACGACCGGGTGTCCCCGATCGGCCAGCTCCCGGACCGTGGCGGCGTGGCGTTTGAACCGCCGGTTGTCCCGCGGTCGTCCGTCCTCGATCGGCGAGTTGAGGTCCAGACGCGCCAGCACGCGGGCGTCGGCCGGCAGGTCGTCGAGCGTCTTGAACGGTGCCATACGTGCCCGAACGAAGAGGGCTCACTTAGCCGTGGGGAAACGCGCCGGAATCGGGAATCGTTCACACGGTCGTCGCCGATAGCGTCGCCGGTTCGGCGGCGGAAACCGCGTCTGACAGAAGGCTTATCCGGGTCACAGCCCTGCCCTCGAGCATGGACAGAGACGACCGTGACGATCCGTTCGGCGACCTCTTCGAGGAGATCGAGCGGATGATGAACCAGATGGCCAACGCGAACGGCGAGCACGCCGACGACGCGGGCTTCGGCACGGAGACGCACGTCGACACGTACGTCGAGGACGACGCCGTCCGACTGGTCGCGGATCTGCCCGGCGTCTCGAAGGACGACCTCTCGCTCCAGTGTGACGGCGAGACGCTGACGATCTCTGCCGCCTCCGACCGCCGGGAGTACGACGAACGGATCGACCTCCCGGTTCGGGTCGACGAGCGATCGGCGTCCGCGACGTTCAACAACGGCATCCTCGAAGTGACCTTCGACCGCGCCGACGACTCGGCGTCGATCGACGTCGCCTAGTCACCGGTCAGCGACGTCGTTCGTCACTTCCCATCCCGCGCCCGGCGGCCTTTTCACGAACCGGCACCTAACCCGCGACAGTGACCGTTACGACCCTCCACACCCCCAGCCACCGGGAGGCGCTGTGGGAGCTCGAGTCCGCCTTCGACCGCGGCGACCTCATCACGGTCTTCGGCGAGTGCAGCGTCGAGTACGAGGGTCGCGCGGCCTCGACGCTGGGTCTCGGGAACCGCCTGCTCGTGCTCAAGCCGGACGGATCGGCGCTCGTCCACACCGACGAGAAGCGCACGCCGGTCAACTGGCAGCCGCCCGGATCGACGCACCACGCCGCCGTTCGCGAGGGTCGGTTGCGGGTCCGGTCGGAGCGAACCTCGCCCGAGGAGACGCTCACGGTCCGGTTCACGGCGGTTCACCAGCTCTCGGCGATGAGCGTGACCGGCGGCCGCGACCTCGAGGTGACCGGCAGCGAGGCCGACCTCCGGCGGCGGATCCTCGAGGATCCCGACCTCGTCGAACCCGGATTCGAGCCGATCGCGGTCGAGCGTGACAGCGCCGCCGGTCCGATGGACGTGTTCGGCCTCGACGCGTCGGGAACGGCCGTCGTGCTCGAGTTGAAACGCCGGCGAGTCGGGCCCAGCGCCGTGAGCCAGCTCGCCAGATACGTGGACGCGGTCGCCGAGGAACCCGACCGCGATCCCGACGCGGCAGTGCGTGGAATCCTCGTCTCGCCGTCGATCACCGACCGCGCGGCAGAGCTGCTCGCGGACCGCGGGTTCGAACACGTCGCGCTCGATCCTCCGGAACCGAATGCGGCGGAAACGACAGAGACGGGACCGGACGCGGTGGATGCGGCAGACGCGGTGGATGCAGCAGACGCGGTGGATGCGGCGGAAACGGTGGATGCGTCTATGGCCGACGCGAACCCGTCCGAGATCGACGACACGGACGCAACCGTGGTCGACGATGCAGGACCCGACGAGGCCCGGCACGCCGACGATCAGGGGCCCGCCGGCTCGGCGGAACGCGGCTCGCAGCAGTGATGGGTCCCGCCAGCCACGGTCGTCGTCCCGGCAGTCGCCGAACCGGCCGTGGGCCGCCTGACGGGCCGATATCCGCCGGTTCTTTCGAAGGGTTTATTCGCGCAGCGGCGGGTATACTCGACAAGTAACCATGTCAGACAAACCGGCCTCCATGTACCGGACGATCAGCAAGCCCTCGTACACGCGGCGCGAGTACATCACGGGCATTCCGGGTTCGAAGATCGCACAGCACAACATGGGGGACCTCCAGGCCGACCCCGACGACTACGAGGTCGAGATCAGCCTCCGCGTCGAGGAGAAGCTCCAGATCCGCCACGGATCCCTCGAGAGCGCTCGCCTCTCCGCCAACCGCCACCTCCTCAAGGAGCTCGGCGAGGGCGAGTACAAGATGGTCCTCCGGAAGTTCCCCCACCAGGTCATCCGGGAGAACAAGCAGGCGACCGGCGCCGGCGCGGACCGCGTCTCCGACGGGATGCGGCAGGCGTTCGGTAAGCCGGTCGGGACCGCGGCACGCATCAAGGACGGCGAGGCCGTCTTCACCGCCTACTGCGACCCCGAGGACGCCCCCGCGGTCAAGGAGGCGTTCCGTCGCGCGTACAACAAGATGTCGCCCTCCTGCCGGATCACGGTCGAGCGCGGCGAGAAGCTGCTCGTCTCCTAGATCCGTCCCGCCCCTTCCGACACGTTCCGGCGTCGAGTCGACGTTTCGACGTCGACCCGAGACCCGTTTCTCCGAGGACGACGTCCGTGAGTCCTGCAGCCACTGCCACCGTCGCGAGGCTTATCCCCGTCGGGCCGCTCGTCCGGATCGATGCTTCGGCTCGCGATGAGTACCCGGTCGGAGACCTTCGAGCGCGTGCGGGACCCCCTCGCCGAACGCGGGATCGAGGTGGTTCACCTCCGCGCGAAGGAGCGCACGATCCGACTCACCGGCGGCCCCGACGCGCCCGCGGATCCGGTCGATCCCGCCCCGGAGACGGTCGACGTCGGGTTCGTCTACCCGACGCGGCTGATGGAGGGGGCGGCGCTCGACGCCCGCCTCGGGATGCCGTGGGTGAACGACCGCGAGGCCGTCCTCACCTCGCGCAACAAGGGCGGCGTCACGAGCGCGCTCGACGCGGCCGGGATCCCGGTTCCGCGGAGCGTGATGGTCTCGAACCCGGTCGACGAGGCGACCGTCCACGAGACGATCGCCGACGCGGGGCTGTCGTATCCGCTCGTGGTCAAGCCGAACGCCGCGACCCGCGGGGTCGGCGTCGCCAAGGCGGTCGACCCTGACGACCTCTCGGGGACGATCGACTATCTCGATCTGGTTCACGACTTCCGCGCGACCGGCGACAAGTCCTACCTGATCCAGGAGTTCCTGCCGAACGCACGCGATCACCGCCTGATGGTGGTCGACGGCGACTGCCTCGGCGCGGTCGAACGCCGGTTGCCGGGAGCCGAGGACGGCGGCGACGACGCGGACGGCGGCGACGACGCGGACGGCGGCGGACACGCCGGCAACGAGGAAGGTGACTGCGAGCACGCCGGCGGCCGCTGGAAACACAACGTCCATCGCGGCGCGAGGGCGGTGCCGGTCGATCCGCCCGATCGGCACCGCGAGCTGGCCGAACGCACCGCCGCGACGCTGGGGATCGACTACCTCGGCGTCGACCTGCTCGAGACGGCCGACCGGCTCGTGGTGACCGAGACCAACGCGCGGCCGACGATCGACGCCGCCGAGAAGTACGAGCCGACGTTCTACGACCGGCTCGCCGAGCTTGTGCGACGGCGAGCGCGGTCCGACGGGACGTGACCGTTCGAGGAGGATCCGGACAGCTGACCGGCGCCGCGGCTATGAAGGCGAGATAACGGAAAACGCAGCAGTGTGCCGATGCGTCGGTGAGATCGCCGAGCGACCTTACAGTCGGGTAAGGTTCGTCGCGCGCGGGCCCTTGGGGGCGTCCTCGATCTCGAATTCGACCTCCTGTCCCTCCTCGAGATCGGGGCCGCCGATGTCCTCCATGTGGAAGAAGACGTCGTCGTCCGCGTCCTCAGTCGAGATGAAGCCGTAACCGCCAGTGTCGTTGAAGAAGTCGACCGTTCCGGTAGACATTGCACCCGTACGGAGGACGGTATCCGACATAAGGATTGTGCATTCGGCGTCGACGCCGGAACGGGCGTGATGGGGCGTCTCGGCGGCGCAGCGCGTCGGACGTATCAGGGTGCCTGACGGCACAGCACGTCGGATCGCTAGTTGTTGACGTACTGGCGCTGGAATTCCTCGTCCGACTTGGTGAGATAGAGGATCCCCTCGATCAGGCCGATGATGGCCGGGATGAACGTCCAGGAGAAACAGAGGTACAACAGCCCCATCCCGGTCTCCCCGAGATAGAACTTGTGTGCCCCGATCCCTCCCAGGAGGATCGCGAGGATGCCCGCCGTCGAACGGTCCTTGCTGCTGGCGGCTGCCCCGGCTCCCGCGCCGCCTGCGGCGGCGCCGCCGGCAGCACCGCCCGCGGCGACCCCGCCGCCCTGTCGGACGCCACATTCCGGACAGATCTCGGCCTGTTTCTTGATGATCGCTCCGCAGCTCGAACAGAACTGCTCGTTGGGGCCCGGACCCTGTCCACCGTTCCGATCCGGCGCCGCTCCGCCGGCTCCCGCCTCGCCGGCAGCTCCACCGGCACCAGCTGGGGCACCAGCCGATTCGCCGGCACCCGTCCCGCCAGCGTCGGTCGGTTCGCCGACACGGTCGTCGGACTCCTCCCAACCGTCGTCATCGGCGGAGCCGCCGGTGCTCGTGGAGGGGCGATCGTCGTCGGCCGATTCCTCGGAACGTGACCGTCGGTCACGGTCGGTGTCGTCGTCGGTGGGACCTGCCATAGTTCCGAGGTGTTTCCGGGAGTATTTATAATTATGTGGCCGAGCGGCGATTCGAGCCGCGTCCGTAGCGGCAGCCGGTGGCGGAGCCGGCGGTGGCCGCGGTCGAGCGACGTCAGGATCCGACGGGCGAGCCGCGATGGAACCACAGCGCGACGGCGACGACCGCGGCGTATCCGACCCCGATCAGGAGGACGCGACGGTCGTCGCCGAGGAGGAGCCGATGGAGTCCGAGCCCGTAGGCGATGCCCAGCAGGAGCCCCGTCGCGGTTCGGACCCGATTCGATCCCGCGTCGGGCCGGCCCGCGGTGAGCGACCAATCGACGAGTGCGGCGAGCGGGAGGACGGCGATCGCGGCGAGTCCGAGGGACCCCGGGAGCCACCCGCCGATGCCCAGGACGCTCCCGACCACGATTCCGGGATAGACGCCGGAACAGCGTGCGCACAGATGGATCGTCCGGGACCCGACACGAAGTCGGTGACAGCGGTCGTACTCGGCGGGCTCGTGGTGTGACAGGAGATAGCGACGCGTCTCGGCGAGCCCGGCGCGCAGTTCACGTCCAAGGACGTCGCGATCCACGTCGGGATCGACGGCGGCGACCGGCAAAAGGCTACGGACGATCGGGTACGGTGGCAAAGGCTACGGACGATCGGGTACGGTGACAAAGGCTACGGACGATCGGGTACGGTGGCAAGGCCTCATCCCCGCGGATGGAAAGGTATACGACGGAGACGCCACCACGCGTCTATAAACAGATGACCGACGAGGGATACGACCACGCGGCGATCGAGCGCCGGTGGCAGGACGCGTGGGAGGCGGCGAACGCGTATCGGACGCCCGACGACGTCGCGGACCCGACGTACGTGCTCGGGATGTACCCGTACCCCTCGGGGAAGCTACATATGGGGCACGTCCGGAACTACACCATCACGGACGCGTACGCGCGCTACCGCCGGCTGCGCGGCGACGACGTCCTCCACCCGATGGGGTGGGACGCGTTCGGGCTGCCCGCCGAGAACGCCGCCAAGGAGCGGGACACGAACCCGCGCGACTGGACGTTCGACTGCATCGAGACGATGAAGGGCCAGATGAAGTCGATGGGGTTCGGCTACGACTGGGACCGGGAGATCACGACCTGTACGCCCGACTACTATCGATGGAACCAGTGGCTGTTCACCCGCTTCCACGAGGAGGGGTTGGTCGAACGGCGGGACGCCGAGGTGAACTGGTGTCCCTCCTGTGAGACCGTCCTCGCCGACGAGCAGGTCGAGGGCGAGGCGGAGTTGTGCTGGCGGTGTGACACGCCGGTCGAAACGCGCGAGCTCGAGCAATGGTTCCTCCGGATCACCGAGTACGCCGACGAGCTCCTCGAGTACATCGACGATCTGGAGGGATGGCCCAACTCGGTCCGACAGATGCAGCGCAACTGGATCGGCCGTCAGGACGGGACGGAGCTGTCCTTCGAGATCGAGGGGCACGGCGACGTCGAGGCGTTCACCACCCGTGTCGACACGATCCACGGCGCGACCTTCTTCGCGCTCGCGCCGGACCACCCGATCAGCGAGGAGCTCGCCGAGACGGACGCGGACGTCCGGCGGTTCATCGAGGAGGAGGCCGATCCGGACGGCGACGAGCCGAACGGCGTGGAGACGGGGCTGACCGCCGAAAATCCCGTGACGGGCGAGTCGATCCCGGTCTACGTCGCCGACTTCGTCCTCTCGGACGTCGGCACCGGTGCGCTGATGGCCGTCCCGGCCCACGACGAGCGCGACCACGCCTTCGCGGAGAAGAAGGGCATCGAGATCCGGCCGGTGATCGCCCCCGATTCGGACTCGGCGGACGCGGCGGACGCGGAGGGGACGGATCCGACGATCCCCGACGTCGAGGACGCGGCGTTCACCGAGGACGGCGTGCTCGTGAACTCCGGCGAGTACGACGGGCTCGACAGTGAAACGGCCCGTGAGCGCCTGACGAAGGACATCGAGGGGGCATCGGAGGCGACCCAGTACCAGCTGCGCGACTGGGGGATCTCCCGCCAGCGCTACTGGGGGACCCCGATCCCGGTCGTCCACTGTGACGACTGCGGTCCGGTGATGGTCCCCGAGGCGGACCTCCCCGTCGAGCTCCCCGAGTTCATCAACACCACCGGCAACCCGCTCGACGCCGCCGAGGAGTGGAAGGAGACGACCTGTCCGGAGTGTGGCGGCCCCGCCGAGCGGGAGACCGACACGATGGACACCTTCGTCGACTCCTCGTGGTACCCGCTGCGGTACGTCTCCCCCGACCTCGATGACGCGCCCTTCGACCTCGAGCGGGCGAACGACTGGATGCCGGTCGACCAGTACGTCGGCGGGATCGAACACGCGGTGATGCACCTGCTGTACTCCCGGTTCTTCACCAAGGTGCTGGCCGACCACGAGGGGCTCGAACACCGCGAGCCGTTCGAGAACCTGCTCGCGCAAGGGATGGTCCAGCTCGAGGGCGAGAAGATGTCGAAATCGAAGGGCAACGTCGTCTCCCCCCAACGGATCGTCGAGGAGTACGGCGCCGACACGGCCCGGCTGTTCATGATGCAGGCGGCCCAGCCCGAGCGGGACTTCGACTGGTCCGAGGAGGGCGTCCGCTCGACGAACCGCTTTTTGGGCCGGCTGCAGTCGCTGGTCGAGGACCACGCCGACGCGATCGTGGCGGCGGAAGCGGCGGAAGCGGACGCGACGGAAGCGGAAGCGGCAGAACTGGCGGAAGCGGACGCGGACGCCGCCATCGCGCCGGATCCCGAGGATGACCCGATCGCCGCGTACGTGACCGACGAGATCGACGCTGCGGTCGCGATCGCGACCGCGGAGTACGACGACCTCACGTTCAACGTCGCGCTGCGGGAGGCGCAGGAACTCGCCCGCACGCTCCGGAGCTACGCCGACTACGTCGAGGATCCGGATCCGGCAGTCCTCGGACGTGGCCTCTCCGCGGCGGTCCGGCTGCTGGCGCCCGTGACGCCGCACCTCGCCGAGGAGCTGTACGCGCGGCTGCAGGGCATAGATCCGAGCGGCGACGCCGACGCGGAGACGGTCGTCACGGAGGGGATCGTACTCGCCGCCGCGTGGCCCGAGGCGTCGGTCGACCGCGAGACCGTCCGGAAGCGCCGACGGCTCGTGGAGAACACCCGCGAGGACGTCCGACAGATCGTCGACGTCGCGGGCATCGAGGATCCGGAGTCGATCGACGTCGTGGTGGCCCCCGACTGGAAGTACGACGCCCTCGAGATCGCGATCGACAGCGACGCCGACAACCTGATCGGCGAGCTGATGGGCGAGGACCACATTCGCGAGCAGGGCGACGCGGCGGCCGCCTACGGTCAGGACCTGCAGGCCGAGCGCGAGGCGCTCTCGATGACGCTTCGCGGCGACGCTGAGTACGAGGCGCTGCGGGCCGCGGCCTGGCTGATCGAGCGGGAGTTCGACGCGCCGGTCCGGGTGGTCCGCGCCGAGGAAGCGACCGACGACGTCGCGCGAAACGCGGAACCCGGGCGACCGGCGATCGACATCGAGGAGTGAGAACGGCGGGTCGAACGGCGCTGAGAACACCGCGCGCCCGGAGTCGCGGGGATCGCGATCACCCGCCTTCGGCACGTTTTTCCACCCCGCCCGGCTACTGCGAACGATGAACGTTGTCACGCTGGGCCCCGCCGGCACCTACTCGCATCGCGCCGCACGGGCAGTCGCAGACGACGTGTCGTTCCGCGAGTCGGTCACGGCGATCGTCGAGTCCGTCTCGGATGGGTCCTTCGACCGTGGCGTCGTCCCCATCGAGAACAGCATCGAGGGGTCCGTCACGGAGAGCCTCGACGCGCTGGCTGACGAGGAGGTCGCGGTCGTCCAGGAGATCGTGACGCCGATCCGGCACGCGCTGTTGGCGCAGGCGGAGGACTTCGACGTGGTCGCGAGCCACTCGCAGGCGCTGGCACAGTGTCGCTCCTACCTCGAGCGGGAATACCCCGACGTCGACCGGGAGGCGGTCGCCTCGACGGCCCGGGGGGTCGAGCGCGCCCGCGATGACGCCCGCGTCGCCGGTATCGGCCACCCGGACAACGCCGAGCCGCTCGACGGCGAGGGGACGAGCCTCCGGATCCTCGCCGAGGACATCCAGGACCGCTCCTCGAACGCGACCCGGTTCCTCGTCGTCGCCCCCGAGTCGGCCCGCAGCGAGGCCGGCGGCAAGACGACCCTCATCGTCTATCCCGACGCGAACTATCCCGGGCTGCTGCTGGAGATGCTGGAGGCGTTCGCCGACCGGGACGTGAACCTCTCGCGGGTGGAGTCGCGCCCGAGCGGAAACCGACTCGGCGATTACCTCTTCCATTTCGACGTCGAGGCCGGCCTCTACGAGCCGCGCACGAAGGACGCCCTCGAGACGCTCGAGGGGATCGCGGCCGACGGCTGGGTGCGCGTGCTCGGGTCCTACGACACGACGCACGTGGTGTGACCGGACACGACGCACGTGGCGTGACCGGCACCGGCAAACCGGCTCCGCGGCGGACGGACCACCGCCGACGGCCGGCAACGTTCAAGGCGATCGGCAGCCTATATACAGGTATGACGCGACGAGACCCCTTCGAGGAGATGGAACGGCTGTTCGAACGGATGAGCCGCGAGTTCGAACGGATCGGCGGCGACCTCGAGGCCGGGTTCGGCGACCTCGAGTCGGGCCTCGGACGGGGGATCACCGTCGACGTCGCCGAGGACGAGTCGGCGGTCACCGTCACCGCGGATCTCCCCGGATACGACCGCGACGACATCGAGGTCACGGCCTCGGACCGAACGCTCACGATCACGGCTGAACGGGAGGAGTCGGCCGAGAGCGACGCCGAGGAGGACGCCATCGAGTATCACCGGCGTGAGCGGCGACGCCGGTCCGTCTCCCGACGGATCCGGCTCCCGATCGACGTCGACGAGACGGCCGCCGAGGCGACGTACACCAACGGCGTGTTGACCGTCGAGCTTCCGAAGACCGACGCCGACGCTGACGGCCACCGGATCGACGTCGAATAGACAGTCCGGTCGCGGGGTGCCGAGCGCTCGCCGAATCGTCCCACACCGACGGGGGACGAATATATTTCGTTTTTTGGCCCAGTTAGCGAAGAATATTCGCTAGTACGGGGGGTCGTCGATCGCCATATTGACCGACTTCGCGCGCTGGTGTTCCTCGATGGCCTGTGCGGCACACTCGCGGCCGAAGCCGGACTGTTTGAACCCGCCGAAGGGCGTGCCGGGGATGGTCCCGAAGTAGCGGTTCACCCAGACGCTGCCGGCCTCCACGTCGGCGGCCGCACGGTGGGCAACCGAGGGATTTCCGGTCGCGACGCCGGCGGTGAGTCCGTACTCGACGTCGTTCGCGATCTCGATCGCCTCCTCGTACTCGGAGAAGGTGAAGAGGAACTGAACCGGTCCGAACACCTCCTCCTGGGCGATCCGCATTTCCGGATCGACGTCGTCGAACACCGTCGGCCGGTAATAGGCGCCCTCGGCGTACTCCCCGTCCTCGAGGGGGCCGCCGCGGAGCAGCGTCGCCCCCTCCTCGCGGCCGAGGTCGACGTAGTCGTCGACGCTCTCGGCGTGGCCCGCGTACGCGAGCGGCCCCATCGTCGTGCCCTCCGCGAGGGGATCGCCGGGCTCCCAGCCGTCGAGTTCGTCGAGGTAGGCCTCGCGGAACGCCTCCTCGACGTCCTCGTGGACCAGGATCCGGGTCGCGGAGTCACACGACTGGCCGGCGTTGTACATCCCGCCGGTCGCGACCGTCGCCGCCGCCTCTTCGACGTCGGCGTCGGGGAAGACGATGAAGGGGTTCTTCCCGCCGAGCTCGAGGGTCACCGGCGTCACCGTGTCCGCCGCGGTCCGCATGATCTCCTGGCCGACCGGGACCGACCCGGTGAAGGAAATCTTCCCGACTCGCGGATGGTCGATGAGCGGATCGCCGACGGCGGATCCCGACCCGGGGACGACGTTCACTACGCCGTCCGGGAGGGTCTCGGCGGCAAGCTGTCCGGCGAGGATGACCGAGAGCGGTGCCGGGCTGGGCGGCTTCACGACCGCCGTGTTGCCGGCCGCGAGTGCGGCGCCGACCTTCCAGCCCATCAGGAGGATCGGATAGTTCCACGGCAGGATCTGTCCGGTGACGCCGTACGGCTCGTGGCGGACGTAGGCGTGGGAGTCGTCGCCGGTCCGGACGTGCTCGCCCGTCTCGGCGACCGCGACGCTGGCGTAGTACTCGAAGAAATCGAGCCCGTTCTCGACGTCCGCGCGGGCGAACTCGAGCGGCTTCCCCACCTCGAGGGCGCCGAGGAGGGCGAACTCGTCGAGGTGGTCACGCATCGCGGCGACCCACTCGCGGAGCAGGTCGCCGCGGTCGGTCGCGTCCATAGCACCCCAGTCCGCGGCCGCCGCGTCGGCGGCCTCGACCGCGGCGTTCACGTCGGCCTCGTCGCAGCTGGCGACCGTCGTGATCGGTTCGTTTACCGCGGGGTCGGTCGGCTCGAACGTCTCGCCGGACGCCGCAGACCGTGTTTCGCCGTCGATGACGGCGCCGAACTCGCGGTCGATGTCCTCGCGTGCCTGTGCGTGCGTCTCCCGTAGCGTGCCTGTGTAGTGCATCCGTATCGTGTCGTGTGTCGCGGCCGTCGAATCGGTTCCATATCGGTTCGTCGAGGGGAGGGTCGCGGTCTCACTCGGAGAGGACGACGCAGTTGTCGGCCGCCCAACCGAGGCGGACGGTCTCGCCGTACGTGCCGCGGATCTGGTTCGTTTCGCCGATGAAGTCGGCGACGAACTCCGTCGCCGGCTCCTCGTAGATCTCCGTCGCCGTGCCGAGCCGTTCGATTCGCCCGTCGTGCATCACGGCAATCCGGTCGCTCATCGTCAGCACCCCCTCCTGATCGTGGGTGACGTCGACTCCCGACGCCTTCCGAGTGGTATCACGTCCCATTGTCTCGTGGGGTATACCGGATAGTGTGTGAAATACCTTTTGTATACAACGAGTATATCAGATAGATCTACGACGATGACCCCATTTAAGGAAATATTATGTTCCCAGGGGTCATTGATCCGAACGGATACCGTGGCGTCAAACAAAACACCTAGGGGGGACGCGACTGCACCGGTCCATATGGACCTCGACGAGGTCGATCGAAAGATCCTCGCCATCCTGCAGGCTGACGGCCGCGCTGCGCTCTCGGAGATCGCCAGACGGCTCGATATGGGGACGGCGACGATCCACGAACGAACGAACGCGCTGGAGGAGGAGGGATACATCCGCGAGTACCGCGCAGTGCTGGATCCCGACCTGCTCGGCCGCAACGAGGTCGGGTTCGTGCGGGTGAACACGATCGCCGGCCGCTCCTCGGAGGTCGCCGAGCGGCTCGTCGAGGTCACGGCCATTCAGGAGATCCACGAGCTGACCGGGGACGCCGACCTCCTCTTGAAGGTCCGGGTCGCCGACCGGAAGGAGCTCACCGAACTCCTCCGGAAGATCGGCCAGTACGACGGCGTCGAGGACACGTCGACCGACGTCGCGTTACGCAGCGTGAAGGAGGAACACACCCTCCGGGTCAACGATCACGAATGAGCGACGTCTGGGATCTGGAACCGTCGGTGCGCTCGGAGTACGGCCGGCTCGAACGCGTGCTCGTCCACGAACCCGGCGCGGAGTTCAACACCGTCGTCGACCCTGACGCGTGGAACTGGGACGGCCTGCCACGCCAGGAGCGAGCCGCCAAGGAACACCGAGCGCTCGTCGAGGTCCTCGAGGATCACGGCGTCGAGATCCATCACCTGACGGAGGCGTTCGACCACCTCGCGGAGTCGCTGTTCGTCCGGGACGTCGGCTTCGCGATCGGGGGCGGGATCGTGGTCGGCAAGATGGTCGAGGAGACGCGCCACGGCGAGGAACGGCGGCTCAGCGAACGGGTGATCGAGCTCGGGGCGCCGATCTACCACAGCGTCCACGGCGACGGGGGATTCGAGGCCGGAAACATGGTGTGGATCGACGAGGAGACCGTCGCTATCGGTCGATCACGAACGACGAACGCGGCCGGGATCCGGCAGGTCCGGACGGTGCTCGAGACGTTCGGGATCGACGTCATCGAGGTTCCGATCTTCGGCAGCACCGAAAGCACCGGACAGACGCATTTGGCGCTGGTGTTCAGCATGGTCGCGCCGGATCTGGCGCTCGTCTACTCCGAGGCCGTCCCGCCGGAGTTCCTCGACACGCTCCACGACCGCGGGATCGACACGATCCCCGTCCCGATGCGCGAACAGCGGAACCGGGCAACGAGCACGATCGTCATCGAGCCGGGAACGATCGTGATCTCCTCGGGCAACCACGAGGTGCGGAGGGCCCTCGAGGCACGCGGATTCGAGGTCATCGAGCTGACGATGCAGGAGATCCGGAAGGCCGGGGGCGGCCCGAAGGGGCTCGTCCTGCCGCTCGAACGAACCCCGATCGGGGAGTGAGCCGCCCGATCGGGGTTCGTTCGAGCGGTTTTGACCGGGGGTTTCGAACTGTTAACGTTTTGTCGCATTTATTTCCGTACGAATTTCGGATATAGGACAATTTTGGCAAAGATTTATTTCATCTCCTGCCATCGGTGGTGACAATGAGTCTCGGAGACAACGAGCACGATCACGCGAAGCGGTTACGCGAACGGACCTCGAACAGCCGGTCGTTTCACGAGCGCGCGTCGTCGGTAACGCCGCTGGGCGTCGAGTCGAACGTCCGGTCGTTCGACCCGTACCCGTTCTACGTCGAGGAAACGGACGGCTCCTACGTCACGGACATGGACGGGAACGAGTACCTCGACTTCCTGCTCGCGCTCGGCCCGATCATCCTCGGCCACGGCCATCCGGAGGTCCGTGAGGCGGTGAAACGGCAGGTCGACGCGAGCGACCTGACCGCGACGCCACAGCCCGTCGCGATCGAGTTCATGGAGAAGGTGACGGAGATGACCCCGTCGATCGAGCGCGTCCGGATGGCCAACAGCGGCACCGAGGCGACGATGCACGCGATGCGCGTCGCCCGCTCGTACACGGGCAAGGAGAAGGTCGCGAAGCCGGAGGGCGGATACGCGGGCGCACACGACTACGCGCTCCAGAGCGTCTACGCCAGCGAGGAGGCGCTCGGGCCGGCCGAGGAGCCGAACACCGTCCCCTACGGGACCGGGATCCCGGACGCGGTCAGCGAAATGATGGTCGCCATCCCGTTCAACGACAAGGAGGCGACCGAGCGGATCCTGCGCAAGCACGCCGACGACATGGCCGCCGTGATCATCGAACCGGTGATGTTCTCGTGTGGCTGTCTGAAGCCCCGTGACGGCTACCACGAGTTCCTCCGGGACCTCACCGAGGAGCTCGGCATCGTCCTGATCTGGGACGAGGTGATGACCGGCTTCCGGCTCGGTCCGGGTTCCGCACAGGGACGGTTCGGGATCACGCCGGACATGACGACGTTCGCGAAGGCCGCGGGCGGCGGCTACCAGGTCGCCGGGTTCGGGGGTCGCGCCGACATCATGGAGGAGATCATTCCGCCACGCAAGGAGGAGGCCTCGAAGTGGAACTCCTCGGCGTTCCACGGCGGCACGTACAACGGGCATCCCGTCGCGGCCGCGGCGGGGCTCAAGACGCTCGAGATCCTGGATGGCCGTGACGTCTACGAACACATCGACCGGCTCGGCGACCGGCTGTTCACCGGGCTCCAGGAGGTGGCCGACGACGTCGGCCTGCCGGTGAACGTCCAGCACATCGGGTCGATGGGACAGGTGTACATGACCGACCACGAGATCGCGTCCTACCGCGACACCTGGCACGCGAACGAGGACCGGTTCGCCGACTGGTGGCTCGAGGCGGCCGCCGACGGCGTCCTCTTCGGGAACCCGATGCAGGGCGAGCGGTTCTTCACCACCTACAGCCACACCGACGAGCAGATCGACGACGCGCTCGAGGTCGCCGAGGACGCCTTCCGCGCGGTCGATCACGAGTACTAACGATGACGCACGAGGACGAACGATGACGCGAACGACGGGGGCGCACTAACGATGGGAGCCGAACGCGACGGGACGAACGCGTCGATCGGGTTCGACGGCGACGGAGCGGAAAGCGAGGACGGCACGGAAAGCGACGAGCCCCGCGTCGTCGTCATCGGCGGCGGCATCATCGGCTGTATGGTCGCCCGGGAGCTCGCGGACACGCATCGCGTGCTCGTCCTCGAACGGGACGGGATCGCCCAGGGCGCGACCGCGCGGGCGGCCGGCGAGATCACGATGGTCCCCTCCTATCCGGACTACCCGTCGATCGCGACCCACGGGCTCGACTTCTTCCGGGCCTACGACGGAACCGGCGCCTTCGAGTTCGCCGAGATCCCGAGCGTGGAGCTGGTGACGCCCGAGCGCGAGGAGACCGTCCGTGCCCGCGTCGAGCGACAGCGCGGGAACGGCGTCGACGTGGCCTTCCTCGAGGCCGCGGACGCCCGGGACCGATGGCCGGGGATCGACATGGACGAGTTCGTCGGGGTCGCCCGATACGGTGGCACCGGCCACGTGGATCCGTACACGCTGGCGACCACGGTCCAGTCCGAGGCGACCGAGGCGGGCGCGCGGTTCGAGACCGACGTGACCGTGAACGGGCTCGTGGTCGACGGCGCGGCGGGGACCGGGGACGCAGCGATCGTCGGCGTCGGGACCGACGACCACGGGACCATCGAGTGCGACCACGTCGTCGCGGCGGCGGGGTGGCGGACGCGGGACCTGCTCGCCGATCACCTCCAGCTCCCGATCCGGCCCTACCGGACGCAGTGTCTCGTCCTGCGGCCGCCCGAGGACCTCCCGTCGTCGTTCCCGATGGGGTGGATCCCCGGCGAGCACGTCTACTTCCGGCCGGAGGCGAACGGCGATCTGCTCGTCGGCGGCTGGTCGTTCGCCGAGGACGACCCCGACGGCGCGAGCCGGTCCGCCGACGAGGCGTTCCGCGACCACGTCGCCGCCCTCGTGCCGCGGTTCGTCGATTCCCCCGGGCCGATGCGACTCGTCGACGGCTGGGCCGGGGTCGACGGCGCGACGCCCGACACGCGGCCGATCATCGACGCGCCCGACGACGCCCCCGACGGCCTGATCGTCGCGAGCGGCTTCCACGGTCGCGGGATCATGACCTCGCCGGTCGCCGCGACGCTCATCCGCTGTCTCCTCGAGGGGAGCGAACCGCCGTTCCCGCGTGAGCCGTTCCTGCTCGACCGGTTCGACGACCGGTCGGCCGACTTCGAGTTCTTCTCGATCAGCGCCGGAAACTGACGCTCGCCCGTTCAATCCGGAGCGGATCGGCGATCGCGGCGGTGGTTTCGGGGCGGATCGGCGATCGCGGCAGTGGTTTTTTGCCGGTCGATCGCTAACGTCAACGTGTATGGGTTTCGGAAGCTACGACGAGTCCGAACAGGAGAACCAGGACCTGGACGCCGACTTCGACGACGACGGGGTTCGCACCGCCGAGAACGACCACCAGGGACGGGTGGAATACGAGATCGGCGCCTCCAGCGACGAGCTGTTGGACCGACTCCAGGACATCAAAAGCCAGGGCGAGTAGCGGGAGCCCGTGAAGCCAGGCAGCCGGTCGCTGGGGATCGCCTTCTCCGACGGGGACGATCGGAGCTGGGTTGCCGGCGCGCTCGTCCGGACGAACGGGCGCGTGGACGACCTCGTCGGCGGCACGTGCACCGTCGGCGGCACGGACGCGACGGCCGCAGTGGTCGAACTCGTGGAGCGACTCGGCCGCGAGGACGCGCGCCGGATCGTGATCGCCGGGATCGCGCCCGCGTGGTTCAACCTGATCGATATCGAGACGGTCCACGAGGCGGTCGACCGCCCCGTCATCGCGGTCTCCTTCGAGGCGAGTCCGGGATTGGAACCGACCCTGCGGGAGCAGTTCGACGGCGACGCGCTGGAGAACCGGCTCGAAACGTACCGCTCGCTGCCGGACCGACACGGATCGACCGCGCCGTTCGTGCGCGCGGTCGGCGTCGATCCCGATCGCGCCGTCGAGATCGTCCGTGAGCTGACGATCGACGACGACCGACCGGAACCGGTCCGCGTGGCGAAGCAAGCGGCGCGGGCGTTTCGAGAGTTCCAGACCCGGACGAGATAAAAGCCGACGTCGGATCAGCGGAATGGATCCGGACGTGATCGAATCCGATCGAACCCGATCGGGTTTTTGACCCTCCCGGTCGCCCGATCGGTATGAACGGCGACGACGGATCTCGGGGGTCGACCGCGGTGCTCGATGACGACCTTCAGGTGACCGACTGTGAGCGGTGCCCGGCGCTGGTCGACTCGCGGTCCCGGATCGTGAACGGGGTCGGGCCGACGGACGCAGATCTAGTGTTTCTCGGGGAGGCACCGGGCGCCGACGAGGACGAACGGGGTGAGCCGTTCGTCGGACGATCGGGCGACGTGCTCGACGAGGCGCTGCAGGCGGCTGGACTGGTCCGGTCCGACGTTCGGATCACGAACTGCATCCGGTGTCGACCGCCGGAAAATCGGGACCCGACCGCCGAGGAGCTGTCGAACTGTCGCGGCTATCTGGCGGCGGAGCTTGACCGGGTCGATCCCGAGCTGCTCGTCACGCTCGGGAAGGTCCCGAGCCAGCACGTCCTCGATCGGGACGTCGCGATCACCGCGGAGGCCGGGTCGGTCGTCGACGCGCGGATCGGCGAGTCGTCGCGACGCGTGCTCCTGTCGGTCCACCCGGCCGCGACGCTGTACGACCGGAGCCAACGCGAGGGATTCTTCGAGGCGATCGCCGAGGCGGCCCGGATCGCGGGGATCGGCGGCGGAAACGATGCGGAAACCGGCACCGACGGCGGAAGCAACGGCGGCGGCCAGTCCCGACTCGGCGAGTTCTGAACGGTTCGGCTTCGAGGCTGCAGGGGACGAGGGAAACCGACTTGACGACGGCCCGCGGAGGGGGAGTATGAGCATACCGGAGCCGCCGGACGAGGCGCTGGCCGAGGTCGCGATCGTCGATTACGGGCTCGGGAACCTGCGGTCGGCCACTCGCGGACTCGAACGCGCCGGCGCGTCCGTGACGATCACGGACGACCCCGAGACGTTCGCCGACGCCGACGGCGTCGTCCTCCCCGGCGTCGGTGCGTTTCGCGAGGGGATGGAGAACGCGGGGCCGTACCGGGACGCGCTCGTCGAACACGCCGAGGCGGGTCGCCCGCTGTTCGGCATCTGTCTCGGGATGCAGATGCTGCTGACCTCCAGCGAGGAGGCCGACCACGCCGGCCAGGGCGAGGTTCGCGGCCTCGACCTGATCCCGGGGACAAACGTCCGGTTCGACGTCGACGAGAAGGTCCCGCACATGGGGTGGAACGACCTCGCCGTCGACCGGGAGCATCCCATCTCCGCCGGCGTGGACGGGAAGTACGCCTACTTCGTCCACTCCTATTACGCCGAGCCGGAGGATCCGGACGCGGTGGTCGCCACCAGCCGCCACGGCGTCGAGTTCCCGGCGATCGTCGCCAACGAGGCGGGCAACGTGTTCGGCACGCAGTTCCACCCCGAAAAGAGCGGGGAAACCGGGCTGCGGATCCTGCGGAACTTCGTGGAGTACTGCGCGGACAGGTAGCGGGCGGTGACGGCCACGGTCGACGGGACGTCACGGTCCGACCGTTTCCGGTGGAGTTACGCCGTCGCTGAGCGAACGGTCGCGCATGAATGCGCTTGCCGTCACCGGCGGTCGGGTGCTCCACCCCGACGGCCGCGTGAGCGAGGCGGACGTACTGATCGACGCGGACGCGGGCCGGATCGAGGCGGTCGGCGAGGACGTCACCGCGGACCGAGAGATCGCCCGGACGCTCGACGCCGAGGGCGGGCTCGTGATGCCGGGGCTCGTCAACGGTCACACGCACGTCTCGATGACGCTGTTGCGGGGTTACGCCGACGACAAGCCGCTGGAGTCGTGGCTGCGGGAGGACATCTGGCCGGTCGAAGCCGAGCTCACCGACGACGACATCGCGGTCGGCGCGGAGCTGGGCATTCTCGAGATGATCCGGTCGGGTACGACCGCGTTCGCGGACATGTACTTCTCGATGGACCGCGTCGCCGAGGTCGTCGAGCGGGCCGGGGTCCGCGCCCGGCTCGGCCGGGGCGTCGTCGCCGTCGGCAAGGACGAGGCGGACGCGCGCGCGGACCTCGAGGGCAGCCTGGAGTTCGCGCGGACCTACGACGGGGCCGCGGACGGTCGGATCCGGACCGCGTTCATGCCCCACTCGCTGACGACGGTTCCGGGGGACCTGCTGGCGGAGGGGATCGAGCTCGCCGACGAGGACGGCCTGTGGGTCCATCTCCACGCCAACGAGACGACGGGCGAGGTGGAGCCGATCGTCGAGGACCACGGCGTCCGCCCGCTGGAGTACGCGGCCGACCGGGGCGCGCTCGGGCCGAACCGGTTCCTCGCACACGGCGTGCACGTCGACGGGACCGAGACGGAGCTGCTCGCGGAGACGGACACGTCGGTGATCCACTGTCCCGCCTCGAACATGAAGCTCGCGTCCGGGATCGCACCGGTCCAGCGCCTTCGGGAGGCGGGCGTCACCGTCGGGATCGGCACCGACGGCGCCGCCTCGAACAACGACCTCGACCTCTTCGACGAGCTGCGCGACGCCGCGATGGTCGGCAAGATCGGCGCCGACGACGCGTCGGCGGTGCCGGCCGCGGCGGTCGTGGAGATGGCGACGAGCGACGGCGCCGACGCGATCGGCCTTCCCGGGGGCCGGATCGAGGCGGGCGCCGCCGCGGACCTGATCGTGGTCGACCTCGAGGCACCACATCTGACGCCCGCCCACGACGTCGTGTCACACCTCGCGTACGCGGTCCGTGGTTCGGACGTCCGCCACACGGTCTGTGACGGGACGGTCCTGATGCGCGACCGGGAGGTCACGACCCTCGACGCCGGGGCCGTGATGGACCGGGCGGCCGACCACGCGGCGGCGCTGGTCGCACGCGCCGAGGAGTGAACCGACGCCGGGATCGATCCCGGTCGGTTGCGCAGGATCGATCCCGATCGTTTCGACCGTTTACGCGAGATCCCGGAGTATAAACGGTGATAAACGGTTTTCACGGTTCGAACGGCGAGGGGGATTTATTCGGTTGACCCCCTTCGGGTCGAGTGCGGGCGACGCGGGGAGAGGCACACGATGGGGGGTTTCCCACGACCCATCCGTTCGGATGGACACCCACACCACTCACCACTCACCACTTCACCGTGGGGGTCCCCCACCACCACCCACCACCCACACTCACCACCACTGCCGTCCCCGATCACCCACCATCGTCGTCCGTTGACTCGACCGCTCGGCAGCGCAGCGTGTCGATGGAACTGCTCGGCAGCGCAGCGTGTCGGTAGGGTTTTCTAGCGGGCTCGACCAGTATTCGCCATGAGCGACCATTACTCACCGGTCGTCGAGCACCTCGCGGAGCCGGAGACGGCACGCGAGGAGGGACGCCGGAAGATGGACTGGGCCCTCCAACACATGCCGATCCTCTCGGAGCTGCGCGAGTCCTTCGTCACGGACCGGCCTCTCGAGGGCGAGGTCATCGCGATGGCGATGCACGTGGAGGCGAAGACCGCGAACCTCGTCGAGCTGCTGGCGGACGGCGGCGCGGAGGTCGCGATCACCGGCTGTAATCCGCTCTCGACCCACGACGACGTCTCGGCCGCGCTGAACGCACACGAGAACATCACCTCCTACGCGGTCCGCGGCGTCGACGACGAGGCGTACTACGACGCGATGCACGCGGTCGTCGCCCACGATCCGACGATCACCGTCGACGACGGGATGGACATGGTGAAGCTCGTCCACGAGGAGTACCCCGAGCTGATCGACTCGATCGTCGGCGGGGCCGAGGAGACGACGACGGGCGTGCACCGTCTGCGGGCGATGGACGCGGACGGCGAGCTCCGCTATCCGGTCTTCGCGGTCAACGACACGCCGATGAAGCGGCTGTTCGACAACGTCCACGGCACCGGCGAGTCCTCGTTGGCGACCATCGCGATGACGACGAACCTCTCGTTCGCCGGCAAGAACGTCGTGGTCGGCGGCTACGGCTACTGCGGACAGGGCGTCGCGAAGAAGGCGGCCGGCCAGAACGCGAACGTCATCGTGACCGAGGTCGAACCACGCCGCGCTCTGGAGGCGCACATGGAGGGTTACGACGTGCTGCCGATGGAGGAGGCCGCCGCGAAGGGCGACGTCTTCATCACGACCACCGGCAACCGCGACGTGATCACGAAGGAACACTTCGAGAACATGAAGGACGGCGTGCTGCTGGCGAACGCCGGCCACTTCGACGTCGAGGTGAACCTGGAGGACCTGGACGAACTCGCCGTCGACCGGTTCGAGGCCCGCGAGGGCGTCGAGGCCTACGAGCTGCCCGACGGGCGCGAGCTGAACGTGATCGCCGAGGGACGACTCGTCAACCTCGCCGCGCCCATCGCGCTGGGGCATCCGGTCGAGGTGATGGACCAGAGCTTCGGGATCCAGGCGGTTTGCGTGCGCGAGCTCGTCGAGAACGGCGACGACTACGAGGCCGGGGTCCACGACGTCCCCGACGAGCTCGACCGGGAGGTCGCCGAGATCAAGCTCGCCGCCGAGGGCGTCGAGTACGACTCGCTGTCGTCCGAGCAGCGCGAGTACATGGACAGTTGGGAGCACGGAACCTGATCCGGCCGATCGACCACGGGTCGATCCCGAACCGACGCCGGGCGTCGCGTTTTTACCGGCGAGCACGAAACGAGTCGTATGACCGACGCACGCGACCACGACCGACCCGCCGTACCGGGGACGATCGATGTCCGCTAACCGAAAGGGCGACCGCCGCGAGCGCGAGCTCGTCAACGCCCTCGACGAGGCCGGGTTCGCGGTGATGCGCGCGCCCGCAAGCGGGAGCGCGACGGAGCGCGAGCTGCCGGACGTGCTCGCGGGCAACGGCGAACGGTTCTACGCGATCGAGGCCAAATCCAGCGCCGGCGACCCGATCTACCTCGACGGCGAGGAGGTGGAGGCGCTGCTGTTCTTCTCGCGGAACTTCGGCGCGAAGGCCCGCATCGCCGTCCGGTTCGACCGCGAGGACTGGTATTTCTTCCACCCGGGCGACCTCTACACGACCGACGGCGGCAACTACCGGGTGAAAAAGGAGACCGCGATCGCGGACGGAACGGACTTCACGGAGTTCGTCGGCGACTCAAAGCGGACGACCCTCGACGACCTCTAACGTCGGCACCCGATCACGGGGTACCATTCGCTGAGGGCCGGTTCGACATGCTTTTGGCCCGGCCGTCCGGAACCGGACGTATGGACATCGACGCGGAGCTTCGTCGCCAGATCGTCGTCTCCCTCGCCGCGGTCCTCGTCTTCGTGGTCGGCCTCATCGCGGTCGGGAGCCGGTTCGGGACCGGAGCCGGCCCCTCGGGGGAGGTCTCGTTGGCGCCCGCGGGCGGGGTCGCGCTCGTCGGCCTCCTCGGCGGGTTCGTGCTGCTGATGGCGCTGGTCGGCGTCTATCTGATGCGAGCGAACGGAACCGACGGCTCATTCTGAGACACGCGGGCAGGAGAACAGGCGGGAAGAGCATCGCACGCCGTACGCCGACGCCGGACGATCGGCCGTTCGCCGCTCACGCCGCCTCGGCGACGTCGTTCCGGTCCCGCCAGTCGACCACGTCCTCGGCAGTCTCCAGCCGAGCCTCGTAGTAGGCCAGCGGGTCGCCGGCGACCTGCCAGTGGTCCTCCTCGTTGTGACAGATCCCGTACGCGGAGAGCGTCTCGCAGGTCGGCGGGGGATACTGGGCGCCGGCGTCGTCACGGAGGTACTCGGTCTGATAGCGGATCCCCTCGGCGTCGAGGCTTGTGTCGGCACAGAAGGCGACGATCTCGTCGGGCGACATCCCGATCGCCGTCAGGAAGGCCATCAGCGCGAGGCTCTCCGGCGGCGACAGCGCCGCCTCCCGTTCGGCCTTGTCGATCAGGTTTCGCATACACGGCGGGAACAGCTCGGGGACGACGACGTCGAACCCGCCGACGGTCGCCCGCTCGTCGAGGAGCCGCCGGAGGTCGGCGACGTGTGCCTCGAGGTCGCTGCCGATCCCGTCGTCGGCCGCGAACTCGAAGGGAAGCCCCTCCAGAACCCGCGATCGAACCGCCCGTTCGAGACACCGTTCGAGATCCGATCGGTCGATCCGGACCGCGCCGTCACGGAGCTCGCGGTTGACGAGCCGCCACCGGTCGCCCCAGTCCGGGTCGGACAGCTGCAGGTAGGGGCCGACGTCGACCCGGAACCACTCCGGATCCCGGGTGACGGGTCGCGACGCGCGCGGACCGGTCGGCACCGGCCCACCATCGCTCGACCCGCGACCCGCCACCTGAACGTCGGGTCGAACCGCGTCGTCGAGATCGAACTCCCGAAGGACGTCCGAGAGTTCGAGCGAGACCGCGTCGGTCGACCGGAGGGTGTCCTCCCGGTCGAGGTCCGCACGGATCCGGTCGGCGGCGGTGGCGGCCTCGGCGCTCGCGTACTTCTCGACGGCGGGGGTCGACTCGAGGAGAGAAACGAGAATGCGAGCGATCGGGTACGAGAGGAGTTCCGCCTTCACGTCGTAGGCATCGGGCGTCTCGCTCGCGGTCGTGCCCGATCGGAGCGCTCGCTCCACGCGCTCGTGGCCGCGCTCGACCGCCGGCGCGTCCGCGGCGACGAGGGCAGGCAACGAGACGTCGGCCGCCGCGACGGCCTCGCGAGCCGCCTCGAAGAACGGGTACCGCGCGTGCAGCGAGTCCATCGTGACCCGGGGTTGGACGGGGGAGCGAATAAGCGGTGTGGTTGTAAAAACGAGCGAGCGGATTCGCGTCAGCGAGCCAGCTTCACCGTCGAACGGTCGTCTCGAGCGCGCCGATCCCCTCGATCTCGACGACCACCTCGTCGCCGTCCGCCAGCGGGCTGACGCCGGCGGGGGTTCCGGTCGCGATCACGTCCCCGGGCTCGAGGGTGATCAGGTCGGTGATCTCCGCGATCAGCTCCGCTGGCGAGAAACTGAGGGCGTCGATGCTGGAGGACTGCCGGGTCTCTCCGTTCACGCGGCACTCGATGGTCGCGTCGTCGGGAACCAGCTCGGGATCGGCCACGACCGGGCCGATCGGGGCGGCGTTGTCGAACGCCTTGCCGCGGACCCAGTTCTGCTCCTGCCGCTGATCGTCGCGGTTCGAGAGGTCGTTCACGCAGGTGTAGCCCGCGATAACGTCCGCGGCGTCCGCCGCGTCGACGTTGCGACACTGCTCGCCGATCACGACGCCCAACTCGGCCTCGTGGTCGATCCGGTCCGGGGCCGTCGGGAGCGTGACCGTGTCGCCGTGCGCCGACAGCGTGTTCGGCGGTTTCAAGAACAGCAGCGGTCGATCGGGCACGTCCTTGCCGGACTCGGCCGCGTGGTCGGTGTAGTTCAACCCGACGCAGACGATCTTGCTCGGGGAGACGGGCGGCAGCACCTCGACCGCGTCGGGATCGTAGGTCTCGCCCGCGGCGTGGAGGCCGTCGTCGGTCCATTCGCCGGTTCGAACGGTGCCGGCCGGATCGCGGAAACGTGCGGTGCGCATCGTGCAACGGTATCGCGGATCGGAACGATAAGGATTCCCCTTCATCGCGGCGGCGAGGACGCCCGATTCGACGGGACGCCCGATTCGGCGGGAGCGACCGGTTCGACGGGACGACCGGGGCGGCGGAAGCGACCGGTTCAACGTGTTTATATCGGCCGCGGGCGACCGAATCGTCAATGAGCGACACCAGCGAGGCTGACGACTCGAACGGCGGAAACGAGTCGCTGACGGCGACGGACGGGGACGAGCCGACCGTTCCGATCCGGTGTTCGGCCTGCGAGACGACGACGCGCGTCCCGCTGTCGTCGCTGGCCGACGCGATCGACCGCCATAACCGAAACCGCCACGGCGGCGAGGAGATCGCCGAGGTCGCGCCGGGCATCGCCGACCGGCTGGCGGACCTGGTCGCTCGCGATATGGGGCTCCTCGAGGAGGAGTGACGCCTCTCGAGGAGAAGTGCATCTCGCTCGAGGTCGAGCGACGATCGTCAGAACGGGAACCGATCCCGTAGGGTGTCACGGGGTGCACTTCTCACTCGTCGTTGCGACGGGAGAAACGCCCGGAGCGAGATCTGAACCCGGAGGGCTCCACTCGCTCCGATCGATCGTCCTCAGATTCACATTCCCTCGCATCCGCCTTCGACGAGCGGCTCGCTTCGCTCGCCGTGTTGTTCGTCGAAAACGCCCGGAGCGGGATTTGAACCCGCGTCACGACCGTGACAGGGTCGTATGATGGGCCACTACACCATCCGGGCAGCCGGTGGTTCGCGTCGGTTGCAGCGGGAGCGCCCGGAGCGGGATTTGAACCCGCGTCACGACCGTGACAGGGTCGTATGATGGGCCACTACACCATCCGGGCCTGCTGCACTCTCGGATAGCCGAGTAGCACAAATAAGGCTTGTCATCCGGCGCAGGCGTGTCGATCGGTCCCATTCGACCGGCCAAACTGATCGGTCGACGGCCGGACCGCGACAGGAAGGCCCCGGACTGCCGCGGCGACCGGAACCGGCGTCACTCTTTTATGCCGACCGGCCGTGTCTTCGCGTATCACCCGCCCGCCGCCGAGAGCGGCGCTTCCCGGCTCGGTTGGCAACTCTTATGAGCATGGGGAGAATAACGACCTGTAGTATCTCGTGATAGCTTCTTCCCCCATCACCCATGGTAAACGTAACTGACCACGAACTCGTTCCGAACCACGAGCTCCTCGACGACCCGGAGGCGGTCGAGGAGGTGCTCGCGGAGTATAACGTATCGAAAACCGACCTGCCGCGGATCAAACGCACCGACCCGGCGCTGCCCGACGAGGCGGAGCCGGGCGACGTCGTCAAGATCGTCCGGGAGTCGCGGACGACGGACCAGGCGACCGTCTATCGACTCGTGATCTCATGAACAGGGAAGACCGACGCGTGGTTTCACGCGAATACTTCTCGGATGAACGGCTCGCAGAACACCACTTCCGCTCGTTCAACAACTTCCTGAATCGCGGGATGCAGGACGTCGTCGACGAGAAGGAGACGATCGAGACCGACATCGGCGACAAGGAGGGCCAAGAGCCCGTCTACGTCGAGCTCGGCGACGTTCGAATGGTCACCCCGCGCGTCCGCGAGGCGGACGGCTCCGAGGAACTGCTGTATCCCCAGGAGGCTCGCCTTCGGAACATCACCTACTCCGCGCCGGTCTTCATGGAGATGTCGATCGTCCGCGGCGGCGAGGAGGAGCCGGAGACGGTCGTCGACTCCACGGAGACGAAGGTCGGACGGATGCCGATCATGGTCGGCTCCGAGAAGTGCAACATGGCCGGCTTCTCCGACGAGGAACTGATCGACATCGGCGAGGACCCGGTCGACCCCGGCGGCTACTTCATCGTCAACGGCTCCGAGCGCGTGCTGATGACCTCGGAGGACCTGGCGCCGAACAAGATCCTCGCGGAGTACGACACGAAATACGGCGACGAGATCCAGGTCGCCAAGACCTTCTCCCAGCGACGCGGGTACCGTGCGCTGGTGCTGTGTGAGCGCAACCGCGAGGGGCTGCTCGAGGTCTCGTTCCCGTCCGTCTCGGGGTCCATCGACTTCGTCACGCTCGTGCGCGCGCTCGGGCTCGAGTCGGACGAGGAGATCGTCCACCGCGTCTCCGACGACCCGGAGATCGTGAAGTACATGCTCGAGAACCTCGAGGAGGCGTCCGTCCAGACCGAGGAGGAGGCCATCGAGGCGCTCGGCAAGCGCGTCGCCAGCGGCCAGGGGAAGAACTACCAGCTGAAGCGGGCCAACTACGTGATCGACCGCTACCTCCTGCCGCACCTCCACGAGGAGGGCGTCGAGGAGGAGGACGTCCGGATCAACAAGGCCTACTACCTCTGCCGGATGGCGGAGGCGTGCTTCGAGCTGGCGCTGGGTCGCCGCGAGTCCGACGACAAGGACCACTACGCGAACAAGCGGCTCAAGGTCTCCGGCGACCTGATGAAGGACCTCTTCCGGACGGCGCTG
This sequence comes from Halopenitus persicus, assembly GCF_002355635.1. Classification (GTDB taxonomy): domain Archaea; phylum Halobacteriota; class Halobacteria; order Halobacteriales; family Haloferacaceae; genus Halopenitus; species Halopenitus persicus_A. The sequence goes on along the minus strand of NZ_AP017558.1, from coordinate 1,704,691 downwards.
AACAAGCTGGCGCGCGACGTGAAATACCAGCTCGAGCGGGCGAACATGCGGAACCGCGAGCTCACCGTCAACACGGTCGTCCGCTCGGACGTGTTGACCGAACGACTCGAACATCCGATCGCGACGGGCAACTGGGTCGGCGGCCGGTCCGGCGTCTCCCAGCTCGTCGACCGGACGGACTACATGGGCGTGCTCTCGCACCTGCGCCGCCTCCGGTCGCCGCTGTCGCGCTCGCAGCCGCACTTCGAGGCGCGGGACCTGCACGCGACCCAGTGGGGCCGCATCTGTCCCTCCGAGACGCCGGAAGGGCCCAACTGTGGGCTCGTGAAGAACTTCGCGCAGGCGATGGAGCTGTCACAGGACATCGAGGACGAACAGGGACTCAAACGCGAACTGGCGTCGATGGGTGTCGAGGGGATCCCCGGCATCGAGGGCGTCGACCGAACGACGGCGGACGATTGATATGGCATCATCAGAACGCGAAGCGAAAGTCTACGTCAACGGGAGCCTCGTCGGGACGCATCCGGACCCGGACGAGCTCGCCGAACAGATCCGAGAGGCACGGCGCCGCGGCGACGTCTCCGAGATGGTCAACGTCTCGGTGAAGGATCGCACGCGGGAAGTGATCGTGAACGCGGACGCGGGACGGGCCCGCCGGCCGCTGATCGTCGTCGAGGACGGCGAGCCGCTGCTGTCCGACGAGGATATCGACGCGCTCGAGCAGGAGGACCTCGATTTCAAGGACCTCGTCGACCGCGGCTACGTCGAGTTCATCGACGCCGAGGAGGAGGAGGACGTCTACGTCGCCGTCGACGAGGACGAGGTCTCCGAGGACCACACGCACCTCGAGATCGATCCGCAGCTCATCTTCGGGATCGGCGCGGGAATGATCCCGTATCCCGAACACAACGCCAGCCCCCGGATCACGATGGGCGCGGGGATGATGAAGCAGTCGCTCGGGCTGCCCTCCGCGAACTACCGGATCCGCCCGGACACCCGGCAGCACCTGATGCATTACCCGCAGCTGTCGATGGTGAAGACCCAGACGACCGAGCAGATCAACTTCGACGACCGGCCGGCGGCACAGAACTTCGTCGTCGCCGTGATGTCCTATGAGGGGTTCAACATCGAGGACGCGCTCGTGATGAACCAGGGGTCGGTCGACCGCGCGCTGGCCCGGTCACACTTCTTCCGGACCTACGAGGGCGAGGAGCGTCGGTACCCCGGCGGCCAGGAGGACCGCTTCGAGATCCCGAGCCAGGACGTCCGCGGCGCGCGCGGCGAGGACGCGTACACGCACCTCGACGAGGACGGCCTCGTCAACCCCGAGACTAAGGTCGACGAGTCCTCGGTCCTGCTCGGCAAGACGAGTCCGCCCCGGTTCCTCGAGGAGCCGGACGACATGGGCGGCCTCTCCCCGCAGAAGCGGCGCGAGACGTCCGTCACGATGCGGTCCGGCGAGGACGGCGTCGTCGACACGGTCACCCTGATGGAGGGCGAGGACGGCTCCAAGCTCTCGAAGGTGAAGGTTCGCGACCAGCGGATCCCGGAACTGGGCGACAAGTTCGCGTCCCGACACGGCCAGAAGGGCGTCGTCGGCCACCTGGCGCCCCAGGAGGACATGCCCTTCACCGAGGAGGGGCTCGTTCCGGACCTCGTGTTGAACCCCCACGCGCTTCCCTCGCGGATGACCGTGGGCCACGTGCTGGAGATGCTCGGCGGCAAGGTCGGGTCGCTGCGCGGCGAGCGCGTCGACGGGACGCCGTTCCAGGGCGAGGACGAGGAGGAGCTCCGCGGGTCGTTGGAGGAGAACGGCTTCAAGTCCTCCGGCAAGGAGGTCATGTACTCCGGCGTCACCGGAGAGAAGATCGAGGCGGAGATATTCGTCGGCACCATCTTCTACCACAAGCTCTACCACATGGTGTCGAACAAGCTGCACGCCCGCTCGCGCGGCCCCGTGCAGGTGCTCACCCGCCAGCCGACCGAGGGGCGCGCCCGCGAGGGCGGCCTTCGTGTCGGCGAGATGGAGCGGGACACCGTCATCGGTCACGGCGCTGCGATGGTGCTCAACGAACGGCTGCTCGAGTCCTCGGACGCCGAACAGGTGTACATCTCGGCGGAGACGGGACTCGTCGCGGTCGAGGACCGCGAGCAGCGCCGCGTGTACGACCCGGTCACCGGCGACGAGGACGACATCCACGAGCTGGAGGTCAGCTACGCCTTCAAGCTCCTGCTCGACGAGATGATCGCGCTCGGCATTCGCCCGAAGCTCGAACTGGAGGACGCGGTCTAGGAGACGACACACATGTCAATGCAAACACCGAAACAACTCGGCGGTATCTCCTTCGGGCTGATGGACCCGGAGACGTATCGGGACATGTCCGCCACGAAGGTCATCACGGCGGACACCTACGACGACGACGGCTACCCGATCGACATGGGGCTGATGGACCCCCGTCTCGGCGTCATCGATCCGGGGCTTGAGTGTCGCACCTGCGGCTCCCACTCGGGGTCGTGTAACGGCCACTTCGGCCACATCGAGCTGGCGGCGCCGGTCATCCACGTCGGCTTCACGAAGCTCATCCGGCGGCTGCTCCGGTCGACGTGCCGGGAGTGCGGCCGGCTCGCGCTCGAGGAACACGAACGCGAGGAGTTCAGCGACCGCTACGAGCGGGCGCGCGAGCTCGGCGACGACCAGACGGACGTGCTGAAGGCGGCCGTCCGGCAGGCCCGAAAGGCCTCGACGTGTCCCTTCTGCGGGGAGCCGCAGGCGGACATCAAACACGAGAAGCCGACGACCTACTACGAGGTCCAGGACGTCCTCTCCGGGGAGTACTCCGAGCGCATCGCCGAGGCGATGCAGCCGGACCCCGACGAGGAGGATGACACGGGAACGGCACCCTCGGAGCTGGCCGACGAGACGGGGATCGCGCTCGACCGGATCAACGACATCCTGGCCGGCGAGTTCCGACCCCGCGACGAGGACCGGCGGGCGATCGAGCGTGCGCTCGACGTCGACCTCACCGAGGAGGACATGAACAAGCTCATGCCCTCCGACGTCCGCGACTGGTTCGAGGACATCCCCGACGAGGACCTGGAGGTGCTCGGGATCGACGCCGAGAACTCCCGCCCGGAGTGGATGATCCTGACCGTGCTCCCGGTTCCGCCGGTGACCACCCGGCCGTCGATCACCCTCGATAACGGCCAGCGGTCGGAGGACGACCTCACCCACAAGCTCGTGGACATCATCCGCATCAACCAGCGGTTCATGGAGAACCGCGAGGCGGGCGCGCCACAGCTCATCATCGAGGATCTCTGGGAGCTGTTGCAGTACCACGTCACGACGTTCATCGACAACGAGATCTCCGGAACGCCGCCGGCTCGACACCGTTCCGGACGGCCGCTGAAGACGCTCTCACAGCGGTTGAAGGGCAAGGAAGGACGCTTCCGTGGCTCGCTGTCCGGCAAGCGCGTGAACTTCTCGGCCCGGACGGTCATCTCGCCGGACCCGACGCTCTCGCTCAACGAGGTCGGCGTCCCCGACCGGGTCGCCACCGAGATGACCCAGACGCTGAACGTCACCGAACGCAACGTCGAGGAGGCGCGCCAGTACGTCCACAACGGTCCGGAGGCGCATCCCGGCGCGAACTACGTGCGCCGGCCGGACGGCCGCCGACTCAAGGTGACCGAGAAGAACTGCGAGGAGCTCGCCGAGAAGGTCGAGGAGGGTTGGGAGGTCAACCGTCACCTGATCGACGGCGACATCGTGATCTTCAACCGGCAGCCGTCGCTGCACCGGATGTCCATCATGGCCCACGAGGTCGTGGTGATGCCGTACAAGACGTTCCGGCTGAACACCACGGTCTGTCCGCCGTACAACGCCGACTTCGACGGCGACGAGATGAACATGCACGCCCTCCAGAACGAGGAGGCGCGGGCGGAGGCGCGCGTGCTGATGCGCGTACAAGAGCAGATCCTCTCGCCGCGGTTCGGCGAGAACATCATCGGCGCCATCCAGGACCACATCTCCGGGACCTACCTGCTCACCCACACCGACCCCGAGTTCACCGAGACGCAGGCGCTCGACCTGCTCCGAGCGACGCGGGTCGACGAGCTGCCCGAGCCGGACGGGACGGACGAGACCGGCGAGGAGTACTGGACCGGCCGGTCGCTGTTCTCGGAGCTGCTCCCCGACGACCTCGAGCTCGAGTTCACCTCCTCGACGGGCGACGACGTCGTCATCGAGAACGGCCAGCTCGTGGAGGGAACGATCGACGAGGACGCCGTCGGCGCCTTCGGCGGCGACGTCGTCGACACGATCACCAAGGTCTACAGCGAGACGCGCGCCCGCGTGTTCATCAACGAGGTCGCGGCGCTGGCGATGCGGGCGATCATGCATTTCGGCTTCTCGATCGGGATCGACGACGAGTCGATCCCGCCCGAGGCCGAAGAGCAGGTCGACGAGGCGATCGACAACGCCTACGACCGCATCGAGGAGCTGATCGAGACCTACGAAGCGGGCGAACTTGAGAGTCTCCCCGGCCGCACGGTCGACGAGACCCTCGAGATGAAGATCATGCAGACGCTCGGGAAGGCCCGGGACTCGGCCGGCGAGATCGCCGACCAGCACTTCGGCGACGACAACCCGGCGGTCGTGATGGCCCGCTCGGGCGCGCGTGGGTCGATGCTGAACCTCACGCAGATGGCCGGCTGCGTCGGCCAACAGGCGGTTCGCGGCGAGCGGATCAACCGCGGCTACGAGGACCGGACGCTGTCACACTACCAGCCGAACGACCTCTCGGCGGAGGCACACGGCTTCGTGGAGAACTCCTATCGCGCCGGCCTGACGCCGCGTGAGTTCTTCTTCCACGCGATGGGCGGTCGCGAGGGGCTCGTCGACACGGCGGTCCGGACCTCCAAGTCCGGCTACCTCCAGCGCCGGCTCATCAACGCGCTGTCGGAACTGGAGGCGCAGTACGACGGCTCCGTCCGGGACACCTCCGGGACGGTCGTCCAGTTCGAGTTCGGTGAGGACGGCACCTCCCCGATCAAGGTCTCCTCCTCGGAGGACAACGACATCGAGGTCGACCGGATCGCCGACCGCGTGCTCACCGCCGAGTTCGAGGACGAGACCGAGAAGAAGGAGTTCCTCGGCCGCAAGCAGCGCCCGACGAACATCTCCGAACACGCCGGTCCCGGCCTGAACAAGGCGCAGGGGCTGGGGGTGGACTCCGATGACTGAGACCGACGCATACGACCACGTCACCGACGACATCGCGGCGCTGATCGAGGACGCCGAGCTCTCGCGGCGGCTGAAGGAGCGCGTCTACGAGACGATCGACGAGAAGGCCGCCGAACACGGCGGGATCACGACCGAGCAGGCCGCCGACATCATCACCGGCGTCGAGAGCCGATACCTCGACACCCGGATCGAGCCGCTCGACCCCGTCGGCACCGTCTCGGCGCAGTCGATCGGTGAGCCCGGAACGCAGATGAGCGTCCCCTACGACGAACGCGTCATTGTTCGTCGGAACGGACGGACGGACGTCGTCGAGATCGGCTCACTCGTCGACGATCTCATCGACACACACGAGACGCGCGAGATCGACGGACACGAGGTCGCCCTCGCACCCGAGGGTCTCGAAACGCTGAGCCTGGAAACTGACGAGACAGTTTCCTGGAAGCCGGTCGAGGAGATCAGTCGACACGAGACGCCCGAGGAGCTCCTTCGATTCGAACTCGAATCCGGACGAACGATCCGAGCGACGAAGGCACACTCCTTCGTAACTCGACGGAACAACGACATCGTTCCGATCGCCGGTGACGAGCTGGAGGAAGGAGACTGGCTCCCGACAGTGAGCCGATTTGACTCGGACGAGGTCGACTCGATCGATCTCCGAAAGATACTCCCGAATGACGAGTATTGGCATACCTCCGCAGTGACTGACGGCGGTGTTGAATCAGTACCTGGCGGTGCCGATCAACTCCGAAATAAACGTACTGCCCTGGAAGAAGGAACGATCGATGACGAATCGATCTACCCGGTTGGTGGAACGGTTTCACTACCGGAACGCTTCCCGCTCGACGAGGAGACCGGATTCTTCGTTGGTGCGTGGCTCGCGGAGGGATCCCTGACGGATCACTACGTTTCAATTTCGAACGTCGATCCGGAGTTCCAAGACCGAATACGAGCGTTCGCGAACCGGTTCGATCTGACGACGAACGAATACGAGAACACGAGCGGGTTCGCAAAGAGTTACGACATTCGCGTGAGCGGAACGATCCTTTCCGATTTCCTTCGTGAGACCTGTACGGAAGACGAAGAGAAGGTCGTTCCCGGGTTCGCGTTCGGCGCGACGAGGACGTTCGTCGACGGGTTGCTCCGTGGATACTTCAGTGGCGACGGAAACGTTGGACGGAACTCGATCCGATCCAGTTCGGTGAGTCACCGTCTGACTGCAGGGGTCGGGCTCCTACTCGCACGCGTGGGTATCAATACGACCTTCGGAGAACAGGACGAGTCTCGGACCCTCCGCATCCCGAAGAAATACGTCGTTCAATTCACCGACGAGATCGGAATGGTCGGGGAACGAGGCGAAGAGCTACGTTCACTCGCAGCGGATGTCGATACGGGCGGCCCGGATGCAACCGACCAGATACCGAATTTCGGAGACGCACTCCGAGAGGTTGCCTCCGAGGCAGGGATTCCGAGTCGACAAATAAACGCCGCATCAAATCGACAACGGATCGGCCGAACGCGCCTTGAGAGTCTCCTCGAGACAGCGGAGGAGGAGGACGTTAATATCGAGGCGGTCGACGATCTTCAGACTGCCGTCGACGGTGATGTCGTCTGGGATCGCATCGAGTCCATTGAGACCGTGGACAGCGACTACGAGTACGTCTACGACTTCTCGGTCGAAGGCCTCGAGACGTTCACCACCGCGGAAGGCGTCGTGACACACAACACGATGAACACCTTCCACTACGCGGGCGTCGCCGAGATCGACGTCACGCAGGGGCTCCCCCGGCTCATCGAGCTGGTGGACGCCCGGAAGACGCCGGACACGCCGATGATGACGGTCCACCTCGAGGGCGAGTACGCGACCGACCGCGAGAAGGCCCACGAGGTCGTCTGGTCGATCGAGTCGACGAGGATCCTCGCGCTCGGGGACGTCTCGACGAACGTGGCGGACATGCTCGTCCGGATCGACCTGAACGACGAGACGCTGCTGGAGCGGTGGCCGACCCACTCGGACCCGACCGAAGTGGCGGGGATCATCAGCGAGACGATCGAGGACGCGCTCGGCGTCGACACCCGGCAGGCCGGGACCGTCATCGAGTTCGGGCCGAACCAGCCGAGCTACCGCGAGCTGCTTCAGCTCGTCGAGCAGCTTCGGGACGTCGTCTTCAAGGGCATCGAGGAGGTCGAGCGCGTCGTCATCCGGAAGGAGCAGCTCGACGACGGCGAGGAGTTCGTCCTCTACACGGAGGGGTCGGCCTTCGGCGACGTGCTCTCGATCGAGGGCGTCGACGACACCCGAACCACGTGTAACAACATCCACGAGATCTACCGCAACCTCGGCGTCGAGGCGGCCCGGGAGGCGATCATCGACGAGACGATGAACACCCTCGAGGAGCAGGGCCTCGACGACGTGAACATCCGTCACCTGATGTTGGTCGCCGACATCATGACGAACAACGGCGAGATCGAGTCGATCGGTCGCCACGGCATCTCCGGCTCCAAGGACTCGGTGCTCGCGCGGGCGGCCTTCGAGGTGACGGTCAACCACCTGCTGGACGCGGCGGTCCACGGCGAGTACGACGAGCTCGACGGCGTCATCGAGAACGTCATCGCCGGCAAGCCGGTCTCGATCGGCACCGGCGACGTCGACCTCCGGATGGGCTCACGAGCGAGCGGCTCCGGCCCGGCCGACGACTGATGCGGGTGGAGCTCTCCGACGAGGCGCGCCGGTACATCGCCCGGTTCGACGAGGTGACCGGCGTGACGCCGACGGACTGCCTCGTGGAGGGCGACCGGCTGGTGTTCGTGGTTCCCGCCGGGGAGATGGCGGCCGCGATCGGCCAGGGCGGCGAGACGGTCACGCGCGCCGAGGAGCGGATCGGCAGGTCGATCGAGCTCGTCGAGGACGCCGACACCGCGGCGGCGTTCGTCGCGAGCGCGCTCGCGCCGGCGGCGGTCCGGGCGGTGACCATCTCCGAGCAAAACGACCGCGTCGCCTACGTCGAGGTCGCGGAGGCCGACCGCGGCGTGGCGATCGGCGAGGACGGGGCGACGATCGAGACCGCGCGGACGCTCGCGAAGCGCCACTTCGACGTCGACGACGTCCAACTGACCTGACTGACGCCCGCGGTCCGCCATCGGCGACGACTATTCCACGTTCGAGCGGCTAGCCGTCGGCATGGAGATCGACCTCATCGCGGCGGTCGACCGCGACGGCGCGATCGGAACCGGCGAGGACGTCCCCTGGGACTATCCCGAGGACGTCACGCAGTATCGCGCCCGGATCGGCGACCGACCGACGATCATGGGCAGACGGACGTTCGACCAGATGAGCGACCCGCCGGGCGATCCGGTGATCGTGTTGACGCGGGACGCGTCCCGCGAGACGGCGGATCCGGGAGTCGACTTCGTCACCGATCCGGCCGCGGCGATCGAGCGTGCCGAGACGGCCGACGCCGGTCGGGTCTTCGTCAACGGCGGCGAGGCGATCTACCGGCTATACGTCCCCTACGCCACCGGCGCGTACGTCTCCGAGATCCCCGAGCGGAGCGGCGGCGACGCACACTTCCCGTATCTCGGGGCGGGCTGGGAGGTGACGGAGACGGTCGCGTACGACCGGTTCTCCCTCCTTCGGTACCGGAACCGGAACCCGGAATCGGCGTCGGTGCTCCGGGAGGAATAGGGGCCGGCGTCGGTGCTCCGGGAGGAATAGGGGCCGGCGACAGGCGGCTCGGGGTCGGTCGGTCGGCCGAAGCCTGGAGTCACGCCGCGTCAGGGTCGTCCGGCACGCACCCGGCACGATCGATCCGACCGTCTCGGATCCGGGTGACCGACCCGTTCGCGAACGACTGGTCGGTGAGTGCGGGGACGACGTCGAGCCCCCTGACCCGGCCACAGACCAGCCGGATTGGGTTGTGGTGGGTCACGACGACGATCGGGACGTCGGTCGTCAGCGTGCGCTCGCGAAGGTCGGCGAACGCGGCGCCGACGCGCTCGCGGACGTCGATCCAGCTCTCGCCGCTGTCGGGGGTGTAGGTCGTTGCGTCGGATCCCTCCGCGAGGAGGTCGAGCTCCGGAAACCGCTCGAAGAGTTCCTCGGCGTCGATCCCCTGATAGCGACCGAAGTCCCGCTCGCGGAGGCGCGGGTCGGTCGTCGGATCGACGTCGAGCGCGTCGGCGATCGGCGCGGCCGTCTCGCGAGCACGGGCGAGGTCGGAGGTAACGAGGGCCGCGTCGGCCGCCGCAAGCTCGTTCGAGAGGTGGTCGGCGAGACGATCGGCCTGTCGCCGGCCCGTGGCGTTCAGGCCGACCGGCGCCCAGCCCTGCACGCGGTCGGCAGCGTTCCAGGCGGTCTCGCCGTGACGAACGAGCAGTATCTCGGACACGGATGGGCGTTGGCGGATCGTGGCTAAAGGGGTTCTCCCTCGTTGCGGGACGGGGAGGGAGGTGGAGGTGGAGGTGGAGGTGGAAACCCGACGAACGATGGGATCACGACACGTTATTGTCGGCCGGGCGTCTAGCGACGCCGAACGATGTCGGCGAGCGACGAGCCGTTGCCGGACACCCTTCGGGAGGCGATCGCCGCCACCGTCAGGAAGCTGCGGACGGCACGGCGGGAGGCGCTCGCGGCGTATCCCACGGAGAGTCGACGGTGGGAGTACGACGGCCGGACGTGGGACTGGCCGGGCGGGGAGGAGCTGCCGTACTTCTTCGAACTGTGTGAGGGCGAGGAGGCGGCCCTCTCGGCGCTGGAGGAGCGGTTCGGGCTCTCCCGGCTCGGAGTTGGAACGGGGCGCGTCGTGCTCACCGGGGCGTTCATGGACGGCCCGGCCGACGATGGAGGGGCCGAAGGCGGCACGATCGCCGATGGAGGGGCCGAAGGCGGCACGATCGCCGATGGAGGTACCGAGGACGCCGCGGTCCGGGACGGCGGTCGAGCGATCAAGCTGGCTCGATACGGGCCGAGCGCGGAGATGGGCGACGGCCGGCGGCAGAACCGCCTGGAGCGGGAGCTCTCGGCCGCGATCGGCGACCACCCCTTCCTGCCGGTGCTCCGTGGGGACCCCGACGGCGATTGGGTCGTGATGCCGCGGGCTCGCGTGCTGGACGCGGACGATCCGGAAACCGAGCGGGCTCTGGAGTCGGTCCGAACCGCACTGGCGCCGTACGCCGACCGCGTACACTTCGACGAGCTGAAGCCCGAGAACGTCGGTCACTGGAACGGTCGGGAGTGGCTCCTCGATTACGGACGGCCGTCCGAGGATCGTCCGGAATCCGGAGCCGACCGATTTTAGGTGGATAAGGTGATAATAGGACTCGTGAGCATCGATACGATCCTGCTGGGCGTCGGAACTGACGGCGAGGAACAGGTGCGTCGGCTGGCGGAGGAGACGGTCGACGTCGCGGGACCGTGTGAGGCCGAAGTCGTGTTGGCCCACGTCTTCACCGAGGAGGCCATCAAGGAAAGCCGGAAGCGGCTAAACGTCGAGCCGGGAAGCGAGGACGCGATGCCGGACGGGGTCGCGAAACGTCACGCGACGATACGCGAGCTGGCCGACGTGATGGAGGAAGCCGGCGTTGAGTACCGCGTTCGCGGCGCGGTCGGCGAACACGGTCAGGCGATCGCGGACCTCGCCGAGGAGGTGACCGCCGACCGGGTGGTCGTGGGTGGACGAAAACGGTCCCCGACCGGGAAGGCCGTCTTCGGAAGCGTGGCCCAGACGGTGATGCTCTCCTCGCCGTGTCCGGTGACGTTCGTCCGCGAGGACACGCGATGACATCCTCCCCGGCGTGAACGCGGGTCGGGTGCCGGTTCGAGACGGCGCTTCGAGTGCCGGTTCGAGACGGCGCTTCGAGTGCCGACCAGAAGCGGAGAGAACCCGGATCGACCGCAAGGTTCCAAAGGCTCGGGCCCGAAGGGCGGGTGATGAGCGACTCCCTGGCGGACCGGATCGAGACGTGGATGGTCGGGCAGATGCCGATCATCCGGATGCACGGCGGCACGAGCGTCGTCCGCGAGGCGAACCCCGAGACCGGCGAGGTCGTCGTCGAGCTCGGCGGGACCTGCTCGGGCTGCGGAATCTCCAACGTGACCGCGACGAACATCAAGCGCGACCTGCTCGCCGACTTCGAGGAGGTCACCGACGTCACCGTCCGGGTTCCCTCCACGGGCGACCAAGGCGCCGCGACCGTCGAGGGCGGCCGTGGCGGGGAGTTGCAACACGAGACCGACGCCGCCGACCACTTTTAATCCGGCAGTCGGGATCGTTCGGCGGCCCATGGTTCGATCGCCGAACACGCTTATAAAGAGCCGTCCGTAACGAACGGATATGTCGCGACGCTCGAACCGCGGGCCGCCGGATCGGTCGCTGCGGGCCGACGAGGTGTACTGCACCAGCTGCGGCGAGGCGATCAAACGGGAGGCCGAGCTGTGTCCCAACTGCGGCGTCCGCAACGAGGTGGCGGGCGGCGGGCGCTCCGGGAGTGCCGGCGGCCGGACCGGTCGCAGCGCGGCCGGATCGACCGGTGGCACAGCAGCCGGGACCGCGACAACCGGATCAGCGTCGAGCCGAGCCGGGACGGCGGGTGCGAGCGCGACGGGCGGAACCACGGTCTCCGACACGTGGTGGTACGGCGTCGCGGGGGCGACCGCGCTATGGGCGGTACTGCTCGTGTTGTCGGGCGTGAACGGCTCGCTCGGGGCGCTCGGCGGACTGTTGGTGCTCGTGGCGTGGATCGGGCTCCCAGCGTCGGCGTACTTCGACATGCAGTACGTCCGTGCCAACGGCGACTGGGACCCGAACACGGCCGTCTGGGTGCTGGTGCTTGCGATCTGGTTCGTCGGCATGGTCGCGGGCGCGGTCTATCTCTACCGGCGTCACGAAACGCTTGGCACCCCGTGAAAAAGGGGAACGGCCCGGGACCCGAAGGAATCTGACGGCCGAAGGGCACAAACGTCCGGGATCGGACGGCCGAAAAGCCCAGCGGCCGGAGACCGGTTCTCAGTCGTTCTCGAAGGCGACGCCGTCGTCGAGCGCGGCGCCGTCCTCGAAAGCCGTCCCGTCCTCGAGTGAGCCACCGGGCGCGGCCGCGGACGCGTCGACGCGGGACGTGGACCGTCGATCGGGGTCGGTCGTGTCGGTCGGCGTCTCCAGTCCGAGCCCGTGCTGGACCGCCAGCCACGCGAGGACGATCAGGACGACGACGTCGAAGTGGACCTGCGTCGTCGAGAGGTCGACGGCGGCGGTGATCCCGACGAGCACGACCGCCGCACTGTAGAGATACGCCGGGACGGCGACGGACGTCGCGACGAGCGAGGGGGTCACGGTCCCGGCGGACAGCGCCGCGCGGGCGCGGTCGAGCATCGGCTTGCCGGCGAACCGCAACACGATCCCGGAGAGGACGGCGACGTTCAGATAGAAGTTGAAGCCGCCGGTCGTCGCCAACCCTGACCGCAGGAGCGCGGCGATCTCGGGACTGAGCAGCCACTCGAACCGTATCGGATAGACCACGCTCGCGTACGGCACGAGCGCCATCAGCCCGGCCAGCACGCCGGCGGCGAACCGCGCGCCGGCCCACTGCCGCGCCCGGCGGTTTCGAAAGGCGTCGTCGCGGCTCTCGACCGTCCGACCGACGTCGGTCAGTCGATCGACGAAGTCGGCCGGCTCGCGGACGTCCGGGTCGTAATAGACGCCCACCGTCTCGGTGCCGTAGCTCGCGGTCGCGCCGTGAACGCCGTCCAGCCGGTCGAGGGCTGCCTCGATCCGGTCGGGGCAGTCGAGGCAGTCGAACCCGTCGACCTCGAAGACGACGTGGGCCGCGCCCTCGGGGACATAGGTTCTCGAGGGGGCGGACGGGCCGACGGCGTCCGCCGGGTCCGACCCGTCACTGCAGCGTCGGCAGCGGTTCTCGTGGCGTCCTCGTCTCGGGGTTTTCTGCCTCGAGGATTCCTGTCTCGAGGATTCCTGCGTCGAAGGTGCCTGCGTCGTGGTGGACATCGTGATCCCGGCCTCTATCCGAAATCGACCGCCCGCGATCATCAATCCACCGATAGAATTCACAGATATATGAGAGAAATAAAATCGAGCGGCGGAACACGTATGTGGCGAGCGGCCGGATCGGGGACATCGTCGATGCGCCATTTCGAGGACTTCGCCGTCGGAGAGACGACCGCGTGCGGGAGCCGCACGCTGACGCGGTCGGAGATCGTCGAGTTCGCCGAGACCTACGATCCGCAACCGTTCCACACCGACGCCGAGCGGGCGCGTGAATCACGCTACGGCGGGCTCATCGCGAGCGGGCTCCACACCTTCGCGGTGACGATCCGGCTGATGACCGAGCACCTCACCGCCGACGCCGCGTTCGTCGGCGCGGTGGGGATCGACGAGCTTCGGTGGCCCGCGCCGGTGCGGCCCGGCGAGACGCTCGCGGTCGAAACGCGGGTCGCCCGGACCGAGGAGCGGTCCCCGCGGACCGGGCTGGTCGAGTTCGACGCGACGGTCCACGGGGACGACGATCCGGTGTTACGGATGCGACCGCTGCTGCTGTTCGAACGGCGCGAGGCCGGGACAGGGGAAGATCGGGACTGAGCTTGAAGCCGGAGACCGGAACCGAGCCCGGGTCGGGGCATCGGATCGCCCGGGACGGCAGCGTCCCGTGAATCCTCGAGCCGGCGGAGCCCCGGGATCGGTCGGGCTACCTAGGCTACCTCGAGGTCACGTAGGGACTTATCGGGGTCCGTCGAGAGGGATCGGGTATGACGGACCCATTCGTCGTCATCGGCGGCGACGCCGCGGGGCTGAGCGCCGCGAGCAAGCTGAAGCGGGAGCGGCCGGACCGGGACGTGATCGTCTTCGAGAAGGGGTCGTGGGTGTCCTACGCCCAGTGTGGAATGCCGTACTACGTGAAAGGCGAGATCGGGTCCCTCCGTGACCTCCTCTCGTTGACCCCCGAGGAGATCGCCGACCGCGGGATCGACCTCCGGCGGCGCCACGAGGTCGTGGCGGTGAACGTCGCGGACCGAACCGTGAGCGTCGAGGGCGAGTCGGGCCGGTTCGAACGGTCGTACGGCGACCTCCTCGTGGCGACCGGCGCCCACGCGGTCGCGGACCCCATCGCGGGGGCCGATCTGACCGGCGCGTTCACGATGCACAGCATGGACGCCGCCGCGGCGCTGCGGGCGTTTCTGACGCCGCCGGGCGACGGTGGGGTCGATTCGGGCGACGGAGTCACGGCTCCGGACGTCGAGTACGTCGACGCCGAGCGGGTCGAGCGGTACGCCGCGATGGAGCCGCCGACGAGCGCGGCGATCGTCGGCGGCGGGTACGTCGGCGTCGAGATGGCCGAGGCGTTCGGCGCACACGACCTCGACGTCCATCTCTTCCAGCGGCCCGACCGGCTGCTGCCGGAGTTCGGCGAGGCGGTCGGCGAGACGGTCGCGGCGACGCTCGCCGACCACGGGGTCGACGTCCGCACCGGGACCGAGGTCGAGCGACTGGCCGGAACGGACCGGGTCACCGCGGTCGTGACGGCCGACGAGCGAGTGCCGGTCGATCTCGCGCTGATCGGAATCGGCGTGCGGCCGAACGCGGGGATCGTCGACGACACCCCGATCGAACGCGGCGCGTCGGGCGCGATCGCGACCGACGAGTACGGCCGAACGACCGCGGACCGGGTGTTCGCCGCGGGCGACTGCGCGGAAGCCCGGCATACGGTGACCGGCGAGTCCGACTGGGTGCCGCTCGGGCTGACGGCCAACCGGGCCGGGCGGGCGGTCGGGCAGACGGTCGCCGGGACGCCGACCCCGGTCGGCGAGATCGCCGGCACGGCAGCCGTGAAGGCCTTCGAGCAGGAGTGCGGCCGGACGGGGATCATCGACCACGGGCGGGCACGCGCGGCGGGCTTCGATCCCGTCTCCGAGACCGTCACGGCCGGATCGCGGTCGGGGTACTACCCCGGCGCCGCGGAGACGACGGTGACGCTCACCGCCGACCGCGAAACCGGGCGGCTGTTGGGCGGCAGCATCGTGGGGACCGACCGGGCCGCGATCCGGATCGACACGCTCGCGACGGCGCTCGAGTCCGACCGCACCGTCCCGGAGCTCGAACGGCTCGATCTCGCCTACGCGCCGCCGTTCAGTCCGGTCTGGGACCCGGTCCTGGTCGCGGCGAAGGTGTTGAACGGCAGGCTCTCCGACGCCGAGTGACTCGACGGGGACAAGCGGTTCGGCCGAGACGGACGAGACGAGTACCGTCGATCGTGTCGTCACGGCTCACGTTACATTCGCCGGTCCGATTCAGTCGGCCGATCCCGCGCCATAACGAGCCCGCTGACGAGCATCAACAAGGCCAGAGCGACCATCCCCGCATCCCATCCCATTCCGGCGGTCATCCCCATCCCGGCTCCGCCGGCCATTCCGTCACCAGCCATTCCGCCGCCGGCCATCCCGTCAGTCATCCCGCTTCCCCACATTCCGCTTCCGCCCCCGCCGACCAGCAAGCCGGCACCGTACAGGACCTGGAGGAGGAGCATCACGACAGCGTAGCCGACCATCAACGGTCCGCTGACGCCGCCGAGCCGGGTGGCTGCGTCCGTGAGCAGGACGACGCCGTGGACGATCACGACGACGCCGAGCAGACCCATGATCCAACCGCCGATCCCCATTCGTGAGCCCGTGGTGGCGCTCGCGACGGAGTACAGGCCGGACGTGACCGCGATGGCCGCGCCGTACAGGCGCGTGTTCGAGACCATACCCGTGGATACGGGACGAACCGTATAGAAACACGGGTGACCGGGGACCCGTCACGACACCCGCGGTCCGGCTGAGCACTTAAAAAGCCGGAGGATTATCACCCCTGAACCCGTGGGAACGGTGATGAGCTTCGACCCCGAGCGCGTGCGAACGGTGACCTTCGACTCGTACAGTACGCTCGTCGACGTGGACGCGGCTGAATCCGCCCTCGCGAATCGCGTCGCCGACCCGGAGCCGGTCTCGAAGCTCTGGCGGGCGCGATCGATCGAGTACACCTTCGTCGCGAACCACCTCGACGCCTACCAGCCCTTTTATGAGATGAATCGGGACGCGCTCCAGTACGCCCTCGACGCTCACGGCGTCGACCTCCCGCGGGAGGAACGCGACGAGATCCTCGCGGTGTACCACGAACTCGACGTCTTTGCGGACGTGCGCGAGGGGATCGAGCGGCTCCGGGAGGCGGGCTACGACTGTTACGTCGTCTCCAACGGAAACCCGGAGATGCTGGCCTCGATGGTCGACCACGCCGACATCGGCGACCTCGTGCTGGACACGATCAGCGCCGACGAGGTCCGGACGTTCAAGCCCGCCGCCGAGATCTACCGCCACGCGGCGGCGCGAACGGGGACCCCGATCGACGAGATCGCCCACGTGACGGCCGGCTGGTTCGACGTCCAGGGGGCCAAACACGCCGGTATGCAGGGCGTCTGGGTCGACCGGAAGGGGGCGCCGTGGGAGCCGTTCGGCTCCGACCCGGACCTGATCGTGGAATCGCTCCACGGGCTGGCCGACGCGTTGGACGAGACGTAGGCGACCGCCGGTGGACGAGCGGAGACGACCGCCGGTGGACGAGCGGAGACGACCGCCGGTGGACGAGCGGAGACGACCGCCGGTGGACGAGCGGAGACGACCGCGAGACGGGTCGGTCACACCAGCGCGGGATCGATCCGGCGGCCGACGAGGAGGAGTCCGGCGACGAGCAACACGACCGCGACCGGCACCAACAGCTGGAACGCCGCGACGAGCGCCGCGCTCGCCTGGATCCCGACGACGAACAGGATCGTCGGTCCGCAGCAGGCGGCCCCGGACAACAGCGCCGGGACGCCGGCGATGATCCCGGTCGAGGACTCGAGCCCGCAGGCTTGCGGTTGGACCACGCCGAGATACGTGAGCGCGGCGTTCGCGCCGACCAGGAGCGCGAGGACCGTCCCGACCAGCACGTTGAGCGGGGCGAACAGGTACGTGACCGGGCCGGCCGAAACGACGGCGACCGCGCCGAACCGAAGGAATCCGAGACGAGCGACCGCTCGCGAGAGGTCCGCCGCGGTCCGGATCGAGACCGTTCCGGTTCCTTGGCTTGCCAGCGAGAGGTCGCCGACGGTGACGAGATACAGGCAGAGATACCCGACGGTCACGCCGAGGAGGAGGACCCTGGTGTCCCGTCGTCCGAGAGCGACCGCGAGGGCGACGCGAGTCCGAGCGAGGACGCCGGCGTCGGCGGGGCTGGCGGCCGACGGATGGGACTCAGTCATACAGGGTCGTCTCGGGGTAGAAGCCGCGCCAGGCGAACCACATCGCGTCGAACGCGTGGAGCCGTTCGAGCGGGAGGTCCGCCGGCGGATGCGTTTCGCCGTCCGCTCCGTGGACCCGTCCGCGTCGGTAGTCGAACGGGCGGGCGTCGGGGTTTACAAACACGTAGCCAGTATCCAGGGTCGGGTCGTAGGTCGCCACCACGGGGGTCCCGCCGATCTCCCCGCGGACGAGCTTCGCGTCCCGGAGGTGGTTCTTCTCGACGGCGAACGCGCCCGCAGTCGTCCGTGCGCCGATGACGACGCGTTTGGGCTCGAGGCGCTCGTCCGTGGCGAGGGGCGGAAACATCGGCGAGGATTCGGGTTCGTAATACCCGAGGCGTGGATTGTACGTCCCGTACGGGTCCGCATCGTAGTTTCGCGCGAAGCCCGTCTCGCGGGAGAGAACCCGCGTGTCGGGGTACCGGTCCACCCATCGTTCCCACGTCGTCCAGACCACCCGGAACTCCCGGAGCGACCGCGTCGCCGGCGATTCGTTCCACGGCCCTGGGATCGCGGTCGCGAGCACCTGCGGCCACCACGTCTCGGTGGCCCGGTCGTACATGATCAGGTTGTTGTTCACCAGGCGGCCGGAGACGCCGAAGGTCGTGTCGCCGCGTTCGAACCCCATCGCGGTCCCGGTCAACGGACAGTAGGTGACGCTGACCGGAACGCCGTCGACGACGTCGTTGCAGATCTCGTGGGAGACGAGTATCGACTGCGGGTAGGCCTTGACCGCGTCCCCTCTGGCGAGCCCGAACACGGGATCGCCGGGGTTCAGCCGCTCCGCGGCCGCCCCCGCGGGGACGAACTGCGGGTCCTCGATCGCGGGGATCCCGTCCTTTGGCGGCCCGCCGGATATCGCACGGTCCCGGAGCGACGAGGGGTCCATCGGAAGCGGCAGCGTGTCGTCCCGCGTTGGCGGACCGGACCGGTCAGCGGCCGACCGATCGGACGACCCGTCCCCCTCGCTTGGGGAGTCGGTCCGTGAAGCGGAGCCGGCGCTCCCGATCCCTCGATCGGCGAGACAGCCGGAGAGCGCTGCGGCACCGGCGCCGACGAGCGCCGCCCGACGGGTTACGTCCCTAGCCATACGTTATCATACACCATCTATAGACAAAAGGACGTCCTAACCCGGACGTAACCGCGGTTCTCGACGATATCGACGTGGAATGGCGCTTGACGAACGACGCTCGGTGAACGACGTGGGACGAGGTGGAACGCGGTGGAACGCGGTGGAACGACGCTCGACTGACGACGTGAATCGGTCGAACCGGGGTCGCAGGTCGCGACTAGTCGGGGGAAGCCAAATGCTGGACGCCCCAATCCCGCATCGAATAGATCACCGGTTCGAGGGATCGGCCGTGGTCGGTCAGCGAGTACCGTACGCGAAACGGCTTCTCGCTGATTATCTCGCGCTCGACGAGTCGGTTCTCCTGGAGGTCCTCGAGGCTGTCGGAAAGCACCTTGCTCGAGATCCCGTCGACGGCGTCCTGGAGTTCGTTAAATCCGCTCGGACCGTGCTCGAGGAGCCGGTGGATGATGACCGGGTGCCACTTCTTGCCGATGAGCGTCGCGGTGGTGGTGACCGGGCACCAATCCTCGCCGGCACACCAGACCTCCAGGCGTTCGACGGGGTCGACCGAACCGACGTCCTGATCGACGCCGTGATCATTGCCGTCGTCCGAATCGGGTGGATCGTCGGGTGAGGACGGGTCGGACATACCGGATCGTTGGGTCGCATCCGGCATAACGATTCCCTCCGGAAAACCGGTCGAGAGTGGCTGTCGAGTTGGAACGGGCGACGTCTCACCACGCCAGCAACGGAAGGGCAGTCGGACGGTGGGCGGCGTCATCGGAGGCGCTCGACCGGCTGCTCGTGACGATCGAACTCGCCGAGCGATCGAGTTCCGAGCCACCAGAAGGTCGTTCCGAGAACGGTCCCCCAGAGGACGTGCCCGACGAACCCGAGCGCCGAGAGGTTCGGGAGTGCGCTCGGGAGCCCGACCAGCGAGAGCCAAACGGGCATGATCAGGCCGGCGGCGACCAGCCAGAGGACGATGCCCCAGAGCACCCCGACGGTTCCGACCGAGACCGGGTTTCGGGCGTGTCGACGGAGTCGCGACCACGAGCATCCCGCGGCGAAGAGGAGTCCGAAGACGACGCTGTGGAACAGATGGGTGATCCACCCCACCAGCGGACGCTCGACGCCGTAGAGCGCGCCGATCACGGGAAGCAGGCCGCTTGCGGCCTGAAAGAACAGGCCCATCGCCAGTCCGGCGACGAGGCTCGCCACGACGGCCCGGCGGAGGTTCGGGAACGTCACGGAGACGGATTCAACGAGGGGGTTCGGGAGGGAGTGTCGGGGAAACACGAGCGTGATCGTCGTTCCGTCCCCGTCGATCCCGTCGGCGGTGACGCGGACCTCGCCGCCGTACCGGGTGACGATCAGGTGAACGATCTGGAGACCGAATCCCGTCGAGGGGTCGTCGTACTCCGGGAACTCCCCCGCGGTCAACAGGTCACGCTGGTCGGCGGACAGTCCCGGTCCGTCGTCGCTGACCGACACCTCCACCGTGCCGGGCGCCTCGCGGATCCCGACCGCGATACGGTCCGTCGTCCCGTGTTCGAGGGCGTTCTCGAGCAGTTCATCGATGGCGAGGCGGATCCGATCGTCGCCCACGACCTCGGTGTCTCCCCCGGTCGTCTCCAGATCAGCCCGCACGGTCACGTCCGGATGGTCGCCTTCGAACGCGGCGAGGGCGTCCGTGACGGTCGCCTCGAGGTCCACCCGCCGGGTCGTCTCGAACGGCTGCGCGACCGACGCGACCTCCTCGACCGTCGCCCGGATCCGGGCGGCGGCGGCGTCGATCGCCCGCAGTGACCGCGGTCGCGGATCGGCCGTCCCATCCAGGAGATCGGCGTGCCCGTCGACGATCGCCGCCGCGTTTATCACCTCGTGTCGGAGGATCCGGATCACGAACAGCGCCCGGTTCGCCTGGCGTCGATTCCGCTCCCGTTCGCGTCGGTGTCTCGCCGACCGATCCCCGACGACCACTCCGGCGACCGCGCCGCTGATGAGGACGTTCGCCACGAGTGCAGGTGCGGTTGACGGGGAGATCGTTCCCATATCGCCGGCCCCGACGAGGGTGATCGCAACGACGACGGCCATACCGCCCGTTCCGAGCAGACACCACCGGGCGACGGTCGCGACGTAATCCCGGGAGAACACGCCGACGGCGAGCGCCACGCCGTAGACGGTCAACGAGAGCCCAGCGACGAGCGGCAGCAGCCCGACGACCAGGAAGAGGTCGGAGCGGTCGACCACGAGCGCCTCGGCGACGAAGAACCGAGTGATCGCGAACCCGAGCAGCGCAACGACGAAGCCACGATACCGGATCCAGGTCGGGAGGTCCATGGGTTACCGTCGGCCGATGGTGTACGCAGACGCCCCGACCACTTCAATGCGCGGGCAGCGTGGACGGTGTGCTCGCGAACTGCTCTCGGTCAACCGAACGGCCGCTTGCAGTCACCCGGACGTCGGCTCGCGGTCAGCCGAACAGCCGCTCGAGGATCGACCGATCGCCGGGACGTTCGGCCAACAGCACGGAGCAGTCGACGCGGTGGATCACGTCCATATGTAGCGAGTCGGTCAACAGCCGCGAGAGGATCCCCTTCTCGGTCGCGCCGATGAACAGGAGGGTACTGTCGCCCGCCTCGCGCTCGATGGCAGCCTCGACGTCGCCGGAGTCGTCGACGATCGTCTCGGCGTCCGTCAACCCGTGGTCGAGGGCCCACTCGGAGAGGAACTCCTCGCCGGCCTCGCGCTCGTCGGGGCCATCCACGACGTGGAGCAGGGAGACCTCGGCGTCGGCGACCGCGGCGATCATCTCCGCGACCTCCGCGCCCAAAGCCGAGTTCGTTCCGCCGGCGGTCGGAACGAGGATCCGGGAGACGTCGAGTCCGCGGTCCTTGGCGATCAGGAAGTCGCTCGGCAGCCGGTTGGTCAGCTCGGTGAGCGGGCGCTCGGCGCGCGCGTCCGTCCAGAGCCGGTCCTCGCCCCAGCCCATCAACACGAGGTCGGGTTCCGTCCGGCGGGCGGCGTTGAACACCTCCTCGAACGAGCGGTTGGTGATGACCATCGACGTCTCCAGGCCCGCGTCGTAGTCGTCCGCGACGTCCCGAAGCGGCTCCATCAGACGGTCCGACTCCTCCATCACGCGCTGGCGCTGCCCGTAGCTCGGGTCCGCGGAGCGGCGGCCCGGCGTCTGGATCACGTGGACGGCGTGGACGATCGCCCCCTCGCGGGCGCTCGCGATGGTGCAGGCCAACTCGATCAGCCGCGACTCGGTCCGCGGGTTCGCGATCGGCACCATGACCCGATAGGTGCCCTCGCTCGAGAGCCCCTGCTCGGAGGGGTCGAGCATCGGAACGTACGACCGGCCGGCGAGCCGGCCGAACAGCCACTCACGCGGGGTGAGCCGGCGTTCGATCCCCTCGAACCGGGCCGACTCCAGGCGGTCCTCGCTGGTCTGGAAGTAGTTCACGAGGGTGACGAGCGCGACGCCGCCGACGGTGTTGCCGATCAGGACCGGCAGGACGAACCCGGTGAGGCCGGCGAGGACCCCGAGTTCGCCGTGGACGAAGAGGTAGAACGCCTCCGCGAAGGAGACGACGACGTGGAAGAGCCCGCCCAGGGGAACCGCGAGGAAGGCCAGATAGGTCACGACGACCCGGGAGATCGTGTCCCGCGCGCTGAAGCCGACCCAGACGACGCCGGCGACGATGAGTCCGGCGAAGACGGCCTTGGAGAACAGCGCCCACCCCGACGTTTCGACCCCGTGCCGGCCCAGCTCCATCGCCTTCTCGGCGGCGGCGGGGTCGAAGACGTCGCCGTAGACGAGCACCAGGGTCCCGATCGCGCCGCCGGTGAAGTTCCCGAGCAGGACGATGCTCCAGTGGCGAAGCAGGGCGGGGAGGCTGGCGATCCGCTCGAGGGTCAACGCCACCGGCGGCAGGGTGTTCTCGGTGTACAGCTGGTAGCCGCCGATGATGATGTAGATGAACCCGAGCGGGTACAGCAGGACGCCGAGCACGGGGTGGTCCGTCGACGCCGAGAGGGACGCGTACAGCAGGAAGGTGATGCTGATCGCGAACCCGGCCGCGATGCCGCTGAAGAACAGTTCCCGGCCCGAGGAGGTGACCTCCTCGTCGGCCGCGGCGACGATCCGCTGGAAGACCTCGTCGGCCGAGAACCGGTCGCGGACCGCCTCGCCGACCGCGGGCGCACCCATCCGCGAGCGTTCGACCGCCTGGCGGACCGACTCGTCGAGATCGCTCGGCTTCGGGTCCTCGTCCGACTCGGCCTGCCCGTTTCGGTCGGGCGGACCGGCATCGGAGTGGTTCGCGAGATCCGTGTGTTCCGGGTCGGCCATTATCCGATCCCTGAGGGCCCGCCGACTTGAAGGTCACCGTCTCGTCGAGGCGCCGATCGTGGGATCACGGCGCCTGCCTCTCCCGAACTCGCGCCTGCCTCTCCCGAACTCGCGCCTGCCTCTCCCGAACTCGCGCCTGCCTCTCCCGAACTCGCGCCAGCCCCTCCCGAACTCGCGCCAGCCCCTCCCGAACTCGCGCCAGCCCCTCCCGAACTCACGAGGTCAACTACTCCCGAACGCCCCGATCACGGCTCGACCCCGAGCCAGTCGGGGACCCATCGCTCGCGTCGAACCCCTCCGACCGCCCGTCGGACCCGGATCCGGTATGGGTCACCTCACGGCTCCGCTCCGAACCGCCGTTCGATCCCGTCTCGACGGCGGCGCTCGACCCGATGCGATAGGCGAGGTAGATCCCGACGAGCGGGACGATCGCCAGCAGCGGCGAGGGGCGGAGCTCGTAGAAGGGGGGCATCCACCAGTGCAGCAGCCGGAATCCGGCTCGTAACGACGTTCAGCGCGATTCGGGTCCGGGAGGTCTATTACCCGCGCGATCGCTGCATAGGTATGGACGCTGACGAGATCCGAGAGTGGAGCGACCGATACGACGAGGTCTACGACGAGGACCTGCAAGCGATCGAAGACCGGCTCAACGACGTCCTCCCTGAACAAGGCTACATCACCCGCGAGCAGCTCGAGGACGTGGTTCGGTGGAAACTAAACGGTCAGCAGGGACGACGGGATCTGAACGTCGAGAAGGTGAACGCCGTTCCCGACGCGTTCATCCGGCGCGTCAGCGAGGCGGCGTTTCTTGTCGACGATCCGACGCTCCAACTGAAGACGCTGCAGTCGATTCCGGGGATCGGCGGCGCGACGGCAACGGTCGTATTGATGTTCTCCGACCCCGAGGCCTACGCGATCGGCGACCGCTACATCGTTCACGAGTTCTTCGGGGAGGACCGGGGAATGCGAGTCACCGACTATCCGAAGATCCTCGCGGAGCTCCGCGAGCGGAACCCCGGCGACTTCGACCTTCGGACGGTGGAGAAAGCCTACTACCAGAGATATCGGGTCGAGAACGAGGTCGGGGATTGGTAACGCGATCCCGTTAAGAATGGCAGCTCGACCCCCGTTTGACACCCAGATCCGCAAGTGACCGGACTTCCATAGGGGCTGATGGACGCGCTGGACGATCGACTTGGTGACCCTGAGGAACCGTTCGATCGGGCGTGGGGTTGTGCGCCGTTCCGGACGTCCTGTATTTAATTATAATAATTTTGGTAAATGGAGACATAACGTCCTGACCCAGCGCGGTTGGGGAATCGAAGGTGAAATCGTAATCCGGCGTAATCCGGCGTAATTCGGTGTGAGAGCACAACTGGTTCGGTTAACCGGGCGCTACAGCTGAACATATGCCGGATTACTAACCCGTTCTTCTTTCTAGTAATATCTATGATATGGATCGGTTCGTGCGTTCGTTCCGGGGACACCGCCCGGCCTCGTGGCAACCGGTCCGAACAGGACGCGGTGGGTTCCCACCGGAGGGTCGATCCGTGTCCGTAATCACGCCGCGTAACGGGAGTCTGGTCATCCTCCTGTCGTCGCTAATACTGCTCTCGGCGGCGGCCGTGCCGTTGTCGGGAGCGACGAACGAAACTGGCCGGAGTGGGGCGTTCGAGTCCTTCGACGTGGAAATCAAGCCCACAGAACCCGAAGCGCCAAAGGACGTCGTCATCAGCTGGAACCTGACCGACGACACAACGGACGTGGACCGGATCCGGATCGCATTCACCGGCGATACCAACGACACGATCAACCTGTTCAAGCCGACCGATACCGACGTTCCGAATCCGTTCGACGTCACGGCGGCGGACGACCGGAACGGCAGTTCCGACGTCGTCGTCGATGACCTCACCGCCGGGACGCTTCGGCTCAAAGTTCCCGTGGGGCACTGCAACCGGATCGACGAAGTCCGGGCGTTCGCGTCCGGCGACGACGAGACGGAGACCGAATCCGGGACGATGACCGAACCGGACGTTCGGAGGGAGGTGAGCTGTGGGTCGGACGCTGACGGCGGGACGTTCGCGGTGTCGATCGACCGCTACGACGAAAACGTGACGGCGACCGAGAACGTCACCCTGACGGCGACGGTCGAGAACGTGGGCGAGATCGAAGCGACCCAAGACGTCCGGTTCCTGGTCGACGGCGAGCAGGTCGACGACGTGGAGAACCTGACGCTGTCCGCCAACCGGAGCGAGGAGCTCTCGTTCGTCTACGAAACCGACGACGACGACGTTCCGGCGATCGAGATCGCCGTAGCGAGCGACGACGAGAGCGACGGACGGACGGTGACCGTCACGGAGCCCGACCCCGCGTTCTTCGCGGTGTCGATCGAGAACGCGTCGGCCGAGGTGGCCGCCGGTGAGACGGTCGACGTCACCGCTCGTGTCGAGAACGTCGGCGACCGCGCCGGAACGCAGAACGTCACGCTGGCGGATTTCGACGGAAAAACAGTCGACACCACCGGGCCGGTGACGCTCTCAGCCAACGGATCGACCGCCGTATCCCTGGCCTGGGCGACCGAGAGCACCGACGTGGGGACGGGTACCGTCACGGTTCGGAGTGAAAACGAGACGGATACCGCCGCCGTGACGGTCGGCCAGCCGGCCGTCGAATCGATCGACGCGACGCTCGATGCGTCGGAGATCGAAACGGGCGAGGAAACGGTGATCACCGTCGTGGCGACGTTTACGGACGCATCGACGCGAGACGTGACCGAAAACGCGACCCTCACCGCGCTCGATACGGACGTGGCCACGGTCGCCGACGACGGAACGGTGACGGCCGAGAGCAACGGAACGACCGAGATCGAAGCCGCGTTCGGGAACGAAACCGACGCCGACACGCTCACCGTCAAGGCGGCCGATTCCGACGACTCCGGCCAGGACGGATCCGACACTGACGGTGACAACGAAGACGGCGGAGACAAAGACGACGCCGACGGAGACGACGATTCGGACGGCGAAGACGACGAAGACGGGAGCGGCGACACCGACCCAGACGGGTCCGACAACGATGACGACGGCGAGGACGAAGACGATGCCGACGACGACACCGGCGGCGAGAGCGGCGACTCCAACCAGGATGGCTCCGACAACGACGACGATCAAGACGCCGATGATCAGGACGCCGACAACGAAGGCGGAAGCGGCGGCTCTGACCCGGACGGGTCCAACGCTGACGGTGACGACAGCGGGGACGAGACCGGGGGCTCCAATCCGGACGGGTCCGCCAACGACGGCGACACTGAAGACGACGGCACCGGCGGCGAGAACGGTGACCTCGCTCAGGGCGGATCCACCGCCGGCGGCGGCAGCGTTAACACGGACGGAAACGAGGACGGCGCCGACGAAGACACCGGAGGCGAGAGCGGCGACTCCGGACCGGACGGATCCGACGCCGGCGACGGCGATACTGACACGGACGGAAGCGAGGACGACGCGGACGAAGCCGACGACGGTGAACCCAACGCCGATGAGAACGACGCTGACGTCGACGGAACGGACGGTACCGGAGAGACCGACGGGACGAGTACGTCATCCATCGTCGTCTCACCGATCTTGGGATTGCTGTTGCTCGTACCGCTTTTCGCGAAGAGTCAGCGCTAGATCCACGACGTCGGGCACACCGACGGACGTGAACTCCCTACCTCCAAGGATCGAACGGCGTCGACCGTGAGCGAGCAGGGGAGAATAGGGTAGGGGAGAATAGGGTAGGGGAGAATAGGGTGGGGAAGGGGAGAATAGGGTGGGGAAGGGGAGAATAGGGTGGGGAAGGAGAGGAAAGGAGGGGAGAGGATACGGCGTTCACGAGGGGGTCTGAGAGCGGAGAACGTATCTGCGGAGGGCGCCCACGACCAGCCGGTCGACCCCGATCGTGAACAGGGTGAAGCCGCCGAGAAAGCCGGCGACGAACAGCCCGTCGGTGAGCGTGAGTGCCCACTGGAACTCGTCGAGAACGATGACCAACAGGTCGATCACGTGCAGGAACGCAGCCACGAACCGCTCGTAGGTCATCCCCGCGAGGCCACCACCGAGGACGGCGAGCCCGACGTTTCGCCGAACCCAGCCGCGATCCGGCAGGTCGCTCTCGAGGTCCCTCCTGACGGAGTCGTACTCGTAGAACCGGTGCGTACTGACGAGCGACTCCGACCGGAACAGCCACACGACGACGGCCACGATCCCGATCCACAGCAGCGCGTACAGGACGGTCGTGAACGGATCCGGAACGATCGCCGGGTTCAGTAGCTCGGCCTGGGCACGCAGGACCGGCGTCGCGACCGTGACGAGGTGGTACACCAGCGCCACCTCGAGCAGGGTCTTGATCCCGCCGGTTTCGGGCCATCGGAGGCGGTACTCCGTCATCGTCGTCTCGTCGCTGTGGCGGGGCGGGTCGCCGATGTAATATCGGGTATCGTCGGACATGGTCACCGAACGTATCGGCGTACACGGGCTTTGGAAACCCGTGCCTGTTCGGGTACCGGGACGATGTTCCAGTCCGTCCGCGTGCCGGATGCCGGTCGGGAACCGAATAGCGTCCGGTTTACCAAGCCGCTGTCGGACCATCGTACCGACGAGTCGCCAATGAGCCGCAAGGAAGCATTCGAGTTCTCGTCCACGGTGGTGGACAGACTCGGTCATCTCGACTACGGCCACCGGATCAAGATGGCGTTCTCGGCGCTCTCGTTCTGGCTGGCGATCGTTCTCCCCGGGGTCAATCTAGTGGTTCTCAGCGTCGACTACGGGGGCATCGATACGGGTTTGCTGTTCTTCGCGCTCCTCGTTCTGAACGCGCTCGCACTGGTCGGCGGGCGCCCGTACCGCGACTCCCGAGATCCGCCCTGATCCATCGGTCGGGCGATCAGGAGCTCGTTGGTCAACCCCGCGAACGCTCCCTCAGACGATTACGAGAAGGTTGTTGAAGACGAGGACGACGCCGCCGCCGATCAGAACGGTGAGCCAGACGGTGACGCCGACGTCGATGACGCGGCGCTCGCCCGGCGGAACGTCCCGGATCCGTTCGATGGCGAGGTGGAACATGGCGACCGAGACGCCGACGACGACGAGGTTCACCACCGTCGTCACGAGCAGTCCCCGCTGGAGGTGCCACCGCATCACCGGGTTCGCCTCGACCGAGAGACCGTACGTCGCCACCGCGATCAGCGTCGTGAGCAGGTCGAGCGGGACCAGCAGGAAGAGGGCGATGCCGAACAGGACCCACCACTGCCGGACGTCCAGCTCCACGTCGGTAGCGGTGTCGACCATAGCTCGTCCCCTGCACGTTCGTGGGACTCAACGATAATCCTTGGCATAGTCGGCAAAGATCCAGTTTCCGTCGGCCTCGCCGGGGAGACGGAGCCAAACGCGGAGTCGAACCTCACCGACCGATGATCGGAGGACCCTACCGACAGCGGGACTCCTGCTGGGAAGCTTCCTCATTGCTGAAGGTCTGGTCGGCACGTGACTGATTGGAGCGATACGTGGAACTGATCTGCTTGAGGCTCGTGTCGAATCCGAGCACCACGCCGCTGATGGTTGCGAAGCTCGCCGTAATGGACGGTCAGAAGTTAGCAACCGTAAATAAAAAGGGAATTCCGAATGTCGGATTATTCGACGTCGTATTTGGCGATCACGGATTCATCGTCACTATTCGGATCCATCCAAACGACGGCGATTTCGCCGGTCGTACCATCAGAAGTATTAACGTCGGCACTCCCACCAGCCGAGACCGTAATCGTCTGGGGAGTAGTATCAAGGGCACTACCCCTCACCTCTACGTTATCCCCGAGAGGGTCGCCACCGTTGTGATAAATCGTTATAGTATCGGTCCCGTCGTCGTATTCAAACTGAAGCGATGCTTGCGGTGCGTCCGCCGAGCTCGTTCCGAGCCCGAGCACCACGCCGCCGATGACGGCCGCGAGGATCACCGTAATGGCGATCAGCAGCGCGACGCCGACCACCGGCGACACGGCGCGATCGTCCGTCCAGAGTTTGTGTACGTTCATACGTTGTTGGTACACCGCCTGACGTGATCGGGTTCGTCCGGACACACGGGCCGCGCGTCGCCACGACGACCGGCCCGCGCCGGACGACCGACCATCAGTCGGTGTTACTTGCCACCAGAATCCGCAGTATGTTTGTAAATAGAATTATATGAGCCGGATGCCGGTGCCTGTCGTCCCGTAAACCATCAACTATACGGAGTGAGGCGGTGATGGCAACGCATTCCCCATCCGGTGACCGCCGAACAGCCGATGGATAACTATCCCCGAGACGGACGTCTTTCGAGCGAGCGATGACCGAAGCGCACCACATGTTCGAGGACGAGGAATCGGAGACGGAGGAGTCGACGGTTGAGACGCTGTCGACGGGGATCGACATCCTCGACCGGAAGCTCGACGGCGGCATTCCCGCCGGCCGGACGATCGCGCTGCTGGCGTCGCCGGCGTGCCAGTCCGAACTGTTCCTCTACGAGATGGCCGCCGCCCGAGAGACGGTGTACCTGACGACCGAACGGACGACGGCGGAGGTCGAACTCGAGCTCGAACGGGCGGGGACCTCACCGGACGCGGTCGACGTCCGCCGGCTCGACGACGATCCGGTCGGCAGCGCGCGGTCGGCACTGGAGGGACTCACCGACGAGTCCATGCTGATCGTCGACCCCATCAACGCACTGGAGACGGCGGACGACGACGTGTACCGTGCGTTCCTGAACGACCTCAAGACGCGAACGGTCGAAACCGGGGGGATCGCCCTGCTTCACTGTCTCGACGGGCGCGACGTGCCGGCCCAGCGCGACCGCACCGAGTACCACGCCGACGTCATCTTCGACCTCGTCACGAAACTGCGCGGCGGGAGCGTCGAGAACCGTCTCTCGCTTCCCAAGTTCCGCGGCGGCGAGTCGCTCCCGAACACGATCGAGCTCGATCTGACCTCGGACGTCACCATCGACGTGAGCCGGAAGATCGCCTGACTGCTCGCGGAGTGATGTCCGTTCGTCATCCGAAGACGATCCCGATACGTCCGGTGTGTACTGACGGTCGTCACACCGGACGTGCACCGTTTCGTTTTCCGTTCACAACGGCGCGGGCCGGGTTCTCCGCGGCGTGAGGCGGGTTCTCCATGGCGTGAAGTCGAGTTTTTAACGGCCGGACCCGTTTAACCGTGGTCGAAGCGGGCGGCGCGGTTCGGACGTCCTCACCGGAACCGCACGTCGACGTGCTCGACCGTCACGTAGACGCGCTGGGTTTCGATCGTGCAGGTTACCGTCTCGTCGACGGGAGCCTCGCAGTCGGCGTCCGTTTCGCCATCGAGGAACCGGTACCACGACTCGACGCGCGGCGAGGTCACCTCGACGTCGACGGTGGTCGCGCCGTCGTCCGCGGCGACCACCTCGGTTCCCGCGCTCCGCGTCCGGACGTCGACGGCGGACGTGCCGCCGACGGGACCGGCATCGTTCGGCGACGTGGCGACGACGGGGAGGAGTACCAGCTCGTCCGTCAGCACCACGTTCGGCTCCCGGATCATCACCGAATGCTCGCCGTCCTGACGAATCAGCGCGCCGCTGGTGTACGCGATGGTCGTTCCGGAGCCGGAGTCGTACACGATCGGCCGCATCTCGACGTCAGTCGTGTTCTCCGGCGTCGAGTCACCGACCGTGACGGTGATCCGTTCCGGCTCCCCGAGCGACAGCGAGGCGTCGGCGAGCCTGATCTCGGTGGTCCTACTCGGTGCGCCGCGACGCGTCACGTCGTCGATGTTCTCCGCGAGGACGGTCAACGCCTGCTCGGCGTTCGTCGTCCGCTGGAAGTCCCGGGCATCGTCGAGCCCGACGAAGCCGGTCGTCCCGATGAGAACGATGGCGAGGACGACGACCCCGAAGATCAGCGCGAACCCGAGCAGTTCACTCTGCCCGCGGTTATGGGTACGTTCGCCCCGGCCGTGGGTCTGTTCGCCCCGGCCGTGGGTCTGTTCGCCCCGGTCGCAAGTGTGCCCGCTTCGATCGCAGATGTGCTCGCTCCGGTCGTTCGCGCACCGCTGGCGGTCGCGGTCACGCATTCCGAATCACCAGCCCGTTCTCCCCCGAGGCGATCTCGAGGTGTCCCCCATCGAGCGTCCCGATCTCGGCGACGTCGATCTCGGTTCGCGTCCTGACCGTGACCGTCACGTCGAGGTCGTGGTCGGGACTCCGGAGCGTGAGCTCGTAGTACGTCTCGCCGCCCGGCTGGTCGATATCTATCCGGTAGGGACTCCCCCCGATGCGCTCCGGGAGCCGCGTGCGATGGACGACCGTCCCGTTCGACCCGGTCGTGACCGCGAGCCTGTCGACGCTCTCGACGTCGCCGGCGAGGTCGTTGCCCACGACCGCAAGCGTCGAGTGGACGGCGCTCGTCTGCTGGTTCGTCACCAGCGGAGCGAACGCCAGGATCAGCGTGACCAGGAGCAGGGCCACGATCCCCAGGATCAGCGCGTAGCTCACGACCGTCGAGACGCCGCGGTCGGTCGTCGAACGGCGGTCACGCATCGTCCGCACCTCCCTCGACCCTGAACTCGGTCCGATAGGTCAGGTCCGGCGACCGGTACTCGACGGCGACCGTCGCCGTCTCGATCCGGGCCTCGATCCGCGGCGATCCGGACGTCCCGTAGCGGTCGTCGGCATCGATCGTGTCCGCGACGATCTTGCCGCCCACGGTGAGGTCGTACGTCCCGGTGGCGTTGTCGGCGTTCGCGTACCGCACGGTGTACGGCGGATCGAGATCGTCGTCGAGGAACGACGTGAACGAACACTCGGTTCCGGCTCCGTCGTCGAACGTGCCCGCCGTCACGTTGACCGACGCGGTCGACTCGGTCGTCTCGCAGGTGGTGGCCCCATCAGACGACTCGACGGTGACCGCGACGCCCGCATCGCTCGCAGTGGTGTTGGCGAACAGCCGCCACGTCTTCCCGCCGCCGCCCTCGACCTCGAGGGTGAAGCAGTCGCCGCCCGGCGTACAGTCATCGGTCGACGCGAGCGAGTCGTCGTGGACCCGCAGTTCGAACGCCTCGACGGCGGAGACGTCGTCGGCGACGGTCCAGTTCGATCGGTTGCTCCGGTCGGACTGGGTCGCGAACGATTTGGTCTCGTCCTGCACGATCCGGCTCCGGAAGGTGACGTCGGTTATCGAGGCGGACGTCACCGCGTCGTCCGCAACGTGCTCCCGTTTCGTCAGATCGTTCCACCGGTCGACGTCCGCCCGCAGGTCGCTTTCGAGGTCGTCGTATTCGGGGGGGTTCCCGGGGTTCGCCCCGATCAGCCCGGTGACGGCGCGGTCGACGCTGTGCCGGTACTGTATCGCCCCCCGTTCGTCCTGGAGGTTGTCGTCCGTCTGTGCGACGTAGACCTCGCCGTAGACGGCCGTGTTCAGCGCCAGCGCCAGGACGGTGAGCAGGATCGCGATGCCGATCGCGCCGACGATCAACAGCTGTGCCCGGTCGTCCGACCGGGTACCTAGGCGCGCCACAGGACCACCTCCACCCGGATCACGTTGTACAGCGAACCGTCCGTGTCCACGTTGGGCGCGTAAAACCCGTCTCCGCCGACCGACGCGAGCGTCACGTTTTCGCGGGGCGTTTCGGTCGCGTTGACGAGAACGGTGTCGTCGTACAGCGTCACCGTCTCGGCGACCCGCACCGCGTCGTCGCTCGGCGTGCCGGACTCGACCAGCTTCCGGGTCGCCCGGTCGCCGGTTTCGTCGCGGTAGGACAGATCGACGTTGTATCGGATGTTCGATCCGTGAAACATCGCGTCCAGCGACTCGCCGAACGTCGTGGGTGGGCTCTCGGAGACGTAGAACCCGTCCTCCTCGTCGGCCCCGTAGAACCGTGCTTCCGCTTCGTTCCAGTACAGCAGCGTCGCCTTCAGGGTCCCGTTCTCGACGGCCCGGTCGAGGACGCCCTGGGCGAGTCCGACGTGTTGGCCTCGCAGCTCCGCATCCGCGGCGCTCGCCGTGTTCGAGGTCATCGAGACGGCCTGGAGTCCGAACGCGACGGTCGAGACGAGGAGGATCGCCGCGACGAACGCCTCCAGCGTAAACGTCTGGCCACGGTCGGACGTGTTTTCGCTCGAGTTTCGTCCCATGGTTACCAGACCCTCACTTCGAGAACGACGCCGCTGTCGCCGGCGAAGAGCGCTCGCCGGGCCGTCGAGACCGACCGGTCGTCCGTCGACGCCGGTGGGCCGAGCGCGAACCGATCGGCACCGGATTCACACGCGCCGATCCACTCGTCGCTGTCGGGGTCGTCGACGGCACAGAGCACGGCCGAGTCCGGGTCGTGACTGGGTACGTCGCGTATCGTCACGTTGACCGAGTACCACGGGCGAACGCCGAGCCGGTCGAGCGCCTCGTCCTCAGCGAGGTCGAAGAACGCTCGCGTCGCCGATTCGTTCAGCTCCGACGGCGTCCCCGGCTCCGTGAGCGCATCGTTCCCCAGCCCGTTCGTGATCCGATCGGCCACGACGGGCTGCTCCTGGTCCTCGAACGGCAGGATCAGTTGTGGGACGAATACGGAGACGAACGTCACCGTGATGAGGAAGATGGCGATTCCGGCGGCGAAGTCGGGGAGCGTCTGTCCGCGCGTGTCGTCGGCGAACGTTCCGACCGTGTCGTCGCCAGGTGTGTCGACCGTGTCGTCGCCAGGTGTTCCGACCGTGTCGTCGCCAGGTGTGTCGACCGTGTCGTCGGCTGACGTCCGGCTACCGTCTTCCGACTGGTCCGGCGGTCGGATCATGCAACCACCAGCCAGACGCCGAGTGCGGCGGTCGAGAGGAACACCACGTACTTCACGCCCGACGCCACGTTCGCGTCGCGGATGTACCCGCAGACGAGCCCCGAGAGGATCGCCTGCAGGGTCACGGCGTGGAAGAACAGCAGCGACAGCAGCCCCAGGTCCATGGAGACGCCGAAGTTCCGTCCGCCGGTCCCGGCTCCGCCTTCGGTCTGCGCGGTCACATCCGCCATGACGTCGACGAACTGGGCTTTCAACAGCGCGATCACGCCGAGCAGCGTCAGGTACGTCAGGACGATGATCGCGACCTGCATCATCGCACGCTGCTTGCGGTCACGCTCGATGTCCTCCTGGGTCTCGGTCGCCACTGCGGCCGTCGACAGGACCGTGGAGATCTGGCTCGAGATCTCCTGTGCCTTGCTGACGAGCTTCACCGTCCTGGCGAGCCGCGGGATGTGGTACTTGTTGTTGAACACGACCAGCGACTCCTTGAGGTGCATCCCGTAGTTGCTCTTCGAGTGGATCGTCCGGAACTCCTCCCCCAGCTTGCCGGGCGTCGTGTCCGCGACCACCTTGATCGATTCGAGCAGCGTCAGCCCCGTCGCGTTTGCGCTCGCCAGCTTCCGGAGGTTCTCGGAGAGCCCATCCAGGACGGCCCGCCGTCGTCGAACGTTCCACTCCCAGAAGACCGTGAAGGGGATACAGATGGCGAACAACGGGACGTACACGTAGACGACCGTCGACCAGATCGGATAGTCGATGACGCCGGCCCACGTGACCGGAGCCGATCCGGTCAGGACCGTCACGGCCACGAACGCAATCGACCCCGGAACGGTGATCGCGAGCGTATATATCGGATTGTCGCGCAGGAAGACGTGGGGGTTCTTGAACATCTCCATGGCCACTTTGGTGCCTTCCCGGCTGGCGATCCGGTCGAAGATGTAGTACGTTCCCGTGAACTGTCCGATCAACCCGAGGTCCAGCGCGTTCGACTCCTGGCCGAAATCGAACCGCCCGACGTCGTCCTCCAGTTCGAGGTAGCCGTTCCCGTGCTCGTCCGTCCGGACCGTCGAGACGATGACCAGGAACGCCAGTCCGAGTCCCGGTATCAGCACGTACACGGTCCCGTAGAGGAGCAGCTCCTGGCTCCCGCCGATCATGTCCAGGATCACGAGAATGACGATCAGAAGCAGGGGGAACAGCGAGATCGTGATGTACATCTCGCTGAACAGCTCGAGCGTCTCGAGGGTGCGTTGCTGGTCCTCCTTGGCGTGGCGGAAGTGAATGTCCTTCTTGTCCTCGAGGAACTCCGTCATGCTCCCGCCGCTGTCGATGATCGACAGCATATCGGTGAAGAACTGGCTCAGTTCGGCACTCGGAGTCCGGACTGCGCATCGCTGGATGGCCGTCCGGTAGTCCGTATCGAAGTACCGGGTCTCCTGGAGGATCGTTCGAAACTCCATCGACACTTCCCCGTAGGTGTCCGCCGATTCGGCCATCGTTTCGATGATCTCGATCTGGCTCATCCCCCCGAGCGACAGTGCATACATAAACGAGACGGCGTCGGGCAGCAGCGTGTTGATCTCACGTTTGCGGGATCCGGCCCGACTGTACGGGAGCGCGACGTAGCTGCCGAAGACGGCCGCGAAGCCGATCGAGCCGAGCAGGAACCCCGAGGTCACGATCAAAAACGGGACCCGGGCGATCTCGATCAGCGCCAGAAGCGTCGGGTTCGGGATCCGGAGGCTGGTAAGCGCCCCGACCTCCACGATGCCGGTCTCGATCACTCCGAAGGCCACGGTGACGCCCAGCAGCCAGAGCAGGGCTCCACAGATCGTTCCGAACGCGAGCGCTCGCGAGAGGTACACCTCCACAGTCTTGTCCATACGAGCCTCGGCGAGCTTGTCCTCGACGTTGATGACGAAGGAATCGTTCTCGTCGAACAGCCTGACGTAGACGGGTCTGAACGCGTCCGTGAGGGTGTCGATGTAGCGTCGACGTCGCCATCCGTGAACGGCCACCGGGTCTGTACTCATGAACTACCTCTCTTCGGAAGGGCCGGCGCTCGTCTCCTCCTCCGGGAGTTCGGCGTCCGTCGCCTCCACCGGAGGGTCGGCGTTCGTCGTCTCGTCGTCCGCGTCGATCGTTCGATCGTCGTCGCCGGCAGTCGCTTCCGAGTCGGCCTCGTGCGCTTCATCGGTCCGTTCACCCGACGCGAGCTCCGTCTCGGCTCCCATCGCCGGGTCTTCCATCGCCGGATCCTCCATCGCCGGATCCTCCATCGCCGGATCCTCCATCGCCGGGTCGCTCCCGGGTGCCGTCCCGGAATCGGCCTCGTCCGCCGCCACGTCCTCGTCCGCCGTCGACGGAATCTCCAGATCCGCCGGTGACGCGTTACCGGCGTCCTCCACGTCGACGGCAGTGACCTTACTGACGTCGACGTCCTCCAGCGCGGCGACGATCGCCTTTACGCGGGACTCGATGACGGAACAGCCAGCGGCCTCGAGGACCGCGGTCAGGTTCTCTTCGTTGATCTCTTCGCCCGTTTCGTTCAGTATACACGTCGCGTATGCGTATTCCATGATCATTCACGCTCCTGGGTGTCGTCGTCGGTCGCTCCGCTGGTCGGCTCGTCCATCGCTTCGCTGGTCGGCTCGTCCATCGCTTCGCTAGTCGGCTCGTCCATCGCTTCGCTAGTCGGCTCGTCCATCGCTTCGCTAGTCGGCTCGTCCATCGCTTCGCTAGTCGGCTCGTCCATCGCTTCGCTAGTCGGCTCGTCCATCGCTTCGCTAGTCGGCTCGTCCATCGCTTCGCTAGTCGGCTCGTCCATCGCTTCGCTAGTCGGCTCGTCCATCGCTTCGCTAGTCGGCTCGTCCATCGCTTCGCTGGTCGGCTCGTCGTCATCGTATTCGTTCGATGAGACGTCCGCATCGTCGACGCGTGCGTCCGGCGTCGGTCCCCGTGTCGTCTCCCCAGCATCGACGGTCTCTGGGGGTTTCGGCATCTCGACGTCCGACGTCGCTCCGTCGGCCAGGAGTTGATCGTCGGCGTCGTCGACCGCCATCAGCATCTGTGGGTCACGTTCCGGCGACGCGGTGGCGTCGTTCGCGTGTTTCGTTCGGGAGAGCGCGTCGGCCAGGCTGCTGGCCTGCTTTCCACGGTACTCCTTGAAGATCCGATCCTCCGCAACCTCGAGGATGCGTTCCGCCTCCTCGAGGACGTCCGATCCGGGCTCGGGCCGCGGGACCAGCGCTTCCTTCACGGGGTCGACGTCGATGAGCACCGACTCCATCTCCCGGAGGTCCGCCAGACTCTCCTCCAGCCGTTCGTTGGCGATCATCGTCAGGATCGTCTCGGGATCGTTGATGAACGCCTGCAGCGTGGCGGCGACCTCGGTGTACGTGTTCAGCCCGTTCGTGATGAGGTACGCCAGGATGGTGCGGCGCTTGAACCGTTCCGCGTTGAGCTGCTCGGGGGTCCAGCCGCGGTCGAAGGCGATCTCCTGGAGCTTCTTCGAGTTTCCGTGCTGGAGGAACTCGTCCTCCTCCGGCTGCCACTGGTACACGTCCTGGACGCTCACCTCGTCGTTCTCAGCGTCGTAGGAGTTGATCTCCGTGATCGTCTTGTTGCGCCGGACCTTCCGGCCCTGGACCCGGGTCTGGGTCTGAACCGAGATCAGGTCCAGCGCCGTGAATAGCGTCTTCGAGACGTTGATCGGGTCCGTCGTGAACCGCTTCAACACCTCGTCGACCGTGTCGGCGTGGAAGGTGGTGTACGTCGTGTGTCCGGTCGACATCACCTGAAAGAGGGTTCGGCCCTCCTCTCCCCGCACCTCACCCATCACGATGTAGTCGGGGCGCTGCCGGAGCCCCGCCTCCAGGAGGTCGAACTCGTCGATGTCGCCGACGTTGTCCTGGCTGAACGACGGCCGAGTCACGCTGGCGATCCAGTTGCGCTGGGGCAGCTCGACCTCGCGGGTGTCCTCGATCGAGACGATCTTCGAGTTCGAGGGGATGAACAGCGAGACCGCGTTCAGGCTCGTCGTCTTCCCGGAGGCGGTGCCACCCGCAAATATCAGCGACTTGTTGCTCTCGATGCAGAGCCACAGGAAGGCCATCTCGTCGAGCGAGAACGTCTTCCAGTTGATGAGGTCGACCGGCGTGAACGGGACGTCCTTGAACTGCCGGATGGTGTAGTTCGTCCCGTGGTCGGAGACCTCCTCGCCGAGCGTGAGTTGGGCGCGGGAGCCGTCCGGCAGGGTGGCGTCCACCTGCGGCTGACGCTTCGAGATCCCCTTCCCGGACCGCTGGGCGATCTTGATGACGAAGCTGTCGAGCCGGTCTTCCCCGTGCTTGATGTTCGTGATCAGGTTCTCGTAATCGGTGTGGTAGACGAAGACCGGGAAGTTGTAGCCGTCACAGGAGATGTCCTCCACGTTGATGTCGTGTTTGATCGGGTCGATCCGCTCGTACCCGATGAAGTCGCGCCGGATCAGCCGGAGCACCTTCTGGACCTGGTACTCGGTGAGCCATCCCGAGTCCTCCGCGAGCACCGCGGGTTCCGGACGGGCCGAGATCCCCTCCAGTTCCGTGGGTTCATCCGTCGAATCGTCGTCGGGCTCCTCGGACGACGATCCGAGCGAGTCCACGAGTCCCCTGAGTCGGTCGCGGACGGCCTCCCCGTCGAACCGTGTCAGGGTCTCGCGCAGCGGCCCGTCGGTTGACTCGTCGTCGCTCGCGGCCGGGCTACGCAGGTTGTACCGGTCGATCAACCACCTGGTCTCCTCCTCGAGCAGGTCCGCGCGCTCCTCCTCGGTTCCCCTGACGACGACGTCCTCGTCGGAGTACTTGATGCTCGTCCGGAGCTTGCCGGAGAAGAACTCGACGAGGTCCTGCTCGATCTCGTTGAGGTACGGTTCGATCACGTAGTACTTCTTCTCGTTTTCCGTGACCGAGTGGAAGATGACGACGAACGCATACGGCTTGTCGACCCAGTATCGGTCCTCCTCGACGAAGTGCCGCTTTTTCTCCATCGGGACGGCCTTCTCCAGATCGTAGCGGTTCGTGAGCGTCGTCAGTCCCTCGTTCGTCGAGAAGAACTCGTCCTCGTCCAGTTCGGGAGTAACGTTCACCGTCCGGCGGTCCTCGATCTCGAGCAACTCCCGGGCGTTTTCAGCGCCTGCAGCCAGCACCGATCCGATGTCGTCGGGATGGAACCCCAGATGCTCGGACGGGGCGAACGGTTCGATCTCCCCGCCGTCCCGTGGGGGTCGGCCGTCGTCGTAGTAGTACTCCCACTTGAAGTGCTCCCACGTGTACTCGCCCTTCGCGACCCGGGTCCGCACGATCCAGTTCTCGAACGCGCGATCGAACCGTGCGCTCGCGCTCGTGGCCCGGCGGAGCCGGTCCTCGAACGCGGATGGCCGGCAACCGAGGTACGCAGCCGGGGTGAACGCGACGCGATCCCAGTCGTCGGCGTTCGGAACACGACGGACGTCGGTGCTCGAGAACGGGAAGAACGTGTCCCCGTTCGCCTCGGGATCGACGTCCCGGTACACGGCCTCGACCTCGTCTCCGTACCCGTGTTCGCGCATGAACTCCTTCCACGTGTACTCCCCGAGGATGGCCGCTGGCGGGTCGGAGTCGTCGTCCGTACCCTCGCTACCGGGGAGATCGGGGAACTCCGTCGCACCCGTTTCGACCGTGTCCCCACTCATCGGCCGTTCCTTCCCGATGACCGCCGTCTCGTTCGTCGGCGCGGTACCCCGGTTCGTGATCGAGTCCGCGATCTGTCATCCGCTGTCATCCTCCCCGACTACCGCCCTGTAGGGCTTTGTTACGGTCCGTTTGTAGCCTAACAGCCGACCGTTTCTATTGTATCCGTCCCGACGCGGAGCAGCTCGTGGGAGGGTGGATCGACGGTTCGGGCCCGTACGGCACGGGTGCCGAGCGGCAGGTTGGCTCCAGTTCGCGTCGGGGGCGTCTCCACGGGCGCGCACCGCTGTGAAGCGGACCGCCGAACTCCAGTTTCCACCGGATGAACCGGACTGGAGTCCCGACGGTCGCGTGGGGATCCAGCGGTCGCGGTGAGGGCCCAACGGTCGCGGTGGGATCCCGACGATCGCGACGAGAAGCCACCGGCTATCGCGTCGTATACACGGAATTACGAACCGGACAGGGGGGCTGTTCGTTCATATGTCACTCGATGGAAGCGCGCGGGACGAACGACGCTCACCGCGTTCGTCGATGCCACCGACGACACGATCTGACGTGGGCGAGAAAATATGACGCAACGACGAAGATCGGACGAGCGAGCGTCGGGTTCCGACGACCGCGCGGTGTCGCCGGTCGTGGGGACTGCGCTACTGCTCGGCATTACGGTGATCCTCGCGACCGTCATCGGCACCGTGGTGCTTGACGTCGGCGTCGGGTCGGCAGACGCTCCCCAGGTGACGCTCTCGTTCAGCGTGGCCGACGACGGGGGCGACCAGGTCGTCGAGCTGCACCACGAGGGCGGCGAGCCGCTCGTTGCGGAGGAGATCGTGGTCCGGACCGAGCAGGGCGACGAGTACGACCTGTCCAGTGATCGGCTCGTCACCGGCGAACGGACGGTGATGGTGAACGACACCGGTGATGCGATCGGTCCGGACGACGTCGAACGGGTCACCGTCGTCTGGCAGGATCCCCGCGGCAGCACCGAGAGCGTCCTGGGAACGTTCAGACCGTAACGAAAGGCGGAGGGAGACGATCAAATGTCAAATGATAGTACACGCACGCACGAGGGAACGGCTCCGGCGACCGACCGCGCCGTCTCCGAAGTCGTGTCCGTGGCGTTGCTGATCGCCATCGTCGTCCTCGGGATGTCCACCATCGTGCTGATCGCCGGGCCGCAGCTGTCGGGAGGCCAGGAGGACGTCGAGGTGAGCCAGGCCGAGCAGTCGGTGACCCAGTTCGATGCCGAGGCGAAACGCGTCGCGATCGGAGGGACGTCGTCACGGACCGTCGACCTCGGGTTGCGGGGGAACGGCGGCACCCTCGACGTCGACCCCGAGAGCGGACGCCTCACGGTCGAGTACGTCGACCTCATGGATAGCGAAAACCGGACCGAAATCACGAACACGTCAATGGGAACCGTCGTCTACGAGAACGGTGACACGACGGTCGGGTACCAGAGTGGCGGCGTCTGGCGCAGCGACGGGAACGGATCGATGATGGTGTCGCCGCCCGAGATCCGGTTCCGGAACGAAACCCTCACGATGCACATCGTCGAAAGCAATCGAGGAGGAAGCGTCCACAGCGACGTTCAGATCGCCCGTTCCGGGCCCTCCGTACAGCAGTACCCCAACTCGACCGCCGGCCTGCACAACAGGGTGGAGGGCGCCATCGTCCAGGTCACCATCGAGAGCCGGTACTACAGGGCCTGGGGTCGGTACTTCGACGATGACGCGGATACGATCGTCCAGTACGACCACGACAAGCAGGTGGTCGTGATCCAGTTCGTGGCGCTCCCGCAGGATTACTCGCCGGAAGCCGGGGTCATCGCGACGTCCGGGCCCGGCGAGATTCGACTCGAGGGAACCGGCGCCTACATCGACAGCTACGACTCGACGGTCGGCTCGTACGCTGAGACGAACGGCGATAACGGATCCGTCAGATCCGCCGGGGAAGTCTCGATGTTCGGAGACTCTCGAATCAACGGTGACGTCGCAGCCGACAGCGACATCTCCATCGAGTCAGGGTCGAGCCAGATCGACGGCAACGCCTCGTCAGCAACGCAGGTCCACGTACACGACGGGGAATCGGTCACGGGGGAGATCACGAACAACGGGTCCAACGTCCCGTCCATCCCGCCGATCGACAGGTTAGTCGAGTATCGAGTCGACCAGGTGGTCGGCGAGAACGACAACGACGCCACCGACGCGATCAGCGACGACCGGCTCGATTTCGGCGGCGGCGACGAAATCGAGCTCACGGCCGGCGAGTACTACCTGGAGAACATCGACCTCGACGGCGAGACGCTCGTGTTGAATACGACGGACGGCGACGTCACCATCGCCCTGGAAACCTGGGTCATGATCGACGAGGGGCACGTCGAGATCGAGGGCGACGGCGAGGTCCGGCTCTTCGTGAAGAGCACCGAGAAGAACACCGTCAACGTCCCGGGGGAGGGGAAACGGGACCTCCACTTCTACGTCGAACGGGACGCCAGCGTGACGACCGTGGACGACGACCGCGAACGATCCACGCAGTTCCTCGTCTTCGGCCCGGGCCACTTCGAAGGAGCGATCGCGGGGTCGTCGGCCAAGAGGCCGAGCGTGACCGGGGTCATCATCGCCCCCGCCGGACCGCTTGGCGACGGCGAGTTCTACATCAAACAGGGCGAACTCTACGGCGCAGTCATGACCGGGAATCTGACGCTCGGTCAGAACGGTGCAGTCCACTTCGACCACGCCATCAAGGGCGAACGGATCCCGCTTGCGCCGGGCGTTCCCCGATTCGAATACCTGTACATCGAACACCACGAGATCGAGGTCAGGGAGGGGTAGTTCGCCGGCGACGAACACCCATCACAGAACACGAACTGAAACACATGAACCCGAGCGTACTATCCGTACTCAAACGGCTGCTGTCGGACGAGGACGGCCACGTCGTCGTGTATGAATGTCGTCGGTGCGGAACGACCGTCGACTCCACGTCCATCCCGTGTGCAAGTTGCGGACGCGACAACATCGTTCGCTACGAGATCAGGTGAGACGACCGGTCGCTACGAGAACCAGTGAGACGACCGGTCGCTACGAGAACCGGGGGAGTCGCGTCACCGGTCGGCCTCCGCTCTCTCGAAGGAGCAGGCCGAGTAGTCGGAGCCGTTCACCGCGTGTAGGAACGTCCTACCATCGTGAACCGCGTTCGCGGACGTTGGTATGATCAACATAACAATGGAGAATGTGGTAATTACTCCAACAGGAGATCGGGGTATGCCACAACAAACCAACAACGAACGTGAAAACGACCGGGACAACGATCCGGTTGTGAGCGCTTTACTGAACGATGCGACCGCTGAACGGGACGGTGAGAAGGAGCTGTCCACGGACGCCGTGTTCGAAGTACTGTACAACCGCCGACGCAGGGACATACTGCGGTATCTTCGGGATCGGGACGGGTCGGCGACGGCGAGCGACCTGGCCGAACACATCGCCGCAAAGGAGAACGACGTCACCGTTCAGCAGCTCTCCTCGTCGCAGCGGAAGCGCGTTTACGTCGGGCTCTACCAGAACCACCTGCCGATGATGGACGACATCGGCGTCATCGAGTACGAGAAGAATCGGGGAACGGTTCGGCTCCGCGAGTGTGGGACACAGCTGGAGCCGTACCTCGACGACACCGTTGGAAGGGACCGGCATCGGACGACGGTCGTGGTGGCGTTCGTCCTCGCGGGGATGATCCTGCTGGGGCTCACCGGCGTTCCCCCGTTCGCCGCGCCACCGGAACTGCTCCGGATCGGCGTCGGG
Organism: Halopenitus persicus; assembly: GCF_002355635.1. Lineage (GTDB taxonomy): Archaea > Halobacteriota > Halobacteria > Halobacteriales > Haloferacaceae > Halopenitus > Halopenitus persicus_A. Next base: position 1,661,368 of record NZ_AP017558.1, on the reverse strand, counting down.
ATGGCCGGGTTCCTCGGACTGGCTGCACTGGACTCGTACAGTCGCGCTTCGACGTGAACGTCACGAGTCGACGCCGGGTTGGGTTGGGTTGGATTGAGTTGGGCTGGGTTGTCGACGGACCACGTTCCTCCCGCCGGTCCTGCGACCGGCTACTCGATCGACTGACGGCTGCGCGTTCGAGCGTACCGCGTCAGCGCGGTCAGCAGCATCGTCGTTGCACCGGCGATCGTGACCCACGACAGGGCGAACTCGGGAACGGGGACGAGATCGCGCTCGACCACCAGGGCGACGCTCGCCAGGATCACTGCCGTGATTCCGTACGAAAGGGTCCCCATTCGCCGGGCAGTCACGCGACCCGCCTCCCCGCCGTCGAGGGGTTCGAACGCATCGTGCCTATCGGATTCGCCGAGGTGCTTCTCGGCACGTCGATGGCGGGGACCAGCGGGTTCGCGGCGGGGATCGTCGCTCGGACCGTCGTCAGGCTGGGATGGCATTGATCATCGGTCACTGTAGCGACGAGGGTTCGACCGACATCGCGTTCGTTGTGATGGTTTTACGTTCATTGTCGGGCGGATACGTTACCACGATTGCGGAGCAAGGCCATTGTAATCGAGGCACTGTTCCGCCGTTTGAGACGACTACCATCGGAGCTCGTTCGGATAGGGCTCAGACCGCTCCGTCGCGGACCGTTTTCCGGCCGACCGGAGGGGACGGTCGAACCGACCGTCGGATGGTCCGAACGACGACGGGGATGCAGGGACGTCGATGGCGATTCGGTTCGAGGACCTGGATGGTAGGATGCTTCTACGGACCGGTATGAGGATAGTACTCGTGCCGCCGCGACAGTAAGTAGCAACATAACAACATAGTAGTGGTAACATTAGCGGTTGAGATGGCATCACAGCAGATCCACTACGGTCGGGGGTCGGGGGAGGGTCGATCCGGCGAGGAGGTGGCGGACATCGCGGCGGGGACGTCCGACGAAGACACCGATTACGGGGATCAGACGCCGGTGAGACTCTCGAAAAACGAGATGTTCGACGTCCTTCGGAACAGCAGACGAAGAACCGTGGTCTCCCGTCTCCGTACGCACGGCGGCAGTATGTCGGTCGAGGAGCTGACGACGCAGGTCGCGGCCGACGAGTACGACGTTCCCGCCGCAGACGTGACGTCGAAACAGTACAAACGGGTGTACACGGGGCTCTACCAGTGTCACCTCCGCAGGATGGCGAAACTGGGAGTGGTCGATTTCGACACTGACGAGAACACCGTTCGTCTTCGTGATGGCGCCTCCGACCTCGACCCGTATCTCGACGACGTGGGGACGCCGACGTCCGCACGCGTCGAGCTGGGGGTCGCGTTCGTCGTGGCGGTGAGCGTGACGCTCGGAAGCGTTGGGATCGGCCCGCTGGGTCTCGTCTCGCAGACCACGCTGGCAGTTGTGACGATCGTTGCACTCGTCGGTCTGGCCCTGTTCCAGCTGTTCGTGAAATAGCGTTCCCCGAGACGTGGGAGGAGCCACGATGACCACGGGCACATGTTCGCAGACATCCTCGTCCCGCCAGAATGGAACAAAATCCACGGTGCTGAGTGGCGACCGCTCGCCTCTGAACTCAGAGATCAGTTCGACGAGATGGGCGTGGATGGGATGGTAGACACGCTGAATCAGGTACTGGCCGCAGATGAAGAGCAAGACTGGAATGACCCGTTCCTATACCTCAATCATCAGTGACGCGGCATCACGGGACTTCATGTACGATGTCGCGCAGGTCATCTGGGCTGGACCAGGCGAAGCATCGATTGTGGAGTTCGAAGAGACGGAATTCGTTGAGGTGAACCCAGCTGTATGAGACGGGTGCGTGTTCGCTGTCATCACGGTTTTCCAGCCGTTCGATGACATCTGGTGTTGTAAGGCTGATGTCGTTCTTGTTGGCTGTGGCGATGAGTGAGTCCAGTTCTTCTTTAGTAGCCGCTTCGTCGAGACCGTCGTTGAAGTAGATTGTCGCAGCAGCGGCGATGACGTCTGCTTCTGTGTCGAGGTTCTGGTCGGTCATCCACGCGTAGTCTCGCGGGAGGACGTACGATTTGTTGAAGTATGGTGTCGTGCTGATTTTCCCGAGTTCGGTGACTTCACCGCCGGCGTCCTGTTCGTACACGGCGACGATGGTGTCGGCGTGCGCGGCGAGGAGGGTGAATCGGATACGGAAGACGGGGAGCCGGTCGATATCCAATTCGGAGAGATCAGCCATCAGGAACGGGTATGTGCCGAGTCGCTTGTCCAGTTCGTTCTGGACGATGCGGAGTCGTCGAAGGTACGGGTCGCGGTAGCTACCGAGGATAAAATACGAGTCTTCAGGGGTGTGGAGGTGCGGAAGTTCTCGGTTGGCGAACCCCAGTATTTCCGAGGTTTCGTGAGGTTCTAATTCGAGCCCTTGGAGCGCTTCGTTCACGCTCTCCATAATCGCTTTCGCGTTCGGAGGCGGGCCGGGGTCAGTCATACTGTGTGCTCCTTGGCGCGTGAATAAATAGGTTGCTGACCAGTATGCCTAATCCGCTGTTTGACCACATCGGTTTACCCAAAGTATTATTCGCGCCGCCGAAGTAGTCTCAAGTGAGACTATGAGTGACGCACCTGCCGCGGAGGGTGGCGGCCCGTTTGAAGAGCAGCGGCAGATCTACGATCTCCTGTCCCAGGAGACGCGGCACTTGATCCTGCAGTTCATCCTTGGCCATCCGGAGCATCTCCCGTCACTCGATGAGTTGGCGTACATGATGCCGAAGAACAAGGCCGCAATCAGAGATCAGCTGGAGGTTCTCAGTGACAACGATATCATCGACTGTTATCGGTACCCGCCGAATGAGGACGCGCGTGACCTCCCGTCGCAGTTCTACGGCCTGACTGAACACGGGGTGGAGGTTCTCTACGAGTATAATTATCTCCGTGGCCTCCCTGTAGCGCGTGCCCTCTACGACAACACGCGCCTGTCGGAGAAAGCCCAGCGGCACCGTGACGCGCCGCGTCCGGAACTCCCAGACAAGGTCAGAGATGCCCTCACGATTGAGGAGGATGACAGCACTGATTTTGACCGCTTGGAGCGGTATATCCGGGAACGAAAGGGGAATACACACAGCGTCGATGATCAGGTAGTCGTCGCAAAGGCGTTCTACAATGCGGAGATCGGTCCCGAGGAAGAGGGGATCAAGCGAACCGAGCTACTGGACTCGCTTGATGTCGACATTGAGTACCAACCGCGGACGGTACTGAATCACCTTGTTGATGCTGGAGTGCTTGCCCAGACCGCGCCGCCCGGGCCGGATGTCTTTGCGATTAGCGAACGGCTTGATGAGATTGTGAACGGGCAGGTGACTGAGGAAGCGGAGGTGAACCTGGATGCGCTGATCGCGCATATCGACGATGAACTGCAGGTTACGGCGCTTTCTGAGGACGCTGCGGAGCGAGGGGGCCCGCAGGCCCGGGTGTCAGCGCCGTCTGTCGCGGTCGCTGACGGGGCTGGTCGAACAATTCGGAGTATCTTGGCCGCGGAGTTTGATATCGAGCCAGAGCAGGTCGTCGAGTTTCTGCGCTCCGGCGACGCAGTGGATCGACTCAATACGGCTGTTGAGGTGATTGAGTCCTCTGAAGAAGTCACGAAATCAGAGGATTACGGGCAGATTGTGTTTGTCCGACCGGCGTATCGCTACCGGTTGACCGAGCAGGCGATGGATCTCGTCTAAGAAAGGTCGTTGTTGTCGGTTCGCACGTGTGCTGACCGGTGACGGGTCTTAGAGACCGGGGTTGGGGTCTATGTTGGCGCAGTCTTCGCAGAGGACGCCTGGTTCGCCTTTGTCTGGATGCCCGACCCAGGTGCCAATGAGTGCCGTTCCGCATTCTCGGCATTCTTGCGGAATATCAGGGAGCCGGTAGGCGTCGATGAGCTCGTAGATCCAGATTGCTTGCGCGACCTTGTGCGTCCCTTGAAGTGCGTACGATCTGAGTTCTGCAGGGCTCTCGAAGTAGTCAGACTCGCCTTCCGATCCTATAGTAGTCACTAGAAATAGTTACTCACATTTGGGATCGAGATCTGATCAAGAGCGGTGTCGATCGCTGTTGTCAGTTCGTCGAGTGAGTCAAAGAACCGGTTGCTGAGGGCTGCTTGGAGCTGTCTCCAGCATTCCTCGACTGGGTTCAACTCCGGTGAGTACGGGGGAAGCGTCACGAAGGCGAGGTCGTCACGGGCCGCCAGCTCCGTGACGGCCGACGCCTGGAAATACGGTGCACCATCGAGAACGATAATCAGATCATCTTCAAATTCTTCACAGAGTGCTAAAATGAAATGTTTTGCGTGATCTGCGGTGATGTACTCTGTACATCGGGAGAAGAACCGATCACCATCCTCGGTGATCGCGCCGAGCAAGCACGTCCAGTCCCGCTACCCGGACAATTCGACGGAGGGCCGCGTGCCACGCGGAAATCACGCGGCACGCGGCTCGACCTGGACTGATTTCTTGGTTTGATCGATACACACTACTGTGGCGTCCATTTCCCGCCGCTTTTTTTGATCTCGTCGTAGAACTCGTCTTGGTCGGATTCCTCAGATTCAGCGGCTGTACGTCGAGGTTTTTGATAGCTGAGTCCAGCTTCTTTCAGTAACCGCCGACAACTCGGGGCAGAGTACTCAACGCCGTAGGTTTCTTCGAGAAAATCTTGGACGAGCGCCGGTGTCCACGCCGGCGCGTCGATCCCGACTTCCTCGGGTGGTTCATAAACAGTTCGTTCGAACTCTTTTTGCTGTGATTCTGAGAGCTTTCGTTTTCTCCCAGATCGATGAGCATCGGAAACAGCTTGCTCAAGCGGTTCGTCTGTATCAAGTCGCATCAACCAGCTGTAGATCGTTCTTCGCCCGGTGTCATGCCACTCTGCAAGTTCGGTCTGCGTCACACCGTTTTTGTACGCGATCGCCGCTAACAACCGTTGAATCGGCTTGTTTCCGTCAATATTGTTGAGGGCGTCTTGGAGTTCTTCGACGGAGATCTCGTCGAGATGATCCATTGAGTATAGTAACAACCTTTGAGCGGAAAGTTCTAACGATTACTATAGTCTACCCGTACTCATCGGGCCCTTATCACTTTATGCAAACCAAGTTGGAAGTAAATGGCTCATAGGACGTTTCGGCAGAAAAATGCTGTCGGATTTTCGTTCCTGCCCCGGTAGTTCTGCAACGACGATTGGACCCCTGGACCGAATCTGCTATCAGCAACGGGCGAATGTGCTGACCGCAACGGGCTTAGGTCAAAATAGTTGTCAAAACATCGATAGAATTTAGTAGGTCCCGCGCTTCCAATCTAACGAAGTGCCAGACGGCGGAGGGCGCGTACTGTGACCGGTTCAAATCCCACCGCGAAAACAGGGCGATATACGGCTGAATCCCTACGCCGTACCGTCAATAGGAAAGAACCGGTAACAGGATGCCGCCTCCCGGATTTGAACCGGGGACAGCTCGATCTTCAGTCGAGTGCTCTCCCAATCTGAGCTAAGGCGGCTCGCATCCGAACCAAGGCCGATTCGGGACAAAAGGATTTCGAAACACGGCGCGGGGACGTCGACCGGAACCCCTCGGTATTGGTTCCATCAGGGACGACGTCGCGTCGGCTCCGGCGTTCGATCCACGACCGGATGAAGAATTATGCCGGTCCAGGAACGATGACTCCAGGGCAATGACGTCGAACGAAAACACGAACGACGATGCTGCCGCGGATTCCGGGGCGTGGTGGCGACGTCCGGGGCGAGCGATCGTCGCCGCCGGGCGATGGGTCGCGGACACGTTTCGCGGCTACTCGGGAGTTCGAGAGATTGAAGACCGACGACGGTGAACCGCCTCAGAGTCAAGTGGTTCGAGACGCGAAGCGTCTCGTCATCACGAAAGTATCCGATGTCCGAACGACCCTAAGGCACTCGCCTTGCTCATCTTACTGAAACAGAGCGAGATCATCTCCGATCGAATACGGCGGGATCGAAGCGGTACCAGACGGTTTCACGTGTCAGAAGCAGAATAGCGGACGAGCTTGAAACGGATATGGAGGTGCTCAAAGAACATCATCCAGACCTATACGGAGAACTCAAACACGTCGTGTGCGACGATTTCGAATAAGGAAGTGGGGCCGCTGAGAGTCGAACTCAGGTCCACTGCACCCAAGGCAGCGAGGATACCACTACCCTACGGCCCCGCATCCTCCACTACCCGGATGACGCGCTAAAGGGTTTCGTTCGGGGAGAGTTCCCGTCCCGGCCGGTTCGTTCCCTACCGGTCGTCCTCGCGCAGCTGGAGCTCGGCGACGAGGTCGTAGGGATCGGTGCCCTTCCGAACGCCGTCGAGGATGCGGAACGCCTCGTCCGGGGAGAGGAAGTGGCGGGTGACTGCCCGGCCCAGCGGCGTCGGCTCGAGGCCGTCGATGAACCCCCACTCCAGCAGCTTGCCGACGGCGTGTTTCGTCGGGACGTCGCCGATCATCCGGTCGTTGAGGCGTTTGGCCTGGTTCCCGGCGACCGTGATGTTCGCGAGCGTCTCCTCGACGGCGGCGGTCTCGTCGTAGATCGTGGCGACGTCCTCCATCTCGCCTTTCAACAGCGTGAACGCCACCTCGTCCTCGGTGCGCTCCATCGAGTTGTGGTAGGTGCAGTCGGGCTCGACCAGCAGGAAGACCGTCCCGCGGTCGTGATAGTCGGGCCGGCCCGCCCGGCCGAGCATCTGGGAGAACTCCTGGACCGAGAGCCACTCGATGCCCATCGCCAGCGAGTCGAAGACGACCTGCGAGGCCGGAAAGTCGACCCCGGCCGCCAGCGCCGCCGTGGTGACGACCGCCGCGAGGTCCTGGTCGAGGAACTGCCGTTCGACCTGCTTGCGCCGACCGTGATCGAGGCCGGCGTGGTACGGGGCCGAGTCGTACTCGAGCTTTCGGCTGATCTCGTGACAGCGCCGCCGGGAGTTGGTGAAGACGATCGTCTGCCCGCGGTAGCCCTTCGAGGATTTCCGGTCGAATTCACGTCTGACGAGTTTGTTCTCGATCCGGGTCTTCTCCCGGCCGTCGGCGAACGTGACGTGGCGCTCGATCGGAACGGGGCGCTCCTCGAACTCGATGAGCGTCGCGCCCAACTGGCCGGCGAGCCACTCGGGGTTCCCGACGGTCGCCGACAGGTAGATCCACTGGGCGCCGTCGTAGGAGTCACGGGCGGCGACGCGTCGCTCGCTGTAGTATTTCAGCCGCGAGATGAGCCCGTCGAGGCGATGCCCGCGCTCGCCCTCCTTGAGCGTGTGGACCTCGTCGATGACGACCGTCCCGACGTCGCCGAGGTCCTTGCCGGTCCGGAGCGCGTGGTCGATCCCCTCGTAGGTGCCGACGATCACGTCCGCGTTCGGGTCGAAGCGGGTGCCGTCGTCGTCGATCCGCGAGGATCCCACGCGGATCGAAACGTCGAGGACGTCGCCGTACCGGTCCTGGAAGTCCTCGTGTTTCTGGTTGGCCAGCGCGACGAGCGGGACGAGAAACAGCAGCGTCCCCTCGCCTTTTAATGCGCGGTCGATGCCGGCTAGCTCGCCGACGAGCGTCTTGCCGGTCGCGGTGGCGCTCACGACGAGCTGGTCGTCGCCCTCGAGCAGGCCGTTGCGGACGGAGAGACTCTGGACCGGGAGCAGCTCCTCGAACCGGGACTCGACCCGGTCAGCCAGTTTCGGGTGGAGATCGAGGTCGGCGGTCCGGACCGGGGTCACGTCGTCGACGGTCGCGGAGACCTCGTCGTATTTGGTGAGGTCGGGGTCGAGCCCGCCCGACAGCAGGTTTGCGATCCGGTCGAGGTCCTGGACCTCGAGCAGCAGCTCCTCGAGGCGGTCCTCGGCGGCGCCGGTGAAGCCGCCGCCGTTCGTCCCGCCGACGCCGCTGGCGAAGGAGAGCTCGCGGTCGAGCTCGCGTCTGGCACAGTCCGGACAGATGTGCTCGTCGTTGTGGACGATGGCCGTGTCCTCGGTGATCGGCGAGTAGCGACCGTCGCTTGCACACCGGCGGCAGGTGCGAACCACCGCCGCCTCGAGCTGGTAGCCGTCGAGGGCCGCTCGAAGGCGCGTGCGTCCCTCGGGTGAGGTCTGCTGGGAGATCCGGATCCGGGAGGCGGCCCGCGCCAGGTCGACGAACTCCTCCGGGCGCCGCGGCTCGGCGTCATCGCCCCGGATCGCGTGAAACTTCCCCGGCCGGGGGCCCGCGTCGGTGTCCTTGAGCTCCAATCGCCCGTGGAGGACGCGCGATCCGTCCCGGATCGCCGCCACGACGTAGTGACTCCGCGCCTCGTGGAGGAACAGCGTGTCGACCTCGGCCTGCTGCTGTGACACTACCGGCGCGTAGGCGATCGGGGTACTTCAGCGGTTCGTCTTCGGGGGTTCGTCTCGAGGGGAATCATCCCCACATCGACGAGAAAGCCCTTTGGGCACGGACGCCGTCCCCCGACGTATGTACGACTTCGCCGTCGTCGGCGTCGGTCCCGCCGGCGCGCGGTTCGCCCGTCGGGCCGCCGAAGCCGGCCGCGACGTCATCGCCCTCGAGAAGGGCGAGATCGGCACCCCGCTGGCCTGCTCGGGCCACGTCTCCACCGACATCTGGGAGTATCTCCCGGAGGGCGCCGAGAACGATCTCCGCCAGAACCGGGTCCGTGGCGCGCGCTTCCACGTCGGCGGGCCGGGGTCTCGGTCCTACCCATTTTATAAGCGCGAGGCGGTCTCCAACGTGATCGACCGGGTCGCGCTCGACCGAACGCTGGCCGAGTGCGCCCGGGAAGCCGGCGCCGACGTCCGCGAGGGCCACACGGTGACGGGGATCGAGGAGCACGACGACCGGGTCGTGTTGACGGTCGCCGCGGACGATGAGCACACGACGGAGACCATCGAGGCGCGGATGGTGGCCGGCTGCGACGGCCCCGTCTCCCGGGTGCGCCGATCGCTGGGATTACCCGAGCCCGCGGAGACGCTCCACGGCGTGCTCGCGTTCGACGACGCGCCCGACGACGGCGACTTCGTCGACGTTCACCTCACCGCGCCCACCTTCTTCGCCTGGCGGATCCCCCGCGGCGAGGCGGGCGTCGAGTACGGCCTCGCCGCCCCGCCGGGCGAGGACGTCACCGCGCTGTTCGACGCGCTGACGGGCGCCTACGACGTGGAGACCGACCGGTTCTGCTCGGGCGCCATCCCGATCGGCCCGCCCGGGACGGTCACGAGCGATCGAGCGTTCCTGATCGGCGACGCGGCCGCCCAGACGAAGCCGTTCACCGGCGGCGGGATCCTCTACGGGATGACCGCCGCCGACGTCGCCGCCGACCGGATCGATCCGACGGATCCGGCCACGCTCGCCGACTACGAGGCGGGGTGGCGGACGGAGCTGGCCACGGAGATCCGGCTGGGGAAGCTGATCCGGGCGTGTTACTCGCTGCCCGAGCCGGTTCAGCGCGTCGGGCTTCGCGCGCTCTCGGGGGAGATCGGCGTCCATATGGACCGCCCGTCGTCCTTCTTCTCTCGCGAGCAGTTCCGGCGGCTGTTTTCCTGATCCCGCGAGCAGGTCTCCGCTGCGTCGCCCTCAGCGATCGCCCGCAGCGGTCGTCGACCCCTGGAGGAACGGGAGCCGGAGCGTAATGACTGCGCCGCGGGGATCGTTGTCGGCGTAGCCGACCTCGCCGCCGACGTCGGTGATGGCCCAGCGGACGAGCCACAGGCCGAGCCCCGAACTGTGTTCGGTCGGGGTCTCCGCGGTGCCTTCGAGCGCCTTCCGTTCGGCGGGGGGATACCGGGGCCGTTGTCCGCGACGCTGAGAACCGCCTCGTCCCCCTCGATGCGGAGCGTGACTGCGATCTCGGGGTCGCGGTCGGCGTGTTTGATCGCGTTCGTCACGACCTCCTCGATCGCGAGCTGGAGCCCGCCGTTCGACCGGACCGTTGCGGGAACGAGATCGCGGTGGATCGTCACGTTCGAGTCGGTCTCGACCATCGTTTCGAGCAGATCCGCAAGGAGCCGATCGAGCCGGACGCGCTCGAGGGGGGCATCATCACGCATCGCCGACCGGAACCGACGGGCAGCGTCGGAGAGCCCGATCAGGCTCTCGGCCGCGTTCCGGATCGCCGCCGCGTGCTCCGCCGCGTCGCCGTTCTCCGCCTCGATCTCGGCGGCGTGGCCCGTGACGACGTTGAGTCGGTTGCGGAGGTTGTGGCGAAGGACGCGGTCGAGCACCGCGAGCCGCTGTTCGCGCTCGTGGCGGTCGGTCACGTCGCGCTGGAATCCGAGGAAGTACTCGACCTCGCCGTCGGCGCCCTCGATGGGCGTGATGTCGAGCTGGTTGTACCACTCCGACCCGTCCGGGCGACCGTTCCGGATCTCCACCGAGACGGGCTCGCCGGCCTGGACGGCCGACCGGATCCGGGCGACCGTTGTGGGGTCGGTGTGCTCCGTCTGCAGGATCCGCGGATTGCGCCCGAGCACCTCCTCCCGCGATCGGCCGGTGATCCGTTCGAACTCGTCGTTGACGTAGATGAGCGGGTTGTCGGGCAACGACGGGTTGGTAATGGAGATCCCGACCGTCGCGGCGTCCATCGCTCGACGGTAGAGCTTGAGCTGATCCTCGCGAGCCTGCCGCCGCGAGACGTCGTGGGCGACGATCTGGACGGTGTGCCCCGGCGACCGGCGGGCAGCGCCGGCGTCGGTTCCGCCGGGCTCGGACGCGTCCACCGTCCCGTCGTCGACGCGAGCCACGGCGAGTTCGGTCGGGATGGCGTAGTCGTTGCGCTGGAGGTCGACGTCGACGAACTCGATCGACGAGCCGGGCGCCATCGACTCGATGAGCTCCCCGACGCGGTTCCGGTCGTCAGGAAGGACGAACGCGACGAACGACTCGCCGCGAAGTCCGCCGGACTGGGCGCCGAGAATCCGCTCGGCGGCGGCGTTGGCGTAGGTGATCGTTCCCTCGGTGACGAGAAAGACCGCCGCGGGCGTGTGCTCGACGAGCCGGCGATAGCGTTCCCGGCTTCCGGCCAGATCGCGGGAGAGCCGACGTGTATGGAGCGCGCTCTCGATGCGGCGTTCGAGGATCGGCGTCCGAAGCGGCGTCGAGACGACGTCGGTGACGACGGCCGCGAGCGGGGCCGGCAGCGCGGCCAGCGTCTCGCCGGTGCCGCCGGGCGTGAGCAACAACACCGGCAGCAGCGCCTGCGACCGTTGCCGGCGGTCGAGGAGCGGAGCGCGAACGTCCGCGAGCGTGTGGCGGTCGACGATACAGAGGTCGAATCGGGCGTTCCCAACGCCGGACGCGTCGATCCGAACCGGGTCATAGCCGTGTGCCTCGAGCCACTCGGTGAGCAGTCGCTCGTGGCCGTCGCGGGTGAGACAACACGCCACCCGCGGGCGGCGGGACCCGTCGGTCGGGCCGAGGCCGGACCGCTCGGCGGCGAGTCCGAACACGGGCGGTTGCTCCGGGTTCGCACCGTCGTCGGCCCCCGAGTTCGCACCGCCGTCGGCCTCTGGACGTACCTGCCGCTCGGAGGACCACCCGAGCCCGGAGTCGTTCGTCGGAGCGTCGTCGGTCATCGGCCGGCGATCAGTCGTCCTCGACGAAGTCGGGCGTTCCGGTCAGGATCCCGCGGAGTCCGGTCAGCGGGTCCCCCAGGACGATCCCCTCGTTCGTGATCGCGAACTCCCGAAGCGTCCGCTCGAAGTCGCTGGCACGTTTCTTCAACACGCCGGCCGCCTTCCGGAGCTCGCCGGCGACCTCGATGTAGCGCAGAAAGAGGATGGTGTCGGCGAGATAGCTGATACGGGAACTCGTCGGCGTGAACTCGCCGGTAACGGTGCCGACGTCGTCCACGAGGATCACGGTGACGCCCATGTTCCGAAGATAGCGACACAGCGCGTGCAGCTCCCGGACCAGGTCGTCCTCCGCGCCACGCAGCGAGAGCCGATAGCCGGAGATCCCGTCGAGCATCACGACGCGGGCGTCGCGTTCCTCGACTTCGGTCCGAACCTGCGCCGCGAACTCGTCCGGGGAGACCGACAGCGGCTCCACTTCCTCGACCGCGAGCGAGCCCTCGTCGATCATCTCGTCGACCGGCACCCCGATCGTGCGCGAGCGGTGGCGGAAGGTCGCCGTCGACTCCTCGAACATGTAGATGACCGACCGTTCGCCACGGGTGGCCGCCTCCTTCATGAAGTGGGACCCGGTCGTCGTCTTGCCGACGCCGCTGGGCCCGGATATCACCGACACGGTTCCTCGTTCGATCCCGCCGGAAAGCAACGAATCGAGCGCGTCGACACCCGAGGAGACGGTATCGGCCGTGAACTCCCGAGCGTGTATCTCCGGTTCGAGCCGGGGATACACCCGGAGTCCGTCGTCGGTGATCCGTGCGGTATGGGTGCCAGCCTGGAAGTCGGAACCGCGGAACTTCGTCACCTCGAGCGTCCGTCCGGTCTCGCCGTGGCCGAGCCGAATGCTGCCGTCACAGAGGTAC